>JAYSDS010000117.1:0-21056 GCA_041914265.1 Roseomonas sp.
GCGCAGCGCCACTTCGGTCTTGCCGAAGCCGACATCGCCGCAGATCAGGCGATCCATCGGCCGGCCGGCGGACAGGTCCTCCAGCACATCGGCAATGGCACGCGCCTGGTCCTCGGTCTCGGCGAAGGGGAAGCGGGCGCAGAATTCGTCCCACACGCCCTCGGGCGGCGTCGCCAGCACGCCGTCCTTCATGCGGCGCAGCGCGGCGGTACGGATCAGCGCATCGGCCATGTCGCGCACCCGCGCCTTGGCCTTGGCCTTGCGGTTCTGCCACGACGCGCCGCCGAGCTTGTCGAGCGCCACACCCGCCGTCTCTGTGCCGAAGCGCGAGAGGATCTCGATGTTCTCGACCGGCACGAACAGCCGGTCGCCGCCGTCATAGGTCAGGCGCAGGCAGTCATGCGGCGCCCCCGACACCTCGATGGTGGTCAGCCCTTCATAGCGCCCGATGCCGTGGTCCTGGTGGACCACCAGGTCGCCTTCGGCGATCTCGGTCGCATCGGCGATGAACTGGTCGGCGCGGCGGCGGCGGCGCGGCGGGCGCGCGATGCGTTCACCGAGGATGTCCTGCTCGGCCGTGACGCAGATGCCGTCCGCGACGAAGCCGCGTTCCAGCCCCATCACGACGAGGCCGACGACGCCATCCGGCAGCGCGCGCGCGGCCTTCCACTCCTCGGCCTGCGCGGCGGCGATGCCGTTCTCCCGCAGGAGATTCGCCAGGCGCTCGCGCGAGCCCTTGGACCACGCGGCGAGCAACGGCCGCCGCTTCGCCTTCAACTGCCCCGCGACCATGCTGCCATAGGCGACGAAGACATTCTCGCCGGCCATGCGTGCCTCGGTCAGCAGCGGGCCGGGGCGGCCGCCGGCCTCGATTCCTTCCACGCCATCGGGCTTGTTGAAGGATGTGAATTGCAGCACGGGCCCATTGTTCAGCATCGCGCGCCAGCCGGCGCGGTCGAGATGCAGCGTCTCGGGCGGCGCGGGGCGGTAGGGCACCTCCCCTTCGGCCACGCGCACCGGCACGCGGCGGGCGTCGTAATGGTCGGCGACCATCTCGAAGCGGGCGGTCGCGACGTCCTCGGCCTGGTTGTCGAGGCTGACCGACGCACCGGGCGCATAGTCCAGCAGCGTCGCCATGAAGTCATGGAACAGCCCGGCCCAGTGCTCCATGCCCGGGTGCCGCCGCCCTGCGCTGATCGAGACATAGAGCGGGTCTTCGGCCGCCGCGGCGCCGAACAGGTCGCGATAGGCGGTACGGAACCGGGTGCGGGAATCCTCGTCCAGGAAGACCTCGCCGACCGGCCGGAGCCAGAGCTCCGGCACGACCCTGCCGCTGCGCTGGGATGCCGTGTCGAAGCGGCGCATATCCTCGATCTCGTCGCCGAAGAGATCGAGCCGGACAGGATCGGATTCGCCCGCCGGATAGAGATCCACGATGCCGCCGCGCACCGCGTATTCGCCATACTCCATCACCGTGCCGGTGCGGTGATAGCCATTGGCCTCCAGGAAGGCGGTCAGCACCTCCGGCTGCACGCGACCGCCCTTTTCCAGGTGCAGCGTGGCGCCGGCGAAGGTCGATGGCGGCGGCACCTTCTGCGCGACGGCATTGACCGTGGTCAGCAGGATGCGCGGGCGCTTCGGCGGTTCCAGCAGCCGCGTCAGCGTCGCGACGCGCTCGGCGACGATCTCCGGGTTGGGGGAGACGCGGTCATAGGGCAGGCAGTCCCAGGCCGGGAAGCGCAGCACCTCGACCTCGGGGGCGAAGAAGCCGACTGCCTCGGCCATGCGGGCCATGCGGGCATCGTCGCGGCAGATATGGACGACCGGCAGGTCGGTCTCCGCCCGGCGGCGGCACAGCAACAGGGCGTCGAAGCCCTCGGGCGCGCCATGGACGGTGAGGACGCTCACCGTTCCGCCCCCGGCGGCACGCCATAGCCGGGCTGGCTGCATTCCTCGGCCATGCGGCGCATCAGGGGGGTATCGGCCTCGGGCGGGATGGGGCGGCGGCCGGAGAGCCAGTCCGCCAGGTCCACGTCCCAATGCTCCAGCAGCGCCTCGATCTCATCGAGTTCGGCGACGGTGAAGGCCGCGACATGACGGGTGACGAAGCCACCGATCATCAGATCGGCTTCCTTGGTGCCGCGGTGCATCGCCCGGAAGAGCAGGCGGCGGCGGCGCGGGTCGAGTTCCTGGGGTTCGAGCATGGCGTAAGCCCTGCCATATAGAGGCCGATGGGAATCGTGTCAGCCCGAGAGGATACGCCTGCACCGCAGGGCGGAGATGCGCCCGCGCCGCGGAGCGGAGAGGTGCTCGCGCCGCTACTCGCCCCGATCACGGGGCTGAAGGGCGTGAAGGAGAACGAAGCCCGGCTGATGGCCAAGGCCGCGGCCGGCACGCGCGTGCTCGACCTGCTGCTGCACCTGCCCGAGCGCTATCTGCACCGCCGCCGCATCGACCGACCTTCCCAGGCCCTGCCCGATGCGGAAGCGGTGATCGAGGCCATCCCCATCAGTCACAAGGCCGCGCGCTCGGCCCAGGGTCGCCCCTATGTCCGGGTCCGGGCCGAGGCCGGCGGCGAGTCGCTGACGGCCTTCCTGATGAATTGGCAGAAGCCCTGGGCGGAAAAGACCCTGCCCGTGGGCGTGTCGCGCTTCCTCGCCGGTACCGTGAAGGAGGATCGCGACGACGACTGGGTGATGGTGAACCCCCAGATCGCCGCCCGCGCCGAGACGATCCCCGCCATCCAGCCCGTCTGGCCGTTGACCGGCACGCTGACGCTGCCGCAGGTGACGCGGGCGATGGCCGCCGCCCTCGCCCTGCTGCCGGAACTGCCGGAATGGCAGGACGTGCCGCTGCTGCGCCGCGAGGCCTGGCCGGGCTTCGCCGCCGCGCTCCGCGCGATCCAGGCGCCCGAGGCCGAGCCGGGCGAGGCCCCGCACCGGCGCCTCGCCTATGACGAATTGTTGTCGGGGCAGATCGCCCTTGGCCTGGTGCGCCGGCGGTCGCGCGACCGCCCCGGCCGGTCGCTGACCGGCGATGGCCGCCTGCGCGACAAGGCCCTTGCCGCCTTCGGCTTTCCGCCCACCGAGGCCCAGCGCCAGGCCATCGCCGAGATCGACGCCGACCTCGCCGCCCCGCGCCGCATGCTGCGCCTGGTCCAGGGCGATGTCGGCGCGGGCAAGACGCTGGTCGCGATCATGGCCATGCTCCGCGCCGCCGAGGCTGGCGCCCAGGCGGCGCTGATGGCGCCGACGGAGTTGCTGGCGCGGCAGCATCTGCGCACCTTCCAGAAGCTGTGCGATGCCGCGGGCGTGCCCGTCGCCCTGCTGACCGGCAATGTGAAGGGCAAGGAACGCAAGCGGGTGCTGGCGGGGCTCGCGGACGGGTCGATCCCGCTGGTGCTCGGCACCCATGCGCTGTTCCAGGAAGGCGTGGTGTTCCGTGACCTCGCCTTGGCCGTGGTGGACGAGCAGCACCGCTTCGGCGTCGCCCAGCGCCTGATGCTGGCCGAGAAGGGTGAGGTCGCGGACATGCTGGTCATGACCGCCACCCCCATCCCGCGCACGCTCCTGCTGACCCAATGGGGCGAGATGGCGGTCAGCCGCCTCGCCGGAAAGCCGCCCGGCCGCCAGCCCATCACCACCCGCGTCGTCAGCCAGGATCGTCTGCCGCAGATCGTTGCCCGGCTCGGCGAGGCCATTGGGCGGGAGGAACGCGCCTATTGGGTGGTGCGGGCCATCACCGGGTCCGAACGCGACGATTCGGTCGCCGCGGAGGATCGCTTCGCGGAGCTGTCGGCGCATTTCCCTGGCCAGGTTGGCCTCGCCCACGGCTTGCAGGACATCGCGGTGCGCGAGGCTGCCCTCGCCGACTTCGCCGCCGGGCGCACGAAGATCCTGGTCGCGACCACGGTGATCGAGGTCGGCGTGGACGTCCCCGAAGCCACCATCATGCTGATCGAACAGGCCGAACGCTTCGGCCTTGCCGCGCTGCACCAGCTCCGCGGCCGCGTCGGACGGGGGTCGAAGCCCTCCTCCTGCCTGCTGGTTCATTCCCCGGACCTTACCTATGGCGAGAAGCAGCGCCTGATGGTCCTGCGCGATTCCGAGGATGGCTTCGTGATCGCCGAGGAGGATCTGCGCGCGCGCGGCGGTGGCGATGCGCTCGGCGCGCGGCAGGCCGGGATGCCGGGGGCACGGCTGCTCGACCCGCGCGAGGATCCGGACGAATACAGGCGCCTGGTCGAGATCGCCCATCGCGATGCGGAACTGCTGCTCGAGAAGGATGCCGCGCTGGCCTCCCCGCGCGGCCGGGCGGCGCGGCTGCTACTCGCGATCTTCGGGCACGACATCTCCATGGCGCCGCTCGACGCCGGCTAGGAGGCCGGCCTCCGGAGGCACCCTGCCCCTCTCCGGATCACGCCCCGCCTGGCCTGCTCGATGCCGGTTCCCCGCGATCCTAGGGCGATCGCGGCCGTGCCATCTTGCGGCGCATCAAAAAATGATAATAAGAATCACTCTCAATAAAACCTTGCAGGACAGGCGATGGCACCTCTGCTGGATGTCCGGGACCTCACGGTCCGGTTCGATACCCGAAACGGCACCGTGCGCGCCGTGAATGGCGTCACCTACACGCTCGAGGCGGGCGAGACCCTCGCCGTGGTCGGCGAATCCGGTTCCGGCAAAAGCGTGCACGTGCTGGCCATGATGGGCCTGATCCCGAAGCCCCCGGGCCGGATCGCCGGCGGCCAGGCGCTGTTCGAGGGCCGCGACCTGCTGACCATGTCCGATCGCGAGCTGCGCGGCCTGCGCGGCGGCAAGATCGGCATGATCTTCCAGGACCCGATGTCCTCGCTGAACCCGGTGCTCACCGTGGGCTTCCAGATCGTGGAAAGCCTGCGCCGGCACATGGGCCTGTCGAAGAAGGCGGCCTGGGCGCGCGCGGTGGAACTGCTCGACCTGGTGGGCATTCCCGACCCGCATCATCGCGTGAAGCAGTATCCGCACCAGTTCTCGGGCGGCATGCGGCAGCGCGCGATGATCGCCATCGGCATCGCCTGCGAACCGAAGCTGCTGATCGCGGACGAACCGACCACCGCGCTCGATGTGACGGTGCAGGCCCAGGTGCTCGACCTGATGCGCCGGCTGCGCAAGCAGCTCGACATGGCGATGATCTGGATCACCCACGACATGGGCGTGGTCGCCGGCATCGCCGACAACGTGCAGGTCATGTATGGCGGCCGCATCCAGGAACGCGGGCCGGCGCGCGCGGTCTTCAACGACACCCGCAGCGCCTATACCTGGGGCCTGCTGCACTCCCTGCCCGACCATGACGAACCCGCCGCGCTGCCGGGCGAACAGCGTAAGCGACTGGTGCAGATCCCGGGCTATCCGCCGGACATGACCAACCCGCCGCCGGGGGACCCCTTCGCGCCGCGCAACCGCTTCGCGACCGACCGCTGCTTCAAGGAAGTCCCGCCCCTGGCGCAGGCGCCGGATGCCGTGCCGGGGCACCTCGTCGCCGCCTGGTACGACCTGCGCCCGCTGCGCGACGCGGCCGCCCATGCCGGAGAAACCGTATGACCGCCGCCATGCAGCGCCCGGTGCTCGAGGTCGATGACCTGTCGCGCCACTTCGTCACCAAGGGGTTCTTCGGCGCGGTCACGCACCGCGTGAAGGCCGTGGACGGCGTGTCCTTCACCGTAGGCGCCGGGGAGACGCTCGGCCTCGTCGGGGAATCCGGTTCGGGCAAGAGCACCACGGGGCGCCTGGTGCTGCGCCTCGATGAGCCCACCTCGGGTCAGGTGCGCTTCGAGGGACAGGAGATCACCGGGCTGCGCAAGTCGCAGCTCCGCCCCATGCGGCGGCGGATGCAGGTGGTCTTCCAGGATCCGTTCTCCTCGCTCAACCCCCGCCTGCGGGTCGGCGACGCGGTGGCCGAGCCGCTCCAGGCCCATGGCATCATCAAGGGACGCAAGGAACGCGAGGAACGGGTCGCCTATCTGTTCCAGCGCGTCGGGCTCGACCCGAAATTCGCGAGCCGGTTCCCGCACGAATTCTCGGGCGGGCAGCGCCAGCGCATCGGCATCGCGCGGGCCATCGCCGTGGAGCCGAAGCTGATCGTGGCGGATGAGCCCATCACCGCCCTCGATGTCTCGATCCAGGCGCAGATCGTCAACCTGTTCATGGACCTGCAGGAGGAGATGGGCGTCGCCTACCTCTTCATCGCCCATGACCTCGCCATGGTGCGGCATCTCTGCCATCGCGTCGCGGTCATGCTGCGCGGGCGGATCGTGGAGCTGGCGACGACGGCGCAGCTCTTCGGCAATCCGCGGCATCCCTATACCCAGGCGCTGATCTCGGCGATGCCGATACCCGATCCGGATCGGGAACAGGCACGGCAGCGGATCTTCTATGAAGCCGTTCCGCCGCCCTCCGAGGCGCGGCTGAAGGAGGTCGAGGAAGGTCATTGGGTACTCGAAACGGTGATCTGAACCCGAAAGGGCACCACCCCTTCGGCCCGCCCCACCAGGCGCGATCCCCGCGCGAAAACGGGCCTCGCCGTTCATCCTGACCGTGGCGCAGGGCGCCAGGTATTGGTTTGCAAAGGCCTTTCGGCCTTTGCCGGGGTGGCTTGGAGGGGCGGCGCCCCTCCAATCCCCCGACGAAAGAATGGGACCCGCCGGGATGACTTCCGGCCCCCGGTGGCGTGCGAACAGCCGGCGCCGACCGTCTCACGGTTACGTCCGTCACCCATCGTAACCTTCCCGGGGGCTTGCATCCCGTCCCCGCCCGCGCCAAACCGCCCGACCGCCCCGGAACGACTCAGCGCAGGAGATCGGCCTTGGCCGCCTTGATCGAGATCGAGCGTCTGACCAAGCGCTTCGGCGCCTTCACGGCCGTCGACGACGTGTCCTTCACCGTCGCGCGCGGGGAGGTCGTGGGCTTCCTCGGCCCCAACGGCGCCGGCAAATCCACCACGATGAAGATGCTGGCCGGCTTCGTGACGCCCACGGCCGGCACGGCGCGCATCTGCGGCAAGGACGTGGTGGACGAGCCCGTCGCCGCCAAGCGCTCGCTCGGCTACCTGCCGGAGGGCGCGCCGACCTATCCCGAGATGACCGTCACCGGCTTCCTCGACTTCGTCGCCCGCGTGCGCGGCTATGGCCGGTATGAGCGGCTGGAGCGGGTCGAGGATGCGATCGACCTGACGCAGCTCGACGGTGTGCGGCTGCAGCCGATCGAGACCCTGTCCAAGGGCTTCAAGCGCCGCGTCGGCCTGGCCCAGGCGCTGTTGCACGACCCGCCCGTGCTGGTGCTGGACGAACCCACCGACGGGCTCGACCCCAACCAGAAGCACGAGGTCCGCCAGCTCATCCGCCGCATGGCGCCGGAGAAGGCGATCCTGATCTCGACGCATATCCTGGAAGAAGTGGAAGCCGTCTGCACGCGGGCCATCATCATCGCCGGCGGCAAGGTCCTCGCCGATGACACGCCGAAGGCCCTGACGCCGCCCGACCGGACGCTGGAACAGGTCTTCCGCGACCTCACCGCGCCCGTCCAGCAGGAGGCCGCCTGATGGGTGCGCTGACCGTCGCCCGCCGCGAACTCGCGGGCTATTTCGCCACCCCGGTGGCCTACGTCTTCATCGTCATCTTCCTGATGATGGCGGGTGCGCTGACCTTCACGCTGGGCGGCTTCTTCGGCCGTGGCCAGGCGGATCTCGGCCCCTTCTTCACCTTCGTGCCCTGGCTGTTCCTGTTCCTGGTGCCGGCGCTGACCATGCGGCTCTGGGCGGAGGAACGCCGGCTCGGCACCATCGAACTGCTGCTGACCCTGCCGCTGCCGCAATGGCAGGCGGTGCTGGGCAAGTTCCTCGCCGCCTGGGCCTTCTGCGGCATCGCGCTGTTGCTGACCTTCCCGCTGGTGCTCACGGTGAACTACCTCGGCAACCCGGATAACGGGGTGATCGCGGCGGGGTATCTCGGCTGCCTGCTGGTCGCCGGCGCGTTCCTGGCCATCGGCGCGGCGATGTCGGCGATGACGAAGAACCAGGTCATCGCCTTCGTGCTCGCCGTCGCGGTGTGCTTCCTGTTCGCGGTCGCGGGCAGCCCGATCGTCACCGAGTTCCTCTCCCAGCGCCTGCCGGTGCTGGCCGAGGTCGCGCGCGGCGTGTCGATCACCGAACGCTTCAACAGCCTCACCCGCGGGGTGATCGCGTTGCGCGACGTGGTGTTCTTCGGCTCCTTCATGGGCTTCTTCCTGTTCCTGAACGCGGTCGTCATCGACCACCGCAAGGCGGATTGATCGCGATGAGCGGTACGGCCCCCTCTCCCCGTCCCGGCAGCCGCCGGCTCTGGTCCTCGGCGCTCGGCCTGATCGCGGCCGCGGCGCTCGCCGTCGGCGTGAACATGCTGGTGGATCGGCTCGCGCCTCGCGCGCGGGTCGACCTGACGCAGCAACGTCTCTACACGCTGTCGGACGGCACGGTGCAGACGCTGCGCAACCTGCGCGACCCGATCACGCTGCGCCTGTTCTATTCGCGCCGGCTGGGCGCGGCGGTGCCGGCCTACGGGTCCTATGCCGAGCGCGTGCGCGCCATGCTCGACGAATACGTCTCGGTCTCCGGCGGGAAGATCCGGCTCGAAGTGCTGGACCCCGAGCCCTTCAGCGAAACGGAAGATCGGGCGCTGGCCTACGGCCTGCAGGGCGTGCCGGTCGATCAGTCCGGCGAGCAGATCTATTTCGGCCTCGCCGGCACCAACCTGCTCGATGACGAGCGGTCGATCCCCTTTTTCCAGCCGGATCGCGAGCGTTTCCTCGAATTCGACCTGACGCGCCTGGTCTATGAGCTGTCGAACCCGCGCCGGCCGGTGGTGGGCGTGATGTCCACCCTGCCGCTCAACGGCGACCCGCGCATGATGATGATGATGCGCGGCGGCCCGGCGCCGCAGCCCTTCGCGGTGATGCAGTCGCTGCGCCAGTTCTTCACGGTGCAGGACGTTCCGCTCGACACCCAGCGCATCCCCGACGACGTGCAGGTGCTGATGGTGGTGCATCCGCAGGGCCTGTCGGACGCCACGCAATACGCCATCGACCAGTTCGTCATGCGCGGCGGCAAGCTGATCGCCTTCGTCGATCCCTATTCCGAAGGCCAGGCCTCCCGCCCCGGCCCCGGCGGCCGCCCGCCGGTCAATACGGCGTCCGAGCTGAACCGCCTGCTCAACGCCTGGGGCGTCGATGCGCCGTCCGAGGCCGTGGTGCTGGACCTGCGCGGCGCCTGGCGCGTGCGCGCGAACCCGAACGACCGCGTGCAGGCAGTGGATTACCTCGCCTGGTTCAACATGCAGGGCGATTCCATCAACGATGCGGAAGTCGCGACCGCGCAGCTCAACCAGGTGACGGTGGCGGCCGCCGGCCATCTGCGCGAGCGCGACGGTGCTGGCATCGAGTTCACGCCGCTGCTGCGCAGCTCCCCGCGCAGCATGCTCGCCAATGTCGAACGCGTGCGCGACAACCCCGACCCGGCGCGCATCCTCGCCGAGTTTCGGCCGGAGAACCTGCAGCGCACCATCGCCGCCCGCATACGCGGCGAGGTGCCGTCCGCCTTCCCCGACGGCCCGCCGCCGCCACCCGAGGGCACCGAGCGGCCGGCCAACTTCCCGGCGCATCTCGCCCGCAGCGTCGGCCCGGCGAATTTCGTCGTCATCGCCGATGCCGACATCCTCGAAGACCGTTTCTGGGTCCGGACCCAGGACTTCTTCGGCCAACAGGTCGCCACGCCCTTCAGCGACAACGGCAACCTCGTCGCCAACCTGGTGGACATGTTCGCCGGCGGCGATGCGCTGATCTCGCTGCGCTCGCGCGGCGAATCCATCCGGCCCTTCACCGTGGTGGACGACATCCGCCGCGACGCCGATGCCCGTTTCCGCCAGACCGAGCGCGACCTCACCGAACGCCTGCAGCAGACCGAACGCCGCCTGCGCGAGTTGCGCCAGGGCCAGGGCGCCCAGGCCGGGGCCGTCATCACGCCCGAACAGCGCGCCGAGATCGATGCCGCCCGCCAGCAGATCGTGCAGACGCGGCAGCAGCTCCGGGCCGTGCAGCTCGACATGCGGCGTGACATCGAAAGCGTCGAGACCTCGCTGAAGGTGATCAACATCGCCGCCGTGCCGGTGCTGCTGGCGGCGTTCGCCATCGGACTCGGCATCATGCGCGCGCGCCGGCGCAGCGCGGCGCGGTCGTAAGGGAGCCGCCGCCATGCAACGCCGCACCCTGCTGCTGCTCTCCGGCGCCGCCATCGTCGCTGTCGGCGGTGCGTTGCTGATCCCCCGCGACGACACCACGCCGCCCGCCGCGGATGGTGGTGCGCTCGCCTTCCCGGGCCTCGCCCAGCGCCTGCAATCGGCCGCGAAGATCGAGGCGACGCGCCATGACGGTTCGCTGGAGGTCACGCGCCGCGGCGACACCTGGGTCCTGCCGGCCAAGGGCGGCTACCCGGTGCGGCAGGAGAAGGTGCGCGAGCTGCTCACCGGCCTGACCGAGCTCCGCCTGACCGAGGCGCGCACGACGGACCCCGCGCAGTTCGACCGCCTCGGCGTGGATGACCCGACCAAGGAGGGTTCGACCGCGACGCTGTTGCGCGTGCTCGACGCGCAGGGTGGCGTGATCGCCGCCCTCGTCATCGGCCGCCGCCGCGTGCGCACCCAGGGCAACGTGCCGGAAAGCGCCTTCGTGCGCCGGCCGGGCGAGAATCAGGCATGGCTCGCGGAAGGCCGTATCCCCGTGGATTCGGACCCGCAGCTCTGGCTCGACCGCGACATCGCCAATATCCCGCGCGAGCGCATCCGTCGCGTCGCGGTGAACCGTACCGGCGAGCCGCCGCTCGTGTTCGTCCGCGGCGAAGGCCCGGACGGGAAGCTGGAGGTGACGGAGCCTGCCGAGCATCCGCCGCTCGATGAGACCAACCTCGACGAGGTCGGCCGCGCCTTCGAGTTCCTGACCTTCATCGATGTCCGCCCCGAGGCCGAGATGCCGGGCGAGCCGCTCGGCGAAGGCCGCTTCGAGCTGACCGACAACCTCGCCATCGTGGTCAAGCCACGCAAGGACGGGGAATCGCTCTGGATCGCCATCGCCGCCGAGGGCGACGACGAGGCCGCCCGCTTCAATGCGCGCTGGCGCGGCTGGGCCTATCAGGTCGGGCCGTGGAAGGAGAAATCCTTCGTGCCGCGCATCGCCGATCTGCAGCGCGAGCAGCAGCCTGCCCCGGAGGCCCCGGCATCGGGCGAGGCTCCGGCCGCGGCTGAGGCGCCGGCCGCTGAAGCCGCGACGCCCGCCGAGCCGCCGCGGCAGCAGTGAGCGACCGCGAATACCCCGATCGTCCCTGGGTCGGCATCGGCTGCGTCGTCTTCCGCGACGATGCGGTGCTGCTGGTGCGCCGGGGCAAGCCGCCGCGCATCGGGACCTGGTCCCTGCCCGGCGGCGCGCAGCATCTCGGCGAGACGGCGGAAGATGCCGCCCGCCGCGAATTGTACGAGGAAGCCGGGATCGAGGTGGGCGCCCTCGCCTTCGCGCTGGTCGTGGACGCCATCACGCCCGACGAGCAGGGCCGCGTTCAGTATCACTACACGATCATCGATTTCGCCGCGCATTGGCAGTCGGGCGAGGCACGGGCCGGCGACGACGTCAGCGCGGTGGCCTGGGCCATGCCTGACGAACTTGCCGCCTATGAGCTGACGCCGGCGACGCATCGGGCGATCGCGGCGGGCAGGGCGGCGCTCGCCACGGTGGACGACGCAGCCCAGGGCTGATCCGGCTCAGGAGGCTTGCCGCGCCAGCCTCCGGCGGCGGCGAGGGTTCCGTGAATGCCACCGCGCATGGCGGCGAGGACGGTGGCTCCGCCTGCCACGACTGGCGCACCGGCGCGCCGCGGGCTACGCAACCCTCATCTGCGCTGACCGGGAGTCTCACGATGCGCCCTGACGGAACCCTATCGCGCCGCGCCGCCCTGCTGGCCGCCGGCGGTGCCGCCCTCGCCCGCCCCGCCTTCGCCCAGCAGATCGCTGGCGGCCGGCCGGTGCGCGTCATCGTCCCCTTCCCGCCCGGTGGCGCGGTGGACATCACCTCCCGCCTCTTCGCCGAACGCCTTGGCCCCGTGCTCGGGCAGACCGTCGTCGTCGAGAACCGGGGCGGTGCCGGCGGGCTGATCGGGGCGGACGCCATCGCCAAGTCGGACAAGGATGGCGGGACGATCGGTCTGCTCAGCGCCACCACCTGGTGCGCCTCGCAGTTCATGCATGCCCGCATGCCCTTCGATCCGAAGCGCGACCTGACGGCGATCACCCAGCTCACCGACGGCGCGCTGCTCTGCGTGGTGAATGCCGAGACGGCGCAGCGCAATGGCTGGACCGATTTCCGGGCCCTGATCGAGTGGTCGCGCGCGCATCCCGAGCAGGTGCGGATGGGCTCCTCGGGGTCGGGCACCTCCTCGCATCTCAACATCGCGGCGATCAACCGCTTCGCCGACGCCAAGATCCTGCATGTGCCCTATCGCGGCGGCGGGCCGGCCATCAACGACCTGGTGTCGGGCACCATCGACATGATGTTCGACGTCATGCCCGCCCTGATGCCGCATGTGGAGAGCGGCAAGTTCAAGGCGCTGGCCGTCTCCTCGGCCGACCCGCTGCCGATCCTGCCGAACATCCCGGGCATGAAGTCCTTTGCCGATCTCGGCCTTGGCGATCATGCGCTGGTGAACTGGAACGTCGTCTCGGCCGCCGGCGGCACGCCCGCGCCGATCGTGCAGCGCCTGTTCGAGGCGGTGCGGACCGTCGCCCGGGAGCCCGCTTTCGTCGAACGCCTGCGGCCGCTCGGCTACACCGTGATCCTCAGCGACAGCCCGGCCGCCGCCGCGGCGATGATCCAGGCGGAAACGCCGCGGTGGCAGCGGCTGGTGGAGATCTCCGGCGCGCGGATCGAGTGACGGAAACAGGGGGCGTGGGTCCGGGGGCGTGACGATCCGGCCGCGGTAGGCTTTGCCCCCTCACCCCCACCAAAGGCCGAAGGGCCTTCCTGACCACTGGGATACTTCCCGCTGGTCGGATTGGAGGGGCGCTGCGCCCTCCAAACACCCTTCGGGCTCGACGGCGTCTTTCGACGCCATTCTGGCAGTGTCGCACCGCGCCAAGTGGAGGTTTGCAAAGGCCCTTCGACCTTTGCTGGGGTAAGGTTTAGGCAGGGGCAGAGCTCCGCTCCAACGCCCCGAACGACCAGCACGGCCTTAACCGTGCCCCGGCCGCACGATCGCAATGGCATAGAGAACCAGCGCCAGCACCGCCGACGCCAGCCAGGCCGGCGAACTCAGCGCCGGCTGCACCAGCAGGTCCCAAAGCTGCTGCCACAGCACGCCGCCCACCAGGTTCTGCAGGGTGGGCAGCGCCGTCGGATTGACGCGCGTGATCATGGCGCCGAGCGGCCAGGCCCATCCGACGGACAAGCCCAGCACCAGCGCCAGCGACGCGAACAGCAGGGCCAGCAGCCTCAGGAGCATCTCAGGCCCAAAGTCGCTCGTTCTGCAGACCCGTGTAAAGTGATGCAACGAAGTCGGCATAGCCGTTGAAGAGCTGTGTCGGCACGCGCTCGCCGCTGCCGATCACGCGTTCATTGGCCTGGCTCCAGCGCGGATGCGCCACCTGCGGGTTCACATTGGCCCAGAAGCCATATTCCGATGCCTGGAGCTGTTCCCAGAAGGACACCGGCCGGCGATCCGTCAGCGTGATCTTCACGATGCTCTTGCCGGCCTTGAACCCGTATTTCCAGGGCTGGTGGAAGCGGATCGGGCCGCCATTCTGCGGCAGCAGCGGCTTGCCATAGGCCCCGACCACGAGGAAGGAGAGGTCGTTGGCCGCCTCCTCCACCGTGCACCCCTCGATATAGGGCCAGGAGTACCAGGATTGCCGCAACCCCGGCATGACCGAGGGAAGCGCCGCCGTCTCGAACACCACATAGCGGGCCGAACCGAGCGGCTTCACCTGATCGAGCAGCGCCGAGATCGGGAAGCCGGTCCAGGGAATGACCATCGACCAGGCCTCGACGCAGCGCAGGCGATAGACGCGCTCCTCGATCGGCATGGTGCGGATCAGGTCGTCGATGCCGAACTCGCGCGGCGTCTCGACCATGCCCTCGACCTTCACAGTCCAGGGGCGCAACGGCAGGCGCTGCGCGGGCCGATAGATGCCCTTGTCCGAGCCGAATTCGTAATAGTTGTTGTAGGTCGTCGCGTCGCGCTCGCTGGTGAGAGCGCGGCCGGGCGTGTAGCGCGTGTTGCGCATCGCCGGCGGCAGCGCGCCGGCGGCCTGCTGCGCCAGCACAGGCGTAGCCGCCCCCGCGGCGATCAGCCCCGCCCCCAGGCCAAGCGCCTTGCGGCGATCGAACACGAGGTGCTCGGGCGTGACCTCGCGTTCAGGGATCTCCCACCCACGCGGAATGCGGATCGGCATGTCCAAGACCCTCCGTGCTGTCCCGGAGATCGGCGTTCGCGTCCCGGGATCAAGCCTGCTGTCAGGACCGCGGTCTTGGCAAGACCGCGGCAGGGGGCTGGTCCGGCGCGGTGGTGACGCGATGGAGGCGATAGGCCTCCGCCTCGATCCCGTCCCGCCGACGGACCAGACGATCCTCGCCCTCCGGCAGCGGGGTCGCGCCCGGCCAGAGGGGAGGCCCCTCCCCACGCCTTTCGCTGCGGACCAGCAGGCCGGTTACGCCTGTTCCGGGCGCAGGAAGCGAAAAGAATCGCCAGCGCGGATCCATCGCGACGACCATGCGGCCAGGCGGCAGGCCGAAGGCGAGGACCGAGGCCAGGCCATATTCTTCCGCCGCCACGAAGGCCGCGCCGCTGCGCGCCATCGCGTTGTCCACGTCATGCAGAAAGGCCGGCCAGCCGCCGAGGCGCGCCAGCGTCGGGTCCGAGCGCCGCGGCAACGGAAAGGGCGCGGCGACCGCCTGAAGGTAGACACCAGCGGTCATCACCCCGCCCAGGATCAGCGCCGGCCATCGCAGCCGCAACCAGCCCGGGGCCGTCAGCAGCGCCGCCGCGCCGATCGCCGCCGCCGGATACAGGATGGCCGGCCAGTTCCCCTGCACCCGGCTGCCGGTCGCCTGCCACAGGAAGATCGCCGCGCCGGGGATGGTCAGCGCCGCGACCAGCAGCGCGGCACCGTCGCGCCTGCGCCACCAGCGCAACCCCGCCACGCCCATGCCGGCCGCGCACAGCACGAACACCAGCGGCGTCGCGAGGCCGAGCTGCCCGCCGATCAGCTCGCCAAGGAAACGCAGAGCCTGGCCCGCCTGCCAATCCCCCGCGCGCCCGCCCTGCTTGGCAAAGGACGCCCAGCCATGGGTCGCGTTCCACAGGATGACCGGCGAGAAGACCGCGACCGCCACCGCCCCACCCGCCCAGAGCTGCCAGCGCAGCAGCCATCGCCGCGCCGTCGCGTCCAGCAGCAGCCACAGCACGATGCCGAGCCCGAGCAACACCGCCGTATACTTGCTGAGCAGCGCCGCCCCGGCGAAGGCCCCGACCGCGAGCCACCACCGTCCATCCTGCGTGCGGTGCAGCCGCGCCAGCGCCCAGAGCGCGGCGGTCCAGAAGAAGAGCAACGGCGTGTCGGGCGTCATGGCAACGGCGCCGACACCGGCAAGCAGCGTCGCGTTGAGCAGCGCGGCCGCCCAGGGGCCGGCCTTGCGGCCCGGGAAAAGGTCCTCCGTCGCCCGGGCCAGCAGCACCGACCCCAGCGCCAGCGCCAGCGGCCCGAGCAAGCGGATGCCGAAGGCGGTCTCGCCGGCAATCGCCGTGCCCGCCCGGATGAACAGCGCGACCATCGGGGGGTGGTCGAGATACCCGCCCTGCAGCGCCTCCGACCACACCCAGTAATAGGCCTCGTCCGGCGCGAGCGGCAGGATCGCCGCCAGCACCAGCCGCAGCACGGTCAGCGCCGCGAGGGCAGCCATCCAGCCCATCAGCGCGATCGCCAGACCAGGGTCGAGGACACCGCGTAGTTCCACACCACCGTCAGCAGCGCCCCGGCCGCACCGGCCAGGCCCCAATTGACCAGCCCGTCGCGCAGCAGCAGCCCGGCGATGCCCACATTCGCCGCGGCGCCGATGCCGCACACCACATAGAACAGCACCAGCCCGCGCAGCAGCGCGGTGCCGCGCAGCCGCCGGTCGCGATAGGTCAGGCGGTTGTTCAGCAGGAAGTTCGCCGTCATGGCTACCGCCGTCGCGGCCCATTGCGCCGGCCAGAAGCCCACCGGTCCAAGCCCGTGCAACACCCCGAGCACGGCGAGATGCACCAGCACGCCGATCGCGCCCACCAGGGCGAAGGCCATGAAGCGCAGCGGCACCACGCCGCCCAGCGCCTTGTCCGCCAGCAGTCCGCCGAATTCCAGCAGCACCCCGGCATCGAGCTTGCTTTCCCCGGCCTCCCGCGCGCGGAAGGTGTAGGGGATCTCGACCACCCGCAGCGGCCGCCCGGCCGAGAGCAGGATGTCGAGCAGGATCTTGAAGCCGGTCGCCGTCAGCTTCGGGGCAAGGCTGTCGAACAGGTCGCGCGGCAGGGCGAAAAAGCCGCTCATGGGATCGGCCACCTTCACCGGCAGCGCGGCGTTCGCGAGGGCGGCACCGCCATCCGAGACCAGGCGCCGGACGGGCGAAAGCCCCTCCCCCATCGCGCCGCCTTCGATGTTGCGGCTGCCGATGACGATCTCGGCCTGCCCCGATTCCAGCGCTTCCAGCATGCGCGGCAGGATCGTCTCGTCATGCTGCAGGTCGCCGTCGATCACGGCAACATAGGGCGCGGCGGTGGACAGGATGCCCTCGACGCAGGCCGAGGCCAGGCCGCGCCGCCCGATGCGCCGGAGGCAGCGCACCCGCGGGTCGTGCCGGGCGATCGCCTTGGCGCGTGCCGCCGTGCCATCCGGACTGTCGTCGTCGACGAAGATCGCCTCCCAGGCGATACCGGCGAGCGCCGCGTCCAGCCGCGCCACCATGGGCGCGACATTGGCGGCCTCGTTGTAACAGGGGATCACCACGGCAAGGCGCGGCGGGGCAGTCTCCGTCATGCGCGCTTCCTGCGCTGAGCGCGCGGGAAGGGCAAGCGGGCGGTCAGGCGAGCAGCGTGTGCTCGAGCAGGATCTTCGTGCCCAACGCGATGAGGGCGACACCGCCCACCGCTTCCGCGACGCGCCCGAACCGGCCGCCCAGATAGCGGCCGAGCAGCATCCCGGCCGTCGCCATCACGGCAGTCGCCAGGCCGATCGCCAGCGCGGCCACGGTGATGTTCGCCCCGATGAAGGCCAGCGTCACCCCGACCGCCAAGGCGTCCAGGCTCGTTCCAACCGCTGTCGCAAGCAGGACCAGCAACCCATGCCGCCGGGGTTTTGCCGGCGCGGCCTCTTCGTCCTGGCGGCGGGCCGCCTCGAAGACCATGCGTCCGCCGACCGCGGCCAGGAGGACGAAGGCGATCCAATGGTCGAAGTCATCGACCGTGCTGGCCGCCGCCAGGCCGATCGCCCAGCCGATCACGGGGGTAATGGCCTCGACGACGCCGAAGATGACCCCGGTGCGCAGTGCCTCGCTGAACCGGGGGCGATCGAGGGCTGCGCCCTTGCCGACCGAGGCCGCGAAGGCATCGACCGACAGGCTGAGCGCCAGGGTCATGGTGGTCAGCGGCGTCACGCGGCACTCTCCGAGGGGCGGGGCGCGATACCTACAGCAACTGTCGATTTGCCGAAACTGAGAAAATGTTGCGAATCGATCGCGGAGTCGGGCCAGGGACACCGCCTCGAAGTCGTGGCGCGGCACCGCGACCTCACGGCATCGCTACTGGCCCGGCAGCGCCCCGGGCCGGCCGAACAGGAAGCCCTGCCCGAAGACGACACCCAGTTCATGCATCAGCGCTGCCTGCGCCTCGGTCTCGATCTTCTCGGCCACGACCCGGGCGCCGACGGTCCGCGCGAGGTCCACCATGGCAGCGATGAAGCCACGGTCGCGTTCGCTCTCCACCGCGTGGGTGACGTAGATGCCGTCCACCTTCACGAAATCCACGCGGAAGAGGCGCAGGTAGCGGAAGGCAGCGGCGCCGGCCCCGAAATCGTCGATGCAGACCGGCAGGCCAAGCGCTCGCAGGGTATCCACGGTCCGGATGGCTTCTCCTTCATCCTCGATCTCGGCCGTCTCGGTGATTTCGATGAGCAGCCGGCGCGCGAGGTCCGGGCTGGCATCCAGCAAAGCGCAGAGCTGCTGGCGGAAGGCCGGGTTCTGCAGGGATAGCCCGGAGAGGTTGCAGGCGATGCGCGCCCCGGCCGCGGCTCGGGCGGCCTCGCAGGCCGTCTCGACCACCGCCCAGTCGAGGGCTTCCGACAGGCCGACGGTCTCGGCGAGGGCGATGAATTCCGACGGCTCGCCATAGGGATTGGCCGGCGTGGGAATGGGCCGCAGCAGCGCCTCATAGTGATGGGCCTTGCGGTCGGCAAGCAGGACGATCGGCTGGAACGCGAGCCGGAAGCGGCGCTCCGCGATGGTCCGGCGCAGCGCGGCCGCGCGATCGGCGGCCGAGGTCACGAAGCCGGCCAGCCCGCCGGAGAAGCCCGCCTTTTCCAGCGCCGCATCGCCGCCGCGCGAGAAGGCGGACAGCGCGAAGCGCAGCGCCCGCGTCGTCTGCAACGGGCTCAGGCCGTCATGGTCGAGCGGCAGGGCACGCGCCCCGATCCGGCCCGGCAGCCCGTGCTGGGCGAGCAGCAGCGCCACCTGGTCCGCCAGCGTCTTCACATCCGGGCCGCCCTCGGCCGGCAGCACGCCGAAGCGGCCGGAGCCGAAATCAGCCGCGACCGCCCCATGGCCGCCATGGGCTGCGAGAACCGCCTGGATGCGGGCGGCGAGGTCCGCGCGCGGCGACAGCGCCCCGCCATCGCCGCGCAACTCGATCAGCCCCAGCGCGCCCCGTGCGCCATCGCGCAACATCTCCTCGGCGGCGCGGGCGAGGCCCGGCCCGCCCGGCAGCGACCCGCCAGGCAGTTCATGCGGCAGCGGCGCGAAGGTCAGGCAATACCGCCCGACCTGGCCGGGGGCGGCGAGCCCCGCGATGGAAAAGGCGGAACGCGCGGGATCCGACAGCCGGACGGCGGTGGGCCGGATGCGCCCCATCGCGGAAAGCAGTTCCAGCGCCGTCCCCATGCCCGATCGCTGGTCCCGCGCGACCAGCGACTGCACCGGCTTGCCGAGGAAGCTGTGGCCCGGCCTGCCGAAGCGGGCGGGAAAGGCGCCCTCGGCGAAGGTGATGCGGCCATCCGCATCGGTTTCGACGAGCAGTTCCGCCGCGGCGAAGGCGAAGGTCAGGAAGCGGTCCGCGGCGCTGGGGGTCGGTGGGCGAACGGTTTCCTGCATGGTCCTACCGGGTGGCGAGGGGATCATCCTCGCCACCGGTGCTGAAATCCCGGTTAACCGGGCAGCCGCATCACTTCACCAGTGAGAAGCTGGTCGGGCGCAGCCCCATCACCGTCTGCTGCTTCAGCGCGCCGAGCTCGGCGACCATCTTGCCGAATTCCTGCCAGTCCTTGTCGTTGGCCATGGCGGTGCGGCGCGCGTCGCGGTCGCCGTAGCTTTCGTACAGCCAGCAGAAGACCGCCTGGTTGATCGGCCCGATCTCGGTGACGGCGAAGACCAGGAGCTGGCCGAGCAGGCGCTGCTGCACCGGCAGGCCGACTTCCTGATAGGCCTTAAGCCAGGCCGGCATCTTGCCCGGGACGAAGTCGTAGGTGCGATGGTCGACCACCATGCCGGTGCCGGCGATCTTGCGTTCGAACTTGAAGGCCTTGGCCGATTGGATGGGGGAGAAGGCGGTCGGCTTCAGGAACTTCACTTCCTGCGCCATCAGGCAGCCGGCCGAGGCCTTCTTGAACTCGCCCCACTGCTCATCCTTCTCGCGCGCCGCGAGGCCCGCATCGCGGGTGTCGATGTCGTCCCAGCCGCGCATGAACACGAAGCGGTTGATGGGTCCGACATCGGCGACGAAGGTGCCGAGGGAAGGCGCGCCGAGGGTGCGCTGCGACGACGGGAAGCCGTACTTGTCGAAGGCGTCGAGCCACACCGGCTGCTTGCCCGGGTGGAAGGTGTATTGGCGGTGTTCGATGTACATGGCGTGTCCTCTGGAAGCGCGCGGCGCACCTTCGGCCGGGGAGAGGATGCAGGCAAGACCGCCCCCTCCGGTCGCGCCTCCCCCGGCCCGATGCCACGCATCGGGCCGCGAGCGCGAAGCGTGACCGCGCCCAGACCATCAGCCATCCCCGGCGCGCCAGCGCATGGCGCGAAGGCAAGCCGCGCAGATGCGCGGCGCCCGCCGTTTGAGGGCATCAAAAAGCTAGCGCCTCAGGCCGCGGGCAGGATGACGCCCTTGCCATCGGCCTGCCGGTCAAAGAGCCGATAGGCCTCCTCCACCTGGTCCAGCCGCCAGCGATGGGTGAAGAGCGCATCCACATCGATGCCGCGATCGGCGATGTAGCGCGCGCATTCCGCCTGGCCCACGGTGGAGAAGGTCCAGGACCCGATCAGCGTCACCTGCCGCCGCAACAGGTCGGGCGAGACATCGAGCGTGACCTCGCCCCCCTCGCCCACGAAGCAGGCCTTGCCCCATGTGCGCACGCATTGCACCGCCTGGCGCCGGGCGAGTGGATTGGACGATGCATCGAGCGAAGCATGGGCGCCGAGCCCATGTGTGGCCTGTCGGATCGCGCCCAGCACGTCGTTGGTCTCGGCCGGGTTGATCAACAGGTCAGCGCCGAAGTCGCGCGCCCGCGCCAGCCGCGCGGCCGAGGTATCCAGCGCGATCACCCGCGCGCCCATCTTGGCGGCGAGCAGCGTCACCGACAGCCCCACCGGCCCCTGGCCGAACACCGCGATGGTCTGGTCCCCGGTCAGCCCGAGGCGCTGCAACGCGCCCCAGGCCGTGCCCGTGCCGCAGGAGATGGCCGCGCCGGTTTCGAAGGACAGTTCCTCGGGCAGTTC
>JAYSDS010000118.1:0-20057 GCA_041914265.1 Roseomonas sp.
GCCCGGCCCCCCCCCCCCCGCCGCGCGCCGGCGCCCCCCCCCCCCCCCGCGCCGCCCCCCCCCCCCGCCGCCGCCCCCCGCCGCGGGCGCCGCCCCCCCCCCCCCCCCCCCCCCCCCCCCCCCCCCCCTCTTCATCAGCGTAGCCAGGCCAGTCATATGGGATGGCTTGGAGGGGCAGCGCCCCGCGAAGACCCCCAACGGACATGTCGGCGCTCATTGTGCCGCCCGCATCAGGGCTATTGCGGGAAATGCTCCACATGGGTCTCGGCGGTGCGTCCGAGATAGACGACGCGCCGGCCCAGGAATGACACGATGTACCCCGCGCAGCCCGCCTGCGTGACCTTCCGGCAGAAGCCCTTGTAGCTGTAGCCGGGCGCGAGGCTCTGCGCTTCGCGCACCGCTTCCGCGACGACCTGCGGCAGGAAGGCCGCGGCGACGGGTTCGGCGGGCAGGGGGTTCGCCAGCGCGATGCTGTCGCCATCCGGCAAGTAGTAGGTCGTGGTGCCGCGGCGGTAGTCGACCGTGTAGCCTTCGAAGCCGGCTTCCATCAGCCGGCCGACGATGGTCGGGAAATCGAGTGACCCGTCATAGGCGGCGGCCAGGCAGGCCTCTGCGGTGCGCGTCCGTTGTGCGTCCATGGCGCTCTCCTTCAGGTGGTGGGCATGTCCTTGAGGCCGCGTGCCTCGACGATCCGGCGCATCGCGGCTTCGACCGCGGCGCGTTCCTGCGGCGACAGGGAGGCGAAGAAGGCGGCATCGTTCTCGTCGGCGATCCGCGCCAACTCCGGCACTAGGCGCCGTCCCGCCGGCGTCAGCGCCAGGGTATGGGCGCGGCCATCATCCGGATCCTCCGTCCGCGCGATCAGCGCCTTGGCGATGAGCCGGTCCGCGAGCTTGCTGATCGCGCCGCGCGTCATGCCCATCCGTTCGGCGAGGCGGCTCGGGGCGAGGGTTTCCACGTCATGGAGCTGGCGCAGGACCACCCATTCCGCGACGGTGACGCCCTTGCCTTCTAGAGCGCGCGCGAAGGCGTGGGAGACGTGGTTCGAGACCAGCCTGAGCCAGTAGCCGAGATGGTCGGTCAGGGCGGCGATGTCGTGTTGGTCAGCCATCGGGATCATGATGTTGGCTAGGAAACTATCTCGATCAAGTTTCCTAGTCAATCATAATTACCCCTGCACCCGCGACAGGGGGCTGCGGATCGGCGGTGCCTGCCCCCCGATCCGCGCAGCCGTCAGCCCCCCCGGGGCAGGCGGCTGCGCCGCGCCGGCGCGGCCCCCCCCCCCGCCCCGGGGGGGGGGGTCGGGGGGGGGCCGCCCCCCCCACCCGCGCTGCCGTCAGCCGCCCGGGGTCAGGCGGATGCGACGCTCCGTCGCGGCCTCGACCGCCGCGCGGCTGTAGAGCATCGGCACGTATTCGTCCTTCGCCCAGATCGGGAAGAGGTCGGCGTAGTGCGGGCTCGCCGGATCGCCGGACTGGCCGGGCGCGTTGATCGTCCAGCTCGCGTCCCAGTCGCCGACATCGACCACCATCCGCCAGGACACGCCGGACATCACCCGGAAATCGCTGCCGCGATAGCCGTTGTTGTTGATGGTGAGGTTCGACCCGCCCTTGGGCGCCGGCCCGACATCGAGCTTCGCCGCGATCTCGGGCGGCGCGAGGCGGGACAGCGGGTGGCTGAAATAGCCCTGGTGGATGCGCCCCCAGGACCAGGTGGCGGTGTCCTCGCCCATGCGCTTGCGCGCTTCCTCCCAGGCCGCGGTGAGCGTCGTCAGCAGCAGCGCGTCGCGCGCCGCCACGGGATCCGCCCCGAAGCCGGCATCCGCCGCCGTCTCCAGCATGTCCACATAGAGCGCGGTGTCCGGCACGGTGATCAGCCGGTTCATCCCCTCCGGCCCCAGCGCCTTGGGCATGGCGGGGATCAGGTGGTTGGTGAACCAGATCTCGAACAGCGCGGCGGGGCCGCTCGTCGCTTCCAGCCGATGGTCCCAGCCGGCGAGGAAGGCGCGCGCCCCGGCGGCCGCATCGCCGCGCGCGGCGGCGAGCAGCGCGCAGAGCCGCCGCGCCGGCACGCTCAGCACATCGGTCTGCAGCTTCAGCGTCTCCTCGACCGACCAGCGCTTCGCGCCGGCGAGCGATTCCGACAGTCGCGCGAAGCGCGCGCCATCGGTCCATTCGAAGCCGGTCTTGTGGTGCCGGTAGTCGAAGTCGGGCGGCAGGTTCATCTGGTTCGCCGAACCGACCCAGCCGCTCGCCGGGTCCTTGCTGCACGGGAGGGACGATGCCTGGATCGTGCCCGCCCATTCATACCGGCCGTCGCCCGCGACCGGCATCAGCCCGTCCCAGTTCGGCCGCACCGGAATCTTCGCCGCCACCTGCCAGCCGATATGCCCGTTGATGTCGGCGACGACGTGGTTGGTCGACGGCGCGCCCCAGCCTTCCAGCGCCGCCTGGTATTCCTCGAAGTTGGCGGCGGTCAGATAGGCGAGGCTGGCCATATAGGCCGCCGTGCCCGGCTCCCACCACACGCTGCGCAGCGCATAGGCGCGGCGGCCCGCCGCATCGACATGCAGCACCGGGCCGTGGCGGGTGAAGCGCAGTTCCACCGTGACGTCCTCGCCGCCGCGCACGGGGATGGTCTCGGTGACGACGCGCATCCGTTCCCAGCCCTCGCCATGGCGATAGAGATCGGGATCCGCCTCGTTCAGCTCATAGACGTAGAGGTCTTCCTGGTCGGAGGGATGGATCGTCAGGGCGAAGGCGATGCGGTCGTTGTGGCCCAGGCTGACGCCCGGGATCGCCGGCTCGCCCGCGCCGATCACGTCGAGCCCCGGCGCGACGAGATGCGCGACGTAGCGCAGCGAGGGCTGGTCATGCACGCGATGCGGATCGCTCGCCAGGATCGCCCGCCCCGTCGTCGTGCGGCTGGGGGAGAGCGCCCAGTTGTTGCTGCCCCATTCGCTCGTGAAGGCCAGCTTCTCGGCCGGGTCGGTGGTGTCGAGCGGATGCGGCTCGCAGCCCATCAGATAGGTGCGCATCACCTCGGGCGGGATCACATGCGGTTCCAGGCCCGCGGGGATCTGCAGCGTCCAGTCGGGCTTGAGGTCGCGATGCAGCCGATCCGCCTCGATGCCGAAGCGCGCGACGATGGCGCTGCGCGTGACTTCGGAATCCGCATTGCGCACGCGGGCATGGGAACGGCAGCGGACCACATCCTCGGGGCTCCAGCGCGCCGGCGTCGTGCCGGTCGCGCGGAATTCCAGTGGCAGGCGCTCGGGCTCGCGCCCGACCAGGTCGACATAGGCGTTGATGCCAGCGACGAAGGCCGCGATGCGCGCCTCGGCATCCGCGCCATAGCAGGCATATTCGGCGGCCATGTCGCCGCGGTAGAGCACCAGCCGCGCCGCGCGGTCGCGCTCGACGAAGGCCGCGCCGTAATCGGCCGCCATCAGCCCCAGCCCGCGCTTGCGCCATAGGTCGATCTGCCACAGCCGGTCGCGCGCCGCGTTGAAGCCCTGAAGGAAGAAGGCGTCGCGCTGGCTCGCGGCATAGATGTGCGGGATGCCCCAGCGATCGACCAGGATCTCCGCCTCGGCGCCAAGGCCGGGCAGGGCAATGCTTTCCGCCGCCACGCCGGTCACGACCCGCTCTCCCCGTGCTGATGCGCCAATGCCGCACGAAGGGTCGCGTTTGTCATCTCACCGGTCATCCCAAGGCTTGTGCCGCCAGTCCTGCCGAGGCGCGGCGGGACCGTCAACTGCCCACGGCGCTCCGAGCGCAGCCGTTCCGCAGGGGCATGCGCTGCACGCATGACGCATCGATGGGTTGATTCGGCATGGCCGCCGCGCTCCCCTGCCGGCAACGCAACGCCGGAGGAGAACCGCGCATGCTGGCTGCCCCCGACACCATCACCGGCTGGCATGCCCACATCTACTACGACGCTGCCACCCGGCCCGCCGCCGAACGCCTGCGCGAAGCCATCGCCCAGGCCTTCCCCGATGCCGTGCTCGGTCGCTGGCGGGACCAGCCGGTCGGCCCGCACAGCGAGGCGATGTACCAGGTCGCCTTCGCCCCGACGCTCTTCCCCATCCTGGTCCCCTTCATCGCCTTGAATCGCGAAGGGCTTACCGTGCTGGTCCATCCCGAGACGGGCCATCAGCGCGCGGACCACCTCCAGCACGCGCTGTGGATGGGGGCGGTGCTGCCGCTCGACGGCTCCGTCCTGCCGGAGTGACGGCGCACCCCGATTGACCGCTTGTGTGCGCCTGCGAAGAATGCGGCGAAACCAACCGAAAGACCCCGGGATGACTTCCTTTCCGCGACGCGCGCTGCCCGCCCTGCTGACCCTCGCCGCCCCGGCCATCGCCCGGGCGCAGGCCCCCTGGCCGACGCGCCCCATCCGCTTCGTCGTCCCCTGGCCGCCGGGCGGGCTGAACGACCTGCTCGCCCGCGCCTTCAACGACAAGGTCGGCCCCATCCTCGGCCAGACCATCGTCAACGACTTCAAGGCCGGCGCCGGCGGGCGCATCGGCGTCGCGGAAGTCGCCCGCGCCGCACCGGATGGCTACACGATCGGCATGGGCAATCTCGGCCCGCTGACCATCGCGCCGAACCTCTATCGCGACATGCCCTATGACGTGGCGAAGGACCTCGCGCCCGTCATGATGTTCGCGGCCTCGCCCCTCGTCCTCGTCGTGCCGGCCTCCCTGCCGGTGAACACCCTCGCCGAGCTCTCCGCCCGCGCGAAGTCCATGCCGGGCAAGATGAACTACGGCTCGGTCGGCGTTGGCGCGCCGCAGCACCTGACCTTCGAACTGGTCGCGGCCAGCGAGCAGATGCAGCTCGAGCACATTCCCTATCGCGGCAACGCCGACAGCCTGATCGCGCTGCTCGGCGGCGACATCCAGGTGATGTTCGAAACCCTGCCCACCATCCTGCCCGCCATCCGCGACGGGCGCGTGCGCGCCATCGCCGTGACCACGCCGACCCGCGTGCCGCACCTGCCGGACGTGCCGACCCTGATCGAATCCGGCCACCCCGGGCTGGAAGTGACGAGCTGGTACGCCGTGATCGCCCCGGCCCGCACGCCGGCGCCGATCCTCGACAAGCTCTACGACGCCTATACCCAGGTCGCGACGACGCCGGAGATGCAGCGCTTCCTCACGGAGCAGGGGCTGATCTACCTGCCGAACACGCGGACGAACTTCGCCGAACGCATCGCGGCGGAGACGGCGCGCTGGGGGACCATCATCCGCGAGCGCGGGATCAGCGTGGGGTGACACGGCCGGGGGAGGGAACTCCCCCGGACCCCCTCCTTTTTCTGGCGGTCACCAGGGCGCGCCGGCGCGACGCGCCGGCCCATCAGGCGTGGGGCAGGAACCAGTCGAGGACCTGGTCGTTGGCCTCGCGCGGCCAGCAATGGGCGAGGTCCTCGATCTGGTCGTAGCGGACGGCCGCGCCCGCCGTGGACAGCATCGTGGCGGCGCGTTGCGCGCTCTCGAACGGGAACATCCAGTCGCGCGCGCCATGCAGGATGAAGATCGGCAGGCCGCGCAGGCGGGCGGGATCGGCGATGCTCGCCATGATCGGATGGAAGGCCGCCGCCACCGGCGCCAGATGCGTGAACGGTACGCCGGCCGACAGGCCATGCAGATAGGCGAAGGTGCCGCCGTCGCTCATGCCCGTCAGCAGCAGCCGCGACGCATCGACCGACCACTCGGCCGAGACCTGGGCGATCAGGGAGGCGATGTTCGCGCCATCCACATCCGGCTCCTGCAAGGACCAGGTCCGCCCGATCGCCGTCGGCGCGAGCAGGATGCAGCCGCGCGAGCGCGCCTCCCGCAGCCAGGTCCACAGGAAGCCCCGCCCATCCCCGTTGCCGCCGTGCAAGGCCACGATCAGCGGCCAGCGCCGCGCGGGGTCGTAGTTCTCCGGCACGTAAAGCGACGCCCCGCCCCGTATCCCCGGCGGCCCGCCGAGCGACATGGTGCCGGTGCCCGCCCGTCCCGGCGGCGCCAGGGCCGTGACCAGCGCCGCATCCGCCGCCGCCGCCCCGGTCAGGAAGAACCGCCCCACCGCGCCGAGGAAGGGCGCGAGCGGATACAGCGCCTCGCAGGCCAGCGCGTGGCTGCGCACGGCGCGATAGGCCGCGCGCAGCGGGTCGGGCGTGTCCATCGCCGTCCCCAGCGCCTCGATCCCGCGTAGGGCCGGCTCGGCCGCCGCATGCAGGCAGTCGCGCACCGGGGCCAGCCCCTCCGGCCAGTCCATTGCCCGCGATGCCGCCAGCGCGGGTCCCAGCGGGGTCGACCGCGACCGAACCGCCGCCGTCAGCGCCGCCAGCGTCTCGGGATCCACATGCCGCGCCGCGTGCTCCAGCACCGCCAGCGCATCCAGCAGCGCGGGCACCAGCCGGGCCATCGCCTCGCCGGCGGTGTCGCGGGCTTCACTCACGGCACGGCCGGCGCCTGTCATCTCATCCAGCCCAGGCCGCAGGGTGGCTCCCCAGCGGCATGGATGGCAGCGCCCAATGCGCCGGCGTTGCCGACAGGACGGCGCTGTGCCGCACGGCCTGCATGCGGCCATAGCCGCTGTCGGACTCCTCGAGGAACGGCGTCACATCGGCGATGCCCGGCGCGGCGAGGCCACCTTCCACCCGGTCCAGCCCCTTGATCCATTCGCCCGTGCCGGCCAGCGACACGCGCACCAGCCAGGACCCGCCTTCGGTCGCGCGCTTCAGCAGCGCGGCCATGGCACCATAGGCGAGCAGGTAGCCCGAAGCATGGTCGAGCGCCTGGCAGGGCAGGGGGCGCGGCTTGTCCTCCCCGGCGGCGAGGCGTTCCGCGTCGTTGATGCCGTCCGCATTCTGGGTGAGGGAGTCGAAGCCCCGCCGCCCCGACCACGGCCCGACATGGCCGAAGGCGGAGAGCGAGACGCAGACGATGCCCGGCTTCAGCGCGGCCAGGGCTTCAGGCCCGAAGCCGAGCCCGGCGACCCCGCCGGGGCGATAGCCCTGCAGGAACACATCGGCGCCGGCGACCAGCCCGCGCATCACCGCCTGCTGCGCCGGGTCGCGCAGGTCGAGCGCGGTGCAGCGCTTGCCCCGCCCGGTATCCATCACCAGCGGCGGCAGGGATGGCAGGTGCGGCGCGGTCACATGCAGCACCTCGGCGCCATGGGCGGCGAGGGTCCGCCCGGCAACCGGCCCCGCGATCACCCGCGTCAGGTCGAGCACGCGGATGCCGTCGAGCGGCCGCGCGCCGAGCGGCGGCAGCGGCGTCGGCGGCGCCTCGCCGATGCGTTCCAGGATGACCGGCGGCAGCGCGGCGATGGCCTGGCCCTGCGGATGCGCCGACCACTCGTCGAGGCTGCGCGTCATGGTGCCGACGCCGCCCGCCTCGTTCACCGCCGTCTCGGCTTCTTCCGCGTGCCAGGATTGCAGGGCGGCGGTGACGGAATCGCGGTCGTAGTCGCAGCCGAAGCGTTTCAGCACCGCATCCCGGTGATGCGGGAAATTGGTGTGCAGCCGCAGCCAGCGCCCGTCGCCGCAGCGATAGAGACCGGCGATGCGGTCCCAGCCTTCGTGCACTTCCTTGCCGTCCACGCGCAGGTGGCGCTCGGAATGGAACTCGGTGAGGGCATGGGCCATGTCGACGGCGATGCCCTGCGCCGGGCCGCCGCGCGCCTGGTGGATCGCGGCGGCCGCGGTGGCCGAGGCGGCGACGGAGGCGACCGCCGCGGTGCCGACCGCGAAGGTCGAGGGCTGGACCGGGTCGGTGCCGGTGAAGCGGGTTTCGGAAGGCGTCACGCCCGTGAGGGCGAGGAGATCGGCGAGGGCGGCGTCAGGCGTCGTGGTCATGGGCGGGAGCGTCGCGCCGACGCGGCGCCGCGTCCAGTGGGGCGGCGCCGCTCCCGATCCTTACGTCACCCCGCGTAGAGCCCCTCGATCTCCTCCTGCCGCGCCTCGATCGCGACGCGGCGCTTCACCTTCATCGTCGGGGTCAGCAGCCCGTTCTCGATGGTGAAGGGGGCGGTGGTCTTGAAGTGGCGGATGCGTTCGATGCTGGACAGCTTGCTGTTCACTCGCCGCACCGCGTCGCCCACCTTCTCCGCCATGCCATCCGCCGGGACCAGCAGGGCGACGACGCCGGGCTTGCCTTCGCCGGCGATGACCGCCTGGTGGATCTCGGGTTCGGCGGTCAGCAGGTTCTCGATCTTGGCCGGGCTGACCATGTCGCCGCCGAGTGTCTTGATGAAATCCCGCTTGCGGTCGGTGATGCGGAGGTAGCCATCGGTCAGCGCCCCGATATCGCCCGTGTGCAGCCAGGGATCCGGGTCGCCGGGCAGGGGGGTGAGGGCGGCGGCGGTGGCCTCGGGGTTGTTCCAGTAGCCGGTCATCACGAGGTCGCCGCGCACCAGCACCTCGCCATCCTCGGCGATGCGGCATTCCACGCCCTTGAGCGGGCGGCCGACCGTGTGGCGGTCATTGTCCCAGGGGACGTTGACGCTGATGACGGGCCCGGCCTCGGTCTGGCCGTAGCCCTGGATCACCGGCAGGCCGAGGGCGAGGAAGAAGCCCGACAGATCCGGATCGAGCCGCGCGCCGCCCGAGACCATGGCGAGCAGCTTGCCGCCGAAGCGGTCGCGCGTCTTCTGCCGGACCACCCGGTCGAGCACGGCATCTTCCAGCCGTTCGAGCAGCCCGAGCTTCGGCCCGTCCATCCTGCGCAGGCCGAGCGCCACGGTCCTGTCGAACAGCTTGCGCCGGAAGGGCGTCTCCTTCTCCAGCCCGATCAGGATGCGCCCGCGCAGCAGCTCGAACAGCCGGGGGACCGCGGTGATCACGGCCGGCTTGATGTCGGCCAGTTCCTGGGAGAGCCGGTCGGCCCCGCGCGAATAGACCACCTCCATCCCCACCGAGGGGAGGAGGAACCCGCCCACCGTGTGCTCGTAGGAATGCGACAGCGGCAGGAAGGACAGGTAGGGCTTGTCCGCGAAGCCGAGCCGCGCGGCGAGCGGGGCGACGCTGTCGCGATTCGCGAGCAGCGCCCGGTGCGGCTGCATCACGCCCTTGGGCACGCCCCCGGTGCCGGAGGTGTAGACCAGGCAGGCAAGGCTCTCGCGCGGCGCCGTCGCCGCCTCGGCGGCGAGCATGGCGGGGTCGCCCGGCGTTGCCAGCGCTGCGTCCCAGCGGTGGGTGACGAGGCCTGGCGCCTCGGGCGGTTCCTCGCAGCAGATCAGCAGGTCGAGCCCGCCGGAGAGCGCCGCGCCGGCCAGGACCTTCTCGGCCAGCTTGCGGGTCGAGACGATGGCCGTCCGCGCCCCCGAATCGCGCAGGATATGCGCGTGGTCGGTCGGCAGGTTGGTGGTGTAGGTCGGCACCGTCACCGCGCCGATCGCCATGATCGCGGTGTCCGAGACCGGGAATTCCGGCCGGTTCTCGCTGACCAGCAGCACGCGGTCGCCCGGACCGATGCCGCAGCCACGCAGGAAGGCGGCGACCGAGGCCACCTGCACCGCGAAATCTCCCCAGTGCAGGGATTGCCACGCCCCGTCCTTCCAGTGGCGGAACAGGGGGCGGTCCGGCGTCTCGGCGGCCAATTGCAGCATCATCGCCGGCAGCGTCGGCCAGCGTCCCGGCGATGCGGTCATTGGAATGCGCGTCTCCCCCAGCTTCTGCCATCAGATCGGGATGTGGTTCGCACATTACGATGGGGGCGCCTATATGGGAGACGTGATGAAGCGCACGCTCCCCGCCCCCACCTTCGCCCCCCTGGATGCCGGTGCCGCCGATGCGCCGCTGCCCGTCTGGGACCTCTCCGACCTCTATGCCGGGCCGGACGATCCGAAACTCGCCGCGGATCTCGATCGCGCGGAGGCCGACGCGGCCGCCTTCGAGGCGCGGCTCGCCGGCAGGCTCGCCGGCCTGCCCGGCGACGCGCTCGCCGCCGCGATCGGCGAATACGAGGCGCTGTGGGAACGGCTCGGCCGGGTCACGTCCTTCGCCGGGCTGCTCTTCAGCTCCGACGCGCAGAACCCGGAGAATGGCCGTTTCTACCAGACGATGCAGGAGAGGGTGACGACCATCTCCTCCCGCCTGCTGTTCTTCACGCTGGAGATCAACCGGCTGGAGGACAAGGTGCTGGACGGGAAGGTGGCCGCCTCGGCGGGACTCGCCCATTGGCGGCCCTGGCTGCGCGACCTGCGCGTGTTCCGCCCGCACCAGCTCTCCGACGAGGTGGAGAAGCTGCTGCATGAGAAGGAGGTCGCCGGCGCGTCGGCCTGGAACCGCCTGTTCGACGAGACCATCGCGAACATGAAGGTGCCGGTGGGCGAGGAGGAACTGACCGTCTCCGCCGCGCTCAACCGCCTGTCGGACCGGGACCGCGCGGTGCGCGCGGCGGCCGCGAAGGGCGTCTCGGCGGCCTTCGGCGAAAGGGTGCGGCTGTTCAGCCTGGTCACCAACACCCTCGCGAAGGACAAGGAGATCGACGACAAGTGGCGCCACTATCCGCGCCCGGGGTCGTATCGCAACCGCGCGAACATGGTCGAGGACGAGGTGGTGGACGCGCTGGTGAGCGCGGTGACGTCCAGCTACGAACGCCTGTCGCATCGCTACTACCTGATGAAGGCCAAGTGGCTCGGCCTGCCCAAGATGATGCATTGGGACCGCAACGCGCCCCTGCCCAATGAGGACGATCGCAAGATCCCCTGGCCCGAGGCGGTGGAGCGCGTGCTGACCTCCTACGCCGCCTTCAGCCCGGAACTGGCGGCGATCGGCCGGCGCTTCTTCGACAAGCCCTGGGTCGACGCGGCGCTGCGGCCGGGCAAGGCCTCAGGCGCCTTCGCGCATCCGACCGTCCCGTCCGCGCATCCCTATCTGCTGCTGAATTACCACGGCAAGCAGCGCGACGTGATGACGCTGGCCCATGAGTTGGGGCATGGCGTGCACCAGATCCTGGCGGGGGCGCAGGGCTACCTGCTGTCCTCGACGCCGCTGACGCTGGCCGAAACCGCGTCGGTGTTCGGGGAGATGCTGACCTTCCGCGCCGTGCTCGATGCCGAGACGGACCCCGTCCGCCGCCGGGCGATGCTCGCCGGCAAGGTCGAGGACATGCTGAACACGGTGGTCCGCCAGGTCGCCTTCTATCGCTTCGAGACGCTGCTGCACGATGAGCGCCGCAAGGGCGAGGTTTCCTCGGACCGCATCGGCGAGCTTTGGATGCAGGTGCAGACCGAAAGCCTCGGCCCGGCCTTCGAGTTCACGCCGGATTACCAGGTCTACTGGGCCTACATCCCGCACTTCATCCACACGCCCTTCTACGTCTACGCCTATGCCTTCGGGGATTGCCTCGTAAACGCGCTCTACGGCGTCTATCGCGACGGGTCGGTGCCGGATTTCGAGGGCAAGTACCTCGACATGCTGCGCGCGGGCGGGACGAAGCGGCACAAGGAGCTGCTCGCGCCCTTCGGACTGAACGCGGCCGATCCGGCCTTCTGGAACAAGGGCCTCGACGTGATCTCGGGCTTCATTGATGAGTTGGCGCGCGATTCGCACGACGCCGAGCTCGAACGCGCCGATGGCTGAGCGGGACGGCAGCACGATCTTCGGGGAGGCGCGGCGCATGCTGCGCACCTCGGGGGCGGTCGGCGGCATCGCCGCGCGGGTCGCGGGTCAGCGCCTGTTCGGCATGAAGACCGACAAGGCGGCGCATGCGGAGGATCTGAAGGCCATCCTCGGCGGGCTGAAGGGCCCGATGATGAAGGTGGCGCAGTTCCTCTCCACCGTGCCGGATGCGCTGCCGCCCGAATACGCGAAGGAACTCGCGACGCTGCAGGCCAATGCGCCGCCCATGGGTTGGCACTTCGTGCGCCGGCGCATGGCGAGCGAACTCGGCCCGGCCTGGGAAGGCCGGTTCGCCTCCTTCGAGCGCGAGGCGGCCGCGGCGGGCGCGCTCGGCCAGGTGCATCGCCGCGTGCTGCCCGACCGCCCCCGCGGCGCCAGCAAGCTGCAAAATCCGGACAAGGCGAGCGTGGTGGAGGCCGATCTCCGGCAGCTCAAGATCGCCATGGCGCTTTATCGCCGCATGGATCCGACGCTGGAGAATGACGAGGCCTATCTCGAACTCTCCGACCGGCTGCGCGAGGAGCTGGACTACACGCGGGAAGCCGCGCAGCAGCGCCTCTATGGCCTGATGCTGAAGGATGTCCCGGGCGTGCGCGTGCCGACCCCGATCGAGGGGTTCTGCACGAAGCGCCTGCTGACCATGACCTGGCTCGAAGGGCGTCCGATCCAGGCGCGCATCGACGAGGACCCGCCGCTCGAGGAGCGCAACGCCTATGCGCGGGCGCTGTTCCGTGCCTGGTATGTGCCGCTCTATCGCTATGGCGTGATCCATGGCGACCCGCATCTCGGCAACTACCAGGTGCGCGGCGACTGCCCGGAGAATGACGGCTTCGGGATCAACCTGCTCGATTTCGGCGTGATCCGCGTCTTCCCCGCGCCCTTCATCGGCGGCGTGATCATGCTCTACGAGGCGATCCGCGACGACGACTTCGACAAGGCAGCCGAGGCCTATCGCATCTGGGGGTTCAAGGACCTCAAGCGCGAGACGATGGAAGTGCTGAACATGTGGGCGCACTTCCTCTACGAACCGCTGCTCGATGACCGGGTTCGCCCGATCCAGGCGCATGACGACCCGATGCACAGCCGCCGCATCGCCGAAACGGTGCATGCCGGCCTGAAGCGCACCGGCGGTGTGCGGGTGCCGCGCGAGTTTCCGCTGATGGACCGCGCGGCGATCGGGCTGGGCTCGGTGTTCCTGCGGCTCGGCGCGACGCTGAACTGGCACGACCTGTTCCACGAGCTGATCGCGGATTTCGATGCGGCCAAGCTGGCGGAGCGGCAGGCGGCGGCGCTGATCGAGGCGGGCGTGCCCTCGGGCGGCTGAGCGACGTCGATGGAGGCGGAGAGGGGGCATGGCCCCTCTCCGGTCCTATGGCTAAAGCGGCCGGAAGCCGCGGTCTTCAGGCCGCGAAGCGGCGGACCCAGGCCGCGTAGCGTTCCATCCACCCCTTGAGGAATGTCGCCGTCCCATCGTTGGTGACGGTGCCGTCATCCGCGATCAGCCCGTCCTTGTACTGGAGGTAGACCTCCGGCTGGCCGAGCGTCGGCATGTCGAGATAGTCGAGCGCCCCGCGCAGGTCGTGTTGGGCCAGCGCGCTGCCGATGGCGCCGGGGGAGGTGCCGACGACGCCGGCTGGCCGCCCGGCCCACACGCTCTGGCCATAGGGGCGGGAGCCCTGGTCCAGCGCGTTCTTCAGCCCGCCCGGCATGCCACGATTGTATTCCGGCGTCACGAAGATGACGCCCTGCGCGGCGCGGATCTGGTCGCGGAAGCGCACCACCGCGGGGGCGGGGTTCGCCTCGTCGTCCTGGTTGTAGAGCGGCAGGTCGTCGATGCGCACGTCGGTGACGGCGAAGTCGGCGGGGGCGAGCCTTGCCAGCGCGGTCGAAAGGCGGCGATTGAACGACCCCTTGCGCAGGCTGCCGACGATGATGGCGATGCCGATGGCCATGGTCTGTATTCCCTTGCAGTTCCCGGGTGGCGGAACGATGCACCCGGATTGCTGCAGCGCACAAACGCGCTGGCCGGGCGTCAGGCGTGCGATGAGGGCAGATGTCAGCCGCGACGGGCTCGTGGCTGAAAAAAAGTCATTCTGCCCGACGCAAAGCGCGTCGAAGCGGGTGACACCGAGTCGTGTCAGTGTCTAGAATCACGCACACGTCGCATGCGGGTGTTTTCGGTTGCGCTTCCTCCGGCGAGTTCTGAACGCATTGGCCCTGCCGGCCCTGTTCCTGGCGGTGTCGGGCTATTTCTCCTGGCATGCCGTGCATGGCGAGCGCGGGCTGCTGGCGCGTGAGCAGCGCCTGGGCGACATCGTGGCGGCGCAGGCCGAACTGTCGCGCGCCGAGGCCGAGCGGGATGCGATGGAACGCCGGGTCGCCGGGTTGCGCGGGGACCGGGTGGACCGCGACCAGCTCGATGAGCGGGCGCGGGCCCTGCTGAACATGGTCGGCCGGGACGAGGTCGTCGTTCCCTACCCGCCGGAACGCCGCCTTTACTGATCGGCGGAGCATCGTCGGCGCCGGTCGTTGCTGTTGCTTCCTTGCGGATGCGCGGTGGTTTTCCTGCATTTAGTTGCGGACATGGGCGGCATCGACGCAACGGCTTGTCCCGCCGGTCCCGGACTTCGCGGTGATTGAGGCACTTAACCAGAATTCAGTTAACCGTCTTATTGCGTTGCAATAGAAGGGTTTTCGGCGTTTCGGCCGCTTGCGTGCCGCGCGAAGGGGCGCCTAATTAGGCGCGTTGAGCCTTCCCTGAGGAGACGCCCTATGGCCCAGGCCGCGGATACCCCCACCAAGCGTCGCGGGAAGGCGAAGGAACCGCCCATGTCACGGGACGACCTCCTCAAGGCCTATCGCGACATGCTGCTGATCCGCCGCTTCGAGGAGAAGGCCGGGCAGCTTTACGGCATGGGCCTGATCGGGGGCTTCTGCCACCTGTACATCGGCCAGGAAGCCGTCGTCGTCGGCATGCAGATGTGCCTCAAGGACGGCGACCAGGTCATCACCTCCTACCGCGACCACGGGCACATGCTCGCCACCGGCATGGAGGCGCGCGGCGTGATGGCGGAGCTGACCGGGCGCATCGGCGGCTACTCCAAGGGCAAGGGCGGGAGCATGCACATGTTCTCCCGCGAGAAGGGCTTCTACGGCGGCCATGGCATCGTCGGTGCGCAGGTCTCGCTCGGCGCCGGCCTCGCCTTCGCCAACTGGTACCGCGAGGATGGCCGCGTCGCGCTGACCTATTTCGGCGAGGGCGCGTCGAACCAGGGGCAGGTCTATGAGAGCCTGAACCTCGCCGCGCTGTTCAAGCTGCCCTGCATCTTCATCATCGAGAACAACAAGTACGGCATGGGCACCTCGGTCGAGCGCGCCTCGGCCTCACGCGACCTGTCGCAGAACGGCGCCGCCTGGGGCATCCCCGGCGAGCAGGTGAACGGCATGGACGTGATCGCGGTGCGCGAGGCCGGCGAGCGCGCCGTCGCCCACTGCCGCGCGGGCAAGGGCCCGTACCTGCTGGAGATGAAGACCTACCGCTACCGCGGCCATTCCATGTCCGACCCGGCGAAGTATCGCACCCGCGAGGAAGTGCAGAAGATGCGCGAGACCTCGGACTGCATCGAGACCGCGCGCAAGATGCTGCTGGAACAGCTCGGCGTGACCGAGGCCGACCTCAAGGTGATCGACGACGAGGTGAAGGCCATCGTGCAGGACAGCGCGGACTTCGCGCAGCAGAGCCCCGAGCCGCCCGAAAGCGAGCTGTGGACCGACGTTCTCGTGGAGGCGAAGTGACATGGGTGCCGTGATCCTGATGCCGGCGCTCTCGCCGACCATGACCGAGGGCAAGCTGGCCCGCTGGCTCAAGAAGGAAGGCGACGCCGTGAAGTCCGGCGACGTCATCGCCGAGATCGAGACCGACAAGGCCACGATGGAAGTCGAGGCGGTGGATGAGGGCACGCTGACGAAGATCGTCGTGCCCGAGGGCACCGAGGGCGTTCAGGTGAACGCACCGATCGCGGAGCTGGATGGCGGCGCCGGCGGCGCGGCCGCGGCCCCCGCGCCGGCGGCGAAGGCGCCCGAGCCGGCGCCCGCCACCGTTCCGGCCGCGCCCAAGACTCCCGAACCGACCGCGGCCGCTGAGAAGGATTGGGGCCCGACCACGACCATCACGGTGCGCGAAGCGCTGCGCGACGCCATGGCGGCCGAGATGCGCATCGACCCGGCCGTCTTCCTGATGGGCGAGGAGGTCGCGCAGTACCAGGGCGCCTACAAGATCAGCCAGGGCCTGCTGGACGAATTCGGGCCGAAGCGCGTGATCGACACGCCGATCACCGAGCACGGCTTCACCGGCATGGCGGTGGGCGCGGCCTTCACCGGCCTGAAGCCGATCGTCGAATTCATGACCTTCAACTTCTCGATGCAGGCGATCGACCAGATCATCAATTCGGCCGCCAAGACGCTCTACATGTCGGGCGGTCAGCTCGGCTGCCAGATCGTCTTCCGCGGGCCGAACGGTGCGGCGTCGCGCGTCGCGGCCCAGCATTCCCAGTGCTATGCGAGCTGGTACGCGCATTGCCCGGGGCTGAAGGTGCTGGCCCCGTGGTCGGCGGCGGATGCGAAGGGCCTGCTGCGCGCCGCGATCCGTGACCCGAACCCGGTCATCGTGCTCGAGAACGAGATCATGTACGGGCATTCCTTCGAATGCCCGACGGCGGACGACTTCATCCTGCCGATCGGCAAGGCGAAGGTGGAGCGCCAGGGTACCGACGTGACGATCGTCGCCTTCTCGATCATGGTCGGGCTGGCGATGCAGGCGGCCGAGAAGCTCGCCGAGCAGGGCATCAGCGCGGAGGTGATCAACCTCCGCTCGATCCGTCCGCTCGACACCGAGACCATCGCAGCCTCCGTGCGCAAGACCAACCGCCTCGTGACGCTGGAGGAAGGCTGGCCCTTCGCCGGCATCGGGTCGGAAGTGGCGATGCAGATGATGGAAACCTGCTTCGACTTCCTCGATGCGCCGCCGGTCCGCGTGCATGGCCTCGACATCCCGATGCCCTATGCCGCGAATCTTGAGAAGCTCGCGCTGCCGCACCTCGAACAGGTGGTCGAGGCGGCGAAGCGCGTGACCTACAAGTAAGCGGCGGGGGAACGATCCATGGCCACGAACATCCTGATGCCGGCGCTCTCCCCCACCATGACGGAGGGCAACCTGGCGCGCTGGCTGAAGAAGGAAGGCGAGCGCATCAAGGCCGGCGACGTTATCGCCGAGATCGAGACCGACAAGGCGACGATGGAAGTCGAGGCCGTGGATGAAGGCATCCTCGGCAAGATCCTGGTTCCCGACGGGACGCAGGGCGTGAAGGTGAACGACCCGATCGCCGTGCTGGTCGAAGAAGGGGAGGCGGTGCCGTCGGGCGCGCCGGCCGCGGCTCCGGCTCCGGCTCCGGCACCTGCTGCCGCTGCCGCCGCCCCCGCGGCCGCGCCGGCACCGGTCGCCGCGCCGGTGGCGCTGAACCCGCAGCCGATCCCACCCTCCGGGGATCGCGTCTTCGCCTCGCCGCTCGCGCGCCGCATGGCGCAGCAGGCTGGCTTGGACCTGGGCCAGGTGAAGGGTTCCGGCCCGAATGGTCGCATCGTGAAGGCGGATATCGAGGCGTCGCTGGCCCGTGGCCCCGCCGCCGCGCCGGTTGCCGCAGCCCCGGCGCCTGCCGCCGCCGCTGCCCCCGCGCCGAAGCCTGCCGCGGCGCCGTTCACGACCACCGCCCCGCATACCGCCGTGCCGAACAGCACGATGCGCAAGGTGATCGCGCGCCGCCTGTCTGAATCCAAGGCGACGATCCCGCATTTCTACGTGACGATGGATATCGAGATCGACGCGCTGCTGAAGCTGCGCGGCGATCTGAATGCGCGGTCGCCCAAGGACGGGCCGGGCGCCTACAAGCTGTCGGTCAACGACCTGGTGATCAAGGCGACGGCGGCAGTGTTGCGGCGCTTCCCGTCCTGCAACGCGTCCTGGACCGACGACGCGATCATCCAGTACCACGACGTCGACATCTCGGTGGCGGTGTCGATCCCGGACGGGCTCATCACGCCGATCGTGAAGGGAGCCGACAAGAAGGGCCTCGCGGCGATCAGCAACGAGATGAAGGACCTCGCCGCGCGCGCCAAGACCGGCAAGCTGAAGCCCGAGGAATTCCAGGGCGGCGGCTTCTCCATCTCCAACATGGGGATGTATGGCGTGTCCGACTTCTCCGCGATCATCAACCCGCCGCAGGCCGGCATCCTCGCCGTCTCCGCCGGGCTGCAGAAGCCGGTGGTGAAGGATGGGGCGCTGGCGATCGCGACGGTGATGACCTGCACGCTGAGCGTCGATCACCGCGTCATTGATGGCGCGCTCGCCGCCGAGTTCATGCAGGCGCTGAAGCGCACCATCGAGGATCCGCTGAGCCTGATGCTGTGACCGCTTCCCTGATCATCAGGGAGGCGACACCCGCCGACATCCCGACCATCGCGCGCTTCGTGCGCGCGCTGGCCGAGTTCGAGAAGCTGGCGCACGAAGCGGTGGGCACCGACGCCGATTTCCACGCCGCGATCTTCGGCACGCCGCAGCGCGCGGGGTGTCTGGTCGCGGAGATGGACGGCACCCCGGCGGCCATCGCCCTGTATCACTGGACCTTCTCCACCTTCCTCGCGAAGCCGGGGCGGTGGCTGGAGGATCTCTGGGTGGAACCGGCCTTCCGCCGGCGCGGCATCGCAAAGGCGCTGTTCGCGCGGCTGGCGCAGGACACGCTGGCCGAGGGTGGCGGGCGGCTCGCCTGGAATGTGCTCGATTGGAACGCCAATGCCATCGCGACCTATGACGCGATGGGGGCGCAGGCTCTGAAGGAATGGATCACGCGCCGCCTGTCGGGCGATGCGCTGAAATCCCTGGCAGTGGAGGCGACGTGATGGCCGAACAATTCGACCTGGTGCTGATCGGCGGCGGTCCCGGCGGCTATGTGGCCGCGATCCGCGCCGCGCAGCTCAAGATGAAGGTCGCGCTGGTCGAGCGCGAGAACCTTGGTGGCATCTGCCTCAACTGGGGCTGCATCCCGACCAAGGCGCTGCTGCGCGCCTCCGAGATCAACCACCTGCTGCACAGCCTCGATCACTACGGCTTTGCCGCGGACAACATCCGCTTCGACTTCGCCAAGGTGATCAAGCGGTCGCGCAATGTCGCGAACCAGCTTTCTTCCGGCGTGAAGGGGCTGATGAAGAAGCACAAGATCACCGTCTTCGACGGGCATGGCGCGCTCGCCGGCCCGGGCAAGGTGGCGGTGACGAAGGACGGCAAGCCCGTCGCGGAGATCGCGGCGAAGCACATCATCCTCGCCACCGGCGCCCGCGCCCGCGTGCTGCCGGGGATGGAGCCGGACGGCAAGCTGATCTGGTCCTATCGCGAGGCGCTGGTGCCCGACATCATGCCGAAGAAGCTGATCGTCATCGGCTCGGGCGCCATCGGGTCCGAATTCGCGTCCTTCTACCTGAACATGGGCGCCGAGGTGACGCTCATCGAGGTGATGGACCGCGTTCTGCCGGTCGAGGATGCCGAGGTCTCTGCCTTCGTGGCCAAGGCCTTCACCAAGCAGGGGATGAAGGTCATCACCGGGGCGAAGGTCCAGGGCGTGCGCAAGGAAGGCGACGGCGTGGCCGCGATCGTCGAGGCCGGCGGCAAGGTCACGGAGATCAAGGCCGACCGCCTCATCAGCGCGGTCGGCATCGTCGGCAATGTCGAGAATATCGGCCTGGAAGGCACCAAGGTCCAGGTCGACCGCACCCATGTGACCATCGACGGCTATGGTCGCACCGGCGAGCCGGGCGTCTATGCCATCGGCGACTTGGCCGGCCCGCCCTGGCTCGCCCACAAGGCGATGCATGAGGGCGTGATCGTGGTCGAGGCCATCGCCGGCCTGCATCCGCATGAGATGGACACGACGAACATTCCGGGCTGCACCTATTGCCGCCCGCAGGTGGCGTCGGTCGGCCTGACGGAGGCGGCGGCGAAGGCCAAGGGCTACGAGCTGAAGGTCGGCCGTTTCCCCTTCATCGGCAATGGCAAGGCGATCGCGCTGGGCGAGCCCGAGGGCTTCATCAAGACGGTGTTCGACGCCAAGACGGGTGAGATGCTCGGCGCCCACATGGTCGGCCCGGAGGTCACGGAAATGATCCAGGGCTACGGCATCGCCCGCACGCTGGAGACGACCGAGGCCGACCTGATGGCCACCGTCTTCCCGCACCCGACCCTGTCCGAGGCGATGCACGAGTCCGTGCTGGATGCCTACGGCAAGGTCCTGCACATCTGACATGCCGGCGCGTCAGCGCAACGGCCAACAATAGAAGGGGGATTCGGGGGAATACTTTCCCCCGACGGGAGGGGTCCCGGGGAGGGCGGA
>JAYSDS010000119.1:0-19176 GCA_041914265.1 Roseomonas sp.
CCCCCCCCCCCCCCCCCCCCCCCCCCCCCCCCCCCCCCCCCCCCCCCCCACTTCCGTCGCGGAAGTAGGCCAGTCATCAGGAAGACCCTTCGGCCCCTGGCAAGGTGAGGTGACGGCGCCCCTCTCCATTCCTGCCGCCGCGCCCAGGGGCTCCTGCCCCCCGACCCTGTCCGGCAATCCCGGGAGAGGCGGGGCCTCTCCCTGGCGGCGTGTCACACCAGCACCGGCCCGCGTTCCGACGCCGCCCGCTGCCAGGCTTCCGCGGCGTCCTCGTCGAACAGCTCGGCCAGCTTCTTCATCATGGTGCCGCCGAGTTCCTCGGCATCCACGATGGTCACGGCGCGGCGGTAGTACCGCGTCACGTCATGCCCGATGCCGATGGCGATCAGTTCCACCTGGTTCCGGTTCTCGATCTCGTGGATCACCTTGCGCAGGTGGCGTTCCAGGTAGTTGCCCGGATTCACCGACAGGGTGCTGTCATCCACCGGCGCGCCATCGCTGATCACCATCAGGATGCGGCGATGCTCGGGGCGCGGCAGCAGCCGCTTATAGGCCCATTCCAGCGCCTCGCCGTCGATGTTCTCCTTAAGCAGCCCTTCGCGCAGCATCAGGCCGAGATTCTTGCGCGCGCGCCGCCAGGGCGCGTCCGCCGCCTTGTAGACAACGTGGCGCAGATCGTTCAGGCGGCCCGGATTGCGCGGCTTGCCTTCCTGCACCCAGCGCTCACGGGATTGCCCGCCCTTCCAGGCGCGTGTCGTGAAGCCGAGGATCTCGGTCTTCACCGAGCAGCGTTCCAGCGTGCGCGCCAGGATGTCGCAGCACATGGCCGCGACGGTGATCGGCCGCCCGCGCATCGACCCCGAATTGTCGATCAGCAGGGAGACGACGGTGTCGCGGAAATCCGTGTCGCGCTCATGCTTGTAGGACAGCGCATGCATCGGGTTGGTCACCACGCGGGTCAGCCGCGCGGCATCCAGGATGCCTTCCTCGAGGTCGAATTCCCAGGCGCGCTGCTGCTGCGCCAGCAGCCGGCGCTGCAGACGGTTGGCGAGCTTCGAGACGACGCCCTGCAGATGGCTGAGCTGCTGGTCGAGCTGCTGGCGCAGCCGCGCGAGCTCATCCGGGTCGCAGAGATCCTCGGCCTCGACGATCTCGTCGAACTGGGTGGTGAAGGCGTGGTAGCGGGTGGTGTCGTCGACCTGCGGCACTTCGCGGCGCTGCTGCGGGCCGCCGGGCTTGTCGTCGCCATCGGCCGCCGCGCCGTCCTCCTCGGTCTCCTCGCCCTCTTCCTCGGAAGCTTCGCCCTGCATCTGCTCGGGCTGGGCGCCGAGCATCTGTTCTTCCTGCTCGGACTGGGACTGGCCTTCGCCGGACTGGTCCTGCTGGGGGCTGCTCTCGCCGCCTTCCTCGCCTTCCTCGTCCTGCTGCTCGGATTCCGCCTCGACCTCGGCCTCGGCCAGGTCGAGCGCGGTCAGCAGCTTGCGGGCCGCCTTGGCGAAGGATTCCTGGTCGTCGGTCGCGCTCGCCATCTCGGCCAGCGCGTCGTCGGCCTTCTCGCCCAGCGTGTCGCGCCACAGATCGAGCACGCGATGGGCGACCTCGGGGGCAGGTTCGCCGGTCAGCTTCTCGCGCGTCAGCATGGCGAGCGCGGCGGGCAGCGGGAGCTGGTCCTTCCGCGTCATGCGGTCGTAGCCCTCGGCCTCGCATTCCTCGGCGAGCTTGGCGCGGAGGTTCGCGGCCACGCCGGCCATGTGCTTGGACCCGACGGTCTCGACGCGCACCTGTTCCAGCGCGTCGAAGACCTCGCGCGCTTCGCGCCGGCCCGGGACGCGGGAAGCGTGAAGCGCCTCATTGTGATGGCGCAGGCGCAGGGCGGCGGCATCGGCCGCGCCGCGCAGCTTCGCCATCTCGGCGGCCGGCAGGGCGCGGGTGGGCAGCGGCAGGCGAACGCGCTTGCCCGCGACGCCGGAGGGGCCGGGCTGGAAGGCCACCTGCACCTCGGGGTCGGCATGGGCGATCGCGCGGAGCGCGCCGGCGGTGGCCCGCTTGAATTCTTCCTGGCGGGTGAGGTCTTGCTTGCCGCTCATGCCTTGGGTTCCTGCATGGCCACGGCGCGCTGGCGCGCGGGCCGGGCCTCGATCGCAGCGACGTAGCGCGCGACCTCCGGGCCGGATTGCAGCCGGCCCATCTGGTTGATGAAGGCGAGCAGGCCGCCCACCACGAGATCGGCGGCGCTGAAACGGTTGCCGAGAAGCCAGGCCCTGCCCGGCAGCGCGGCCTCGATGCGGGCGACCACCTCGGCCATCGGCGGCCAGCCGAGCGCCATGGCCGGCGCGCCCGCGGCGCGCGGGAAGACGGCATCCGCGAAGGATGGTTCCGCCACGCCCGGCCCATAGGCCATCCAGAAGCAATAGGCGGCGCGTTCCGGCGTCCCGATGGCCGGCGCCAGGCCGGCTTCCGGGTACAGATCCGCGAGATAGGCAGCGATCGCCGCCACCTCGGTCACCACCGCCTGCCAGGTCCCGTCCGGCCCGCGATCCACCAGGGCGGGCAGCTTGCCCGCCGGGTTCACCGCGAGGAAGGCCGGATCCTTCTGCGTACCGGCCTGCAGGTCATGCCAATGCAGCGCATGGGGCGCGCCGGCTTCCTCAAGCATCCAGAGGGCGCTGGCGGATCGCGATCGCGGCGCGTGGTGCAGGAGGAAGCGAGGCGCCGCCATGCCTCACCCTGCCTTGCGCAGCAGACCCGTCGGGATCTCCTCGTTGAAGCAGCGCTGGTAGTATTCGGCCACCGTCGACCGCTCCGCCTCGTCGCACTTGTTGAGGAAGGTGAGGCGGAAGGCGAAGCCGACATCGCCGAAGATGCGCGCGTTGTCGGCCCAGGTGATGACCGTGCGCGGCGACATGACGGTGGAGATGTCGCCCGCGATGAAGCCGGCGCGCGTCAGGTCGGCCAGGGCGACCATCGCCTCGACCTGCTTGCGCAGCTTGGGGTCGCTCTCGCCGCCGAGCTTCGCCAGCACGATGTCGGTTTCCTGCTTGTGCGGCAGGTAGTTCAGCGTGGCCACGATCGACCAGCGGTCCATCTGGCCCTGATTGATCTGCTGCGTGCCGTGGTACAGGCCCGTCGTGTCGCCCAGGCCCACCGTGTTGGCGGTGGAGAACAGACGGAACCAGGGGTTCGGCCGGATCACCTTGTTCTGGTCGAGCAGCGTGAGCTTGCCTTCGACTTCCAGCACGCGCTGGATCACGAACATCACGTCCGGGCGGCCCGCGTCATACTCGTCGAAGACCAGCGCGCAGGGATGCTGCAGCGCCCAGGGCAGGATGCCTTCGCGGAATTCCGTGACCTGCTTGCCGTCCTTGAGGACGATCGCATCCTTGCCGATCAGGTCGATGCGGCTGATGTGGCTGTCGAGGTTGACGCGGATGCAGGGCCAGTTCAGCCGGGCCGCGACCTGTTCGATATGCGTCGACTTGCCGGTGCCGTGGTAGCCCTGGATCATCACGCGGCGGTTGAAGGCGAAGCCCGCGAGGATGGCGAGCGTCGTCTCCTTGTCGAAGCGATAGGTCTCGTCGATCTCCGGCACATGCTCGGTACGGACCGAGAAGGCCGGGACCTCCATGTCGATGTCGACGCCAAAGACCTCGCGCGCCTTCACCTTGAGGTCCGGCGCCTCGATCGCTGAGGTCGGGCGGATGTCGGAGATCTGGGCAACCTTGTTCATCGCAAGTCCGGTTCCGTGACGGTCAGGATTCATACTAGGCCTGTCGCGCCGCCCCGGCTACCCGGCCGAGGCGGTTTCCGGCTGGGCCGGTGCCGGCCGGTGCGTGGGCACACGGCGCTTGAGCAGGCTGTAGGCTCGGTTGATGTCCTTCAGCTTTTCCTCCGCCGCGCGGTCGCCGCCGGTGGCGTCGGGATGGTGCTGCTTGGCCAGTTCCTTGTAGCGGGCGCGCAGTTCGGCCTGGGCCAGCGGCCAGGTCAGGCCCAGCAGGTCGAGCGCGGCGCGCAGCTCCGGCGGCGCGGTCTCGGCCGCGTCGCGCGGCCGGCGGCGCGCGGTCGGCGCCTCCTGCCCCAGCACCGAGAAGGGGTCGCGCAGCAGATCCGCATCGAAGCGTCCGGCGCCGCCCAGCCGGCCAAGCGGCCAGGACGGGCGCTGCCAGGAGCTGTCGGACCGCAGCGCGGCCTCGATCTCGTTCGGACCCATGCCTTTGTAGTAATCCCAGGCGGCGTTGTAGGCGCGCACATGGGGCAGGCAGAACCAGTAGAATTCCTGCAGCGTCCGGTCGCGCGGGGCGCGGAACAGGCCGGCATCGGCGCAGCCCGGGTGTTCGCAGCGGCGCGCGGGCGCGCCGTCCTCCTCGGGTGGCGGCGCAGCCTGTCTGCCGGTTCGGGACATCCGTTGGTTATGGGAGGCCGCGTGGCTTCCCGCAAGCGTCGAAGGCCCCTTGGCAGCGCAGCCCGGAGGCGACAGAAGCGCGCATCATGACGACCCGCGCCGACCGCATCCGCCAGACCCTGGAAGCCGCTTTTCCTCCCGCGCGCGTGAGCGTGGCCGATGACAGCCATCGCCATGCCGGCCATGCCGGCGCCGCGCCGGGCGGTGAGACACATTACACCGTCGCGGTCGTCTCGCCGGCCTTCGCCGGCCTGTCGCGCGTCGCCCGTTCGCGCGCCGTGCATGCCGTGCTCGCCGCCGAGTTCGGCTCCGGCCTCCACGCGCTGTCCTTGCAGCTCGCCACGCCGGAGGAGGCATCCGGCCGCTGATGCCGGCTCCCGCAACGCGCATCCTCCATGAGGACCGGGAGATCCTGGTCGTCCACCGGCCGGCGGCCTCGGATGCCACGCTCATCACCTTCTCCGACCTGACCTTCCGCCCGTCGGGGCTGGAGTTCTGGGGAGGCGAGGCTGCCGAGAAGCTGGGCCTCGACGCCATCGGCTTCGTCGCCAAGCGGGAGAACTGGTTCCCCACCGCGTCGGTCGAAGCCGCGGCGGCGGCGGTGCGCGCCGTGCTCAAGCCGCGCAGCCTGACCTATGGCTACAGCATGGGCGGACACGGCGCGCTGAAGCACGCCGCGCGGCTGGGTGCGCGGGGATGCCTCGCGGTCGCGCCGCAGATCAGCATCGCGCCCGCCGAAACGCCCTGGGACCCGCGCTACCACCGCTACCACCGCCCCCGCCTGCATGCGGAGATGATGGTCACGGCGGCCGATCTCGCGCCGTTCACCGCCATCCTCGCCGATCCCTACGACACGGTGGACTGGGCGCATGCGCAGGCCGCGGCGGCGCTGGGGCCGGTGCATCTGCTGCGTGCCCCGTTGCTCGGCCATGCCGTGATCTGGCTGCTGGCGGGCAGCGAGCCGCTCGGCGCGGTGCTGCGCCCGGCCTTCGAGGGCGATGCCGGGGCGCTGCGCGCGGCGCTGCGCGCCAACCGGGCCCGTTCGACCCATTGGTTCCGCCTGATGGGGCGCGCCGCCTATCGCCGCGGCCATGAACAGCTCGCCGAGGCGCTCTGGTCGCGCGGCGAGGCCATGGGCATGACCGCCGCCGCGCTGCGCGGCGACAGGGTCGGCGCCCAGGCCGAGCGCATCGAATTGCTGATCGAGCGCGGCCGCCGGCGGGATGCCGTCGTCGCCTGCCGCGCGCTCGAGCGTCTCGCGCCCCGCGCGGCCCCGGTGGTCGCGCGGGCGGCGCATCTGCTGCTGGCTGCCGGCGCCCTGCCCCCGGCGGAGGCCGCCTTCGGCCGCGCCCTCGCCCTGAAACCGGATGCGGCGGACCTGCATCTCGGCCTCAGCCTCGCCCTGTCGGGCCAGGGCCGGCCGGCGGAGGCGCTGGACATCGCGCGCAAGGGCCATGCGGCCCAACCCGGCGACATCGAACTGGCGACGCATCTGGGCCATCTGCTCAATGCCGGCACACCCGCCGAGCGGGGGGAGGCCGAAGCGGTCTTCCGCGCGGTGCTCGCGCAGCATCCCGGCACGGGACGGGCACTGCTCGGGCTCAGCAGCGTGCTCGCGGGCCGGGGCGAGCTGCCACAGGCGCTCGGCCTCGCGCAGAAGGCCGTGACGCGCCTGCCGGGGGACCTCGACGCCATCGCCTGGCTGGCGCGCCTGCTGCTCGACACCGGGCATGTGGAGCGGGCGGAGCGGATGTTCCGCCGCATCCTGCGCCTCGCACCGCGACGGGCGGATGGCTACCTCGGGCTGGCGGATACGCTGCACGCGACCGGACGGAAGGCGGAGGCGATCGCGATGCTCGACCAGGGTCTCGCGCGGCTGCCGGACGAACCGGGCCTGGCGGCGCGCCGGGCAGTGCTGACGGCACCCCCCGCCCCGCCGCGACGGCGGGCGACGCGATGGCTGCGCCGGTTGTTCGGCTGGATGCGGCGCGGACGGGCAGGGGCGTGAGCGTCGCGGCCCCGGCCCCCGATCAGTAGGAGAACGGCAGCCGCAGCCTTGCCCCGGGCGCGGGGTTGCGCAGCAGCCGGTCCTCCCGCGCGCGCAAGCTGTTGGGGTCGTTCGCCGTGGCGGCCTGGGGGTCGTTCGGGTCGATCAGCGTCGGGTTGAGCTCCGGCCCCGGCGAGCGCGACCGGCCGCGCGGCGCCTCGATGTCGTTGTTGGGCACCGGCGCGGGTTCGCTGCGTGAGATGGGGGCGGGCGGCTCGGGCGGTGGGGGTGGCAGCGGCGCCGGCTGGCGTCGCGGGCGGGCACGCCGTTGCGGGGGGACGGGCGCCGTCGCCGGTGCCTGTTCCTGGCCGGCCGCGGGCGCGGCGAGCAACGCCAGCCCTGCCAAGCACAGGATGCGCCGCGCGATCATGGCACCCCACCCGGCAGGGGGCGCGTGCCGCGCGGATCCTCGGTGGGATTCAGCGTGACCATGCCCGGCACGCCCGAGCGCCAGCTCCTCAGCGCCCAACGCACCGAGGGGAAAGCGATCTCCTCCCACGGGATGTCGTTCCAGGCGAAGCGGCGGACCTCGAGGCTCTCGGGCCCCGCGGCGAAGCCAGGTTCCGCGAAGCGGGCGCGGAAGATGACCTGCACCTGGCCGATGCGCGCGATGGAATAGACGGCGAGCACGCCCTCGAGCGCGATGCGCACCCGCGCTTCCTCCCAGGCCTCGCGCCGGGCGCCTTCCTCGACCGTCTCGCCCATTTCCATGTAGCCGGCCGGAATGGTCCAGAAGCCCGAACGGGGTTCGATGGCGCGGCGGCAGAGCAGGACCTCATCGCCCTCGGCAACGACCGAGCCGACGACGACTTTCGGGTTCTCATAGGCGACATGACCGCAATCGGGGCACATCAGGCGCTCACGGTCGTCGCCTTCGGGAATGCGCCGGACGAAACGGGACATGAGCGAAAGATGGGGGCGCGAACGGTGTCGGCGCAAGCGGGGGATCCCATCGGCCTCGGGCGTTCCCGAGTGCTGCTGGGAAGGAGCCGGAGGGGCGCCGCCCCCCCGGACCACCCCGCCAGGTGCTTGGAGCACCTGGACCGCAGGCACTTGGCGCCAGGCGCAACACCGACGCTGAGCCCTCGTCGCGCGCTTCGGGCGCAAGAGCGGATTTCGGCACCGTTCCGCCCGCAATGCCCAGCGCCAGGTTGAGGTTTGCAAAGGCCCTTCGGCCTTTGCTGGGGAGGTGTCGGAGGGGCAAAGCCCCTCTGACATCCAAGGCGGAAGTAGCTAGGTAATAAGAAAGCCCCCGCGCCGACTACGCCCCCGGGCAGCCGACCACCACGCGCTGCAGCGTCCGCACCCCCTCCCCCGTCTGGGCCCAGCGCGGGTCGGATTGCGGCGGGTTCAGCAGACGCGCCGCTTCGGCCAGGTCCGTGCAGCGCTGATCCTCTGCCCCGCAGGAGACGGAAACGCCCATCATCCGCGCGCTCGCCCCATGGAAGCGTGCCGAGGCATTGCCGGGCGCGTCGCGCAGCAAGGTGTCGGCTTCGCTGCGCATCAGGTCGTTGTCGGGGCAGATGCTCGCGCGCGGCTGGACGGAGCGGCGGTCGTAGATGGCGGCGAGGAGTTCCTCGCGCCAGGTGTTGCGTTCTTCCGGCGTGTTCGCCCCGCCGGCGGCGAGCGCGGCCTGCCCCGATTGCACCGCGCAGTCGCGGTAGCCGGCGCGCTGGTCCGCCGGCACGCTGGCGGCTTCCCGGCGGCAGGCGCGGGCGCGCAGGGCCTGGGCCTCGGCGCAGGGTTTGTCGGCCGGGCCGGTGCAGGCCGCGACGGGTTCGCGCGCCACCGCATCCCAGGCGCCCTGGGCCGCGGCGGTGGACATCCGGGCGAGCTGGGTGACGCCGGCATTGGCCGCCGAACCGGCCACGCCGCTTGCCACCTGCCCGGCCGGGCCGCCCACGGCGCCGGCCACCGCGCCCGCGGCGGCGCTCCCCGCCGCGCTGCCGGCCGCGGCCCCGACCGTGCTCGCCGCCTGCTCGCAGCCCGCCAGCAGGCCAAGCCCGAGCAGGATCAGCGCGGGACGATGGGGCAAGCGACGGATCGGCATGGCGTCTCTCCTCGGATCGTTCCAGGCTAGAACAGCGGTGGCGCTCCGGAAACCGCGGCAGGTCACGGCTCGACGGTGAGGAGCCGGAACGCCGACAGTCCCGGCGGCAGCGGGATCGGGCGCAACCAGTCCGGCGGCTGCCCGTCCCGCAGCCGCGCGCCGAGGCTCTCCGCCCCGCCGGCACCCCAGGGGCCGTCCGGGCAGGACAGCAGCAGATCCACCTGGCGGCGGCGCAGGATGGCGCGGGCCGTCGCGGGGTCGGTGGCGGCGAAGACGGCGACGGTGTCCTCGATGGCCGGGCCGGCCCGGTGATGCGGCGTGGCGACCACGCGATACGGCGTCCGCCAGACGAGCTCCGGCCCCTCGAACAGGTCGGAGGCCATCAGGACCGGCGCGGGACGGCGCGGGCCGACCCCGGGCTGCTCGGCACCCAGCCAGCGGGCCATGGCGCGCCAGTCGCAGCGCGCGGGCGCGCCGGCGATGACCATGCCGGTCGCCGCGCCACGGCCGGACAGCATCGCCAGGAAGGGCAGCGCCAGGGTTCCGACCAGCAGCGTCAGGGCGATCGCGGTGCGCGGGAGGGCGCCGCGCGGCCAGGTCGCGTTCAGCAGCAGCCCGACTAGGCCCGCGCCGGCGATCGCGGCGGGCGGCGCCAGGTCCATCCCGAAGCGCCGCGCCCCCAGCGTGCCGGCCAGCGCGGCGAGCATGGCCGCGAGTAGCACCAGACCCGCCGGCCAGCGCCCGTCGCGCCGCCATGCCGGCATGGCGATCGCGACGGCGACCAGCCCCGCCACGACCGCCCCGCCGACATAGAGTCCGAGTTCGAGGAGGCTGCCCGGCCCGAAGGGCGGCAGCGCCAGGTTCTCGCCGATATGCGGGTGCAGCAGGCGGAGATAGGCGGCATCGGCATTGGCGAGCGGCCCGCGCAGCGTGCCGGGGAAGGCGATGACCAGCAGCGCCAGCGCAAAGACCGCCGCGCCGCCGGTGAGCACGGCCCGCCGTCCGCGCGGCGCGAGGCCTATCTGCTCGGCCGCGAGGAAGACCAGCGTGGCGAGCCCCGCGAAGCAGAGCTGCTGGATCGACACGCGGTCATACTCCGCGACGACCCATTCGGCGGGCGTGTGCTCGACGAGCATGGCAAGGACGAAGCTGCCGGTCATGCCGAGGCCGAGGCGCCACCCCTGCCGCGCAAGCTGGCGCCCATCCTCCGCGATCAGCACGGCGAGGCCGATCGCGGCCAAGGCCGGCACGGCGACGATCAGCGCCTCCGGCCCGACCCAGATGGCGATGCCGAAGGCGATGCCCCCGCCGAAGGCGGCACGCCCCGTGCCCGCGGGCAGTACGGCGCGCAGCGTGGCGCCGAGCCCGAGCGTCAGCAGCAGGATGATCAGTCCGTGATGGTCCGGCCGGCCGAGCGCGCTGTATGTCGCCGCCGTCGGCGAACCGACCATCAGTAGCACCGCGTACCAGGGCGCCCGCCCCGGCCAGATCGCCTGCGCGCCCCAGGCCGCAGCCAGCGTCGCGCCCAGCAGCAGGACCGGGGAGATGGCGATGCCCGCGATCAGCAGTGCCTCGCGCGGCGCGAAGCCGCCGAGCCGTTCGAGCGCGAGGCCGGGCAGCAGGATCAGCAGGTCGAGCGGGCGGGTCCATTGGACCACCAGCCCCTCGGGCGGGGCGAGGCGCGTCGTCAGGTCCTGGAACCAGGGGCTGCCCTCGCGCAGGTCCAGCACGCGCATCATGCGCAGATAGCCGTCGGAATCGACCAACTCCCCGCGCAACGCACCCGCATTCCAGGTCGTCAGCGCGGCGAGGTTGACCAGCACGACCAGGAGGAGGGCGAAGAGGATCAGCGGCAGGCCGATGCGGCTGGGCGGGTCGGGCGGCATCGGCAGCGGGCGGTCCTGGGCGGTGCGCCTGCCCGGTGTGCTCGGCGGCGTCGCGTCGCGTCAAGCGTTGCCGCCGCGCTGCGCCGGCGCCACGCTGCGCGCCTGCTTCACGGGGGTCGGGTCATGGCACGCCATCAGCTTTTCGTTCGTCTCGGCGAGACGCGCTATCGCATCGAGCGCCCCTGGGGGGATGTGCCGAAGGGCTGCGGCGTGCCCTCGGACGTCGCCTGCGATGCCGAGGGCCGGGTCTATGTCCAGCTCCGCCAGGACCCGATGACGGATCCGGAGAACGCCGCGGTGGTGGTGCTCGCGCCCGATGGGCGGCGCATCGATGCCTGGGGCGGGGCGGAGGTGGCGGATGGCCACATGCTCTCCGTCCATCCCGATGGGCGCGTCTTCGTGGTGGATCGCGATGCGCAGGAGATCATCGTCTTCTCGCGCGAGGGGAAGCGGCTCGGCGGCATCGGGAAGCGCCACCGTCCGGGCGAACCCTTCAACGCGCCCTGCGACGTCGCCTTCGGGCCGGACGGGTCGATCTATGTGGCGGATGGCTATGCGGCCTCGGTCGTGCACCGCTTCAGCGCGGAAGGCACGCCGCTCGGCCGCTGGGGGCGGGAGGGCTCGGGCCCCGGCGAGTTCACCACGCCGCATTCCGTCTGGGTGCTGCCCGATGGCCGCGTGACGGTGGCCGACCGCGAGAATAACCGCGTGCAGGTCTTCACGCCCGATGGCGGCTGGCTCGACGACTGGCGCGGCAACCACAAGCCCATGACGGTGCACGGCGCCCCGGGCGGCGGGCTCTACGTGACGGACCAGGTGCCGCAGCTCTCGCTGCTGGGCCCCGATGGCGCGATCCTCGGCCGGTGCCGTCCGGTGCTGAATGGCGCGCATGGCATGTGGCGCGGCCCGGATGGCCGCCTGTTCCTGTCCGAACAGAACCCGTCGCGCCTGACCTGCCTGGTGCCCGTCGGGGACTGACCCTCGCCCCGGCGCCAATGGTCAGAAAACGGAGGGGGATTCGGGGGAGGTGTCCTCCCCCGTCGCCTTCCTCAGGCTTCCGTCCCGTGCACTGTCACCCAGGTATCGAGCAGCATCGCCCGCCGCCGCGCGAAGAGCGCGCCCCATTTCGCGCGCTGCGCCTGGTCCGGCCCGGCCGCGGCGCTGTTCCAGAAGCGGCTTCTCTCCCAGTGCGAGAGCGACGGATACCAGGTCATCAGCAGCACATGGGCGGGCTCGCCTTCCGCGCGGTCCTGCCAGAGGCCGAGCGGTTCGCTGCCGGTATCGCCCTCGAAACCGGTCCAGGCCTCGGTGGTGATGGCGACCATCTCCGCGACATTTCGAGGCGGCAGGATGAACCAGCGATGGGTGACGATGCCCCCGCGTGCCGGGTCGGGCGGCGTTTCGCCGCGTGTGAGGATGTCCAGCACGCGGGTATTGACGTGCACCACGTCGGGGTCGCCGACCTCGGGCGTCGCCGGCGGTTCCTCGGGCCACAGCGACGCGCGGGTCACGCGGTTCATCCCTGGCCCGATCTGGGCACGCCACAACCCGAAAAGGCGCCCGCCGGGCACCGCGCCGAGCCTCGCCTGCAGGGCAGCCGCACGGCGCGGCTGGGTAGTGAATTCCTCGAAGCGGAGCAGGGTCATGCGAGGCCTGCCTCGGCACTGGGTCTGCCGGTGCGGCCTGTCAGGCATCGGGGCATGGCGTTCTCCTTCCGTCACGATGCTGCGCCGGTGCGCGCGACGTGAGAAGGCCGGGAGTACCGCGTGCTGTCGGGGGCGATCGCTGCGCGGGGTCTTGGGGGGAATGGAGAGGGGCTTTGCCCCTCTCCAAACCTCACCCCACCAAAGGCCGAAGGGCCTTTGGAAACCTCCTTCTGGTACTGCGCGCGTCTGTCAGAACGATGCCGAAGCCCGCACCTGCGCGCGAAAGGCGGTTGGAGGGCGCATTCCCTCTGTCGGGCCAGGCACCAGAAGATCGCGGTCCAGGCCACACTGCGGCTTGGCGGACGAAGGGGCGCGGCCCCTTCGGTTACGCCTGCTTCCGCTCGATCAGCTCGCGGCGGATCTTTCGTCCGCGACGGATGCGATCCTCGATGAATTCCGCCTGCCCGTAGCGCACCGCCCGCCCCAGCGCGTGCGCGTCCTCGGAGAACCGCGCGAGCATCTCCAGCAGTGCTTCGCGGTTGTTGAGGAAGATGTCGCGCCACATGTCGATGTCGCTTGCCGCGATGCGCGTGAAATCGCGGAAGCCCGAGGCGGCGAATTTCAGCACTGCCTCCTTGGTTTCCTCGGCGAGGTCGTCGGCCGTGCCGCAGATGGTGAAGGCGATCAGATGCGGCAGGTGCGACACCACCGCGACGATCTTGTCATGCGTCGCGGGGTCCAGCGTCTCGATCATCGAACCGCAGCGGCGCCACAGCTCGCGCACCTTCTCCACCGCCGTGGGGTCGGAATCCGGCAGCGGGGTGATGATCGCGTAGCGGCCCTCGAACAGCTCGGGGAAGCCGGCATCGGGACCGGAGTACTCCGTACCCGCCATCGGATGTGCCGGGACCAGGTGGACGCCCTCGGGCAGCAGCGGCGTCAGGTCGCGGATGACGCTGCCCTTGGTGGAACCGACATCGGTCAGGATGCAGCCGGGCGCGAGATGCGGCGCGATCTGCGCCATCACGGAGGCATAGACGCCGACGGGCACGCAGAGGATCACGCAGTCGCAGCCCTCCACGGCCTTGCCGATGTCGTCCTCGACCACATCGACGATGCCGAGTTCCCGCACGCGCGCGAGGGTTTCCGTCCGCCGCGTGGTCGCGACCACGGTGCGGGCGATGTCGCCGCGCTGCTGGGCCACGCGCGCGATGGACGACCCGATCAGCCCGATGCCGACCAGGCAGAGCCGGTTGAACAGCGGCTCAGCCATGCATGAACGCGGTCAGCGCCTCGATCACCATGGTGCATTCCTCGGCGGTGCCGATGGTGATGCGCAGGCACGACCCGAGGCCATAGCCGCCCATCGCCCGCACGATCAGCCCGCGCTGCTTCAGCGCCTCGTCGGCCGCCTTGGCCTTCGCGGCCGTGCCGAAATCGGCGAGCAGGAAATTGCCTTCGCTCGGCCAGACCTTGATGCCGGCGGCTTCGAGGCCCGCGGTCACCTTGCCGCGCCATTCCGTGTTGTGCGCGACCGACTTCTCGATCCAGCCCTTCTCGGCCAGCGCGGCGATACCCGCGGCCATCGCCGCCGCATTCACGTTGAACGGCCCCCGCACGCGGGACAGCACATCGACGATCGGCGCGGGCGCATAGGCCCAGCCGAGCCGCATGCCGCCCATGCCGAAGATCTTGGAGAAGGTGCGCGTCATCACCGTGTTGCCCGACGCATCCACCAGCTTCGCCCCCGCATCGTAGTCGGGGCGCGAGACGTATTCGGCATAGGCGCTGTCGAGCACCAGCAGGATGTCGTCGCGCAGGCCCGCGCGCAGGCGGTCCACCTCGGCCTGCGGCAGGATCGACCCGGTGGGGTTGTTGGGGTTCGCCAGGAACACCAGCCGCGTGCGCGGCCCGACGGCGGCCAGCATCCCGTCCACATCCGTGGTCAGGTTCTTCTCCGGCACCTTGATGATCTGGCAGCCGGCCCAGCGGCCGGTGATCTCGTACATCAGGAAGCCATGGGCGCTCATGACGATCTCGGTGCCCTCCCCGCCATAGGCGAGGATGATCAGCGCGAGCAGCTCGTCCGACCCGTTGCCGACCACGATGCGCGCGGGGTCGAGCCCGAAGCGCGCGCCGATCGCCTCGCGGATCGCCTTCGCGCCGCCATCCGGATACCGATGCGCCTCGGCCGCCATGGCGCGGATCGCCTCGATCGCGCCGGGCGGCGGACCGAAGGCGCCCTCGTTGGAGGACAGCTTCACGATCCGGTTCACGCCCGGGATCTTGGACTCGCCGCCGACATAGGGCTCGACCGACAGGATCGAGGGGCGGGGCATCACGGTCATGGCTGGTCTCCGACAACCGGCGCGGCATAGGCGCCGAGAATGGTGCGCCGCGCCCAGGGCAGCGCCGCCAGGCGCGGATCGTCCGCACCCAGGAACCCTTCGACCTCGGTCAGCGCCAGGGTTTCCTCCCCCGCGCGGGCGAGCAGCAGGGAGGTCGGCGCAAAACCGGCCTCCTCCAGTGCCTGCGTCACGCGGGTGCGGGAGGCGCGAGCCTCGGCTTCGATCATCAGCAGGGAGCGGTCATGGCCCGAGGGATCGGGCGCGACCGGGGCGACCACCAGCGCGCCGGCGCCATCGCCGGCGGCCATGAAGGGCAGCCGCGCGACCACCTGCAACCGCGGCACGTCGAGGTGCACCCACCAGGCCATCGCGGCATCCTCGCCCTCGCTCGGCATGGGCAGCACGGCGGCGGCGGCGTCGCCCGCGCTGACCGTGGCGAGCGCCCGGGCCGGGGTGGGGTGCAGGCGCATGGGCGTGATCGGGCCGAAATGCTCGCGCGCCAGCCGTGCTTCCTCGGCTTGCGGGGTGGGGGCGAAGACGGCGACGGAGAGCGGGCCCTGGATGGCCGAGCTCGCCATGAAGATCTCGCGCCAGATGCGCACGATGCGATCGCGGCCCATCGGGCCCCCATGGCGGGCGAGGAGGCGGCGCAACACCGCGGCCTCGCGCCCCGGGCGCAGGGGCGAACCGACGCCTTTCGTCCGGCTTTCGGCCAGGCGTCCGACCACGGCGGCGCGGCGCATCAGCAGGTCGTGCAGCGCGTCGTCGAGGGCGTCGATCTCGGCGCGAAGATCTGCGATCCCGCTGGAAGCCGGGGGGGTCTGGGGGCTGTCTGGCATGGGCCCGGCTCCAATAGACGGCGGCGGGGGGCACGCCAAGCCGCGGGGTGCCCCTGGCGACGTTCTTCAGCCGGACGTTGCGGCGCGGACGCGCGCGGCCTAATGCTGCCGGCCCCATGTCCCAGGCGATCGCCCCCTTCCCCGAGGTGGACCACCAGCACGCCGTCTTCCCGGACGGGCTGCCGCTGGATTGCGGCGCCGTGCTGCGGCCGCTGACCGTCGCCTACCGCACCTACGGCACGCTGAACGCGGCGAAGACGAATGCCGTGCTGGTCTGCCATGCGCTGACCGGGGACCAGTACCTTGCCGAACCCCACCCGCTGACCGGCAAGCCCGGCTGGTGGGAGAGCATCGTCGGGCCCGGCAAGCCGCTGGACACCGACCGCTATTTCCTGGTTTGCGTGAATGTCCTCGGCGGCTGCATGGGATCGACCGGGCCGCGGTCGGAAATGACGGATGCGGAAGGGCGCGGCCTGGGCCGCCCTTGGGGCACCGATTTCCCGCAGGTGACCATTCGCGACATGGTCCGCGCGCAGAAGCGGCTGATGGAGCATCTGGGCGTCGGTCGTTGGCTTGCCGTGATCGGCGGGTCGATGGGCGGGATGCAGGTGCTGGAATGGGCGGCGACCTATCCGCAGCACGTTCTGGCCGCCGCGCCCATCGCCTGCGCCGCGCATCACAGCGCGCAGAACATCGCCTTCCACGAGGTCGGGCGGCAGGCGATCCATGGCGATCCCGACTGGCGCGGGGGGCGGTACTGGCAGGACGGGCTGGTGCCGGCGCGCGGGCTGGCGGTGGCGCGCATGGTCGCGCACATCACCTATCTGTCCGAACAGGCGCTGACGCGGAAGTTCGGGCGGCGGCTGCGGGGCGCGAATGCGCTCACCTTCCTCGAGGACGTGTTCGAGGTGGAGAGCTATCTGCGCCACCAGGGTTCGACCTTCGTGCGGCGCTTCGACGCGAATTCGTACCTGACCATCACGCGGGCGATGGATTTCTTCGACCTCGCTTCGGAGCATGAGGGCGACCTGTCGGCGGCGTTCAAGGGCACGGCGACGCGGTTCTTCCTGGCATCCTTCAGCAGCGACTGGCTGTTTCCGACAAGCGAGAGCCGGGCGACGGTCCGCGCGCTGAACATGGCCGGGGCGAGCGTGAGCTTCGTGGAGATCGCCTCCGACAAGGGACACGATGCCTTCCTGCTGGAGGAACCGGAGTTCCATGCGGCGCTGGGGGGGTTCCTGAAGGGGGCGGCGGAGAAGGCAGGGGTCTGATACCGGCCAACCTTTTGGCTGACTTGGCGTCGGCCTCTTGTTTTGCGCGCGGCCGCCGCGCCAACCCAGCAGGCCATGCCGTTAGACTCGCCGATTTGATGGATCGCTTCACGCCCACGCCAGGGCGACGAGTGCGGCGATTCCAAAGCTCGTCAGCAGGACGGCGACCCGCCACCGGGGCGCTGCGGCGTGCTGCTCCGGCGACAACAGGCGCCAGCACCAGACGGCGTGGAAGCACCACCCACCCGCCAGGACGGCGAGCGGCGTCACCAATTGCACCAGGCGGCCCGGCGGGCCGCCCGGCAACAGGGCCATCGCGTAGAATGTGGCCATGACAAGTGAGTACGGCGCCAGGGCAAGGAAACAGCCCTGCACATGGGCGCTTCGCCACTCGTCTTCGAGGCCCGGCGGAACGTCGTCCTGGAGCGCGGCCATTACCAGGCCGAACAGCATCGCGACTGGCACGCAGCCCATAATGACGAGCGGCCCGAGCGCGAGCAGGGCCAGCCCCGCCACCGGCGCAATCACGCCGGTCACCACGCCGAGGACTGCCACTGCGAGGAAAGCCCGGGTGAGATGCCGGCTGACGAGGACGAACCACGCGAAGGCATAGGGCAGCGGCGCCAGCCAGAGCCAGGCCACAGTCCAGTGCAGCGGGCCGATATAGTCCCCCGGGCGGTAATGAAGCGGCGGAGGGCCGATCAGCGCGGCCGCCGTGATCCAGGCCAACACGCAGGTGCCACCCAGGCCCGCGGCGTAGGCGACGAGCGCCGCGGTCGGCCATGTCCGGGCGGCAATGCTGGGTGCGGCATCGGCCATGGGCGCATCATCGTCCCGGCGGCGCCGCGCTGCCACTGTTCTTCGCCTATGCGAGGCTTGCCGCAGAGGAACCGGCGGCCTATGCCCGGTGGCATCCGCCTGTCGCGTGTCCAGGACCATGCCCGAAGCCCCCGCCGACATCCGCTACGTCGCCAAGAACATGCGCCTCGACCTCCGCCTGATCGCGGAGATGATCCCGGCCGGCGCGAAGGTGCTCGACATCGGTTGCGGCGATGGCGCGCTGATCGATCACCTGGCGCGCGAGAAGCAGGCGGATGCCCGCGGCATCGAGATCGACATGGCCGAGGTTACCAAGGCTGTCTCCTCGGGCCTCGCCGTGATTCACGGCGATGCCGACAACGACCTCGCCTTCTATCCCGATGGCGGCTTCGACTTCGTCGTGCTGTCCCGCACCCTTCAGGCCGTCGAAAAGCCGCGCGAGGTGCTGCGCCAGATGCTGCGCATCGGGCGGCACGTCATCGTCTCATTCCCGAATTTCGGCCATTGGCAGCTTCGCTGGCGGCTGCTGATCAACGGGCGCATGCCCGATACCGATACCTGGAACCGCCCCTGGTACGAGACGCCCAACATCCACCCCTGCACCATCCTGGACTTCATGGCGCTGTGCGAGATGGACGGCTACCGGGTGGAAAAGTGGCTCGCGGTGGATGAGCGCGGCCTGAAGGCCCCGTGGCGCCGGTCGGTGCGCCTGGCCAACCTGTTCGGCGAACAGGCGCTGTTCCAGCTCAGCCGCGTCGCCTGATACCGCCGAGCCTTCCCGACGCGTACGTCGTCGGAAGGGCTCGCCGGTGTCAGTGCAGCGGAACCAGCGGCATCGCCACCAGCGCCGAACTGCGGCGCGGCGCCGACGTCATGCCGGCAGGCGAGAGGAGCGTCGCCGCCTGCGCTGCATGCTGCGCCGCATCCGTCACGCCGAGCCTCCGACACTCAGCCTCGACATAGGCGAGCATCATCAGGATGGCGCTCCTGTCGGTGCGCTCCTCGTCGTGTTCAGAACCGAGTTTCACCGCATCCATGATCATCTCTCGATGCCCCGCCCACTGGGCACCATCGGGAATGTGAAGTGGGCGCAAGAGACCTTTAACGCTGCGATGGCGGTAGCCGACAGAGCCGTAACGCTGGGAAGGGGGCCATTGACGGCGTTTTCACGGCCCTCTCGCGCAGGGCGCGAAAAGCGGAGCGAAGCGCTTGCTCAACGTGAAATTTCATGCCGAGAGAGTCACGGTTCGCGGGCCGCAAATACACGTTTTGCGCGCAAAGAATACCACTTCTACACCCCATTACGCGAGAGGAACTGATCGGCCGCGGACGGCGTCATGCGGTGCCTTATCGACGTCCGGCATCATCAGGCCGGGCTCGGCGGAGAGGCACCCGCGGGCTGTTCCTGTTCATCCGTTGTGGAATTGGAGGTTGCTGCATACGCGGGGAGACTTGGGCGACGCAGGCCGGGGAAGGGCTTTGCCCCTCCCCGGACCCCACCCCAGCAAAGGCCGAAGGGCCTTTGCAAACCTCGACCTGGCATTGCGCGCCGCCGGCAGAATGATGCCGAAAGGCGCTCTCGCGCACGAAGCGCGCTGTTTGGGTTCAGCATCGGCGATGCGCCCGGCGGGCCGAGGGACGGCACCCTCAACGCCGAAGCCGGCCAAGTAGCGAGGAAGGCTTTTGCAAGCCATGACTTGGCGCCGGGTAGACTGGACAGCTCGCACCCTTGACGGCCCGCCATTGCCCGACGCGCCGCTCACCATGCCGCTCAGGCCCTCGTGCCCTGCACCAGATCGAGGTTTCCAAAGGCCTGTCGGCCTTTGGCGGGGTGAGGTTTGGAGAGGGGCGGAGCCCCTCTCCATCGCCGC
>JAYSDS010000120.1:0-18889 GCA_041914265.1 Roseomonas sp.
CAGGAGACCATGGCTAACAACCACGGCTTGACCCTTAAGACAGTCGCTCCAAACCTCCCCAGCAAAGGCCGAAAGGCCTTTGCTAACCTCGACTTGGCGCCGTGCACCACGGGCAGCATGGCGCCGAAAGCCGCCTTTGCGCCCGAAGCGTGCTCCGGGGGTTCGGCATGGGCTGCTGCCCGGCGCCAGGTTCCGGCGGTCCAGGCCACACCGTGGCCTGGCGGACGTAGGGGCGGCGCCCCTCCGGTTCCCCTTCGGCGCCTGGATCAGGCAAGGCCTTGCCGGGAGCAGGTCTAGGAACGAGCCCTTCGTCGAATCCGCACCTGGCTCGATCAGAATCGCGGCACCAGCATCCCGCCATCGATCGGGAAGGAATGCCCCGTCGAATACGGCATCGCCCCCGATGCCAGCGTGGCCACCGCGTTGCCGATGTCCTCCGCCTCGCCCCAGCGGCGGATCAGCGTCAGCCCCGCTTCGATCTGCGCGCCATAGCTGTCCCACACTGCGCGCGTCATGTCGGTGCGGATGACGCCGGGCTGGATATCGTAGGCATTGATGCCGTGTGGGCCGAGCCGCATCGCGAAGAGCTTCGCCAGCATCGTCACCCCCGCCTTGGACACGCAGTATTCCGCGCGGTTCAGCGAGGCCATCACCGAGTTCACGGAGGAGATGAAGACAAGCGAACGATGCCCGCGCGCCGGCGCACCCGGTGCGATCATCCGCTTCGCCACCGCCTGGCTGAGGAAGAAGGCCCCGCGCGTGTTCACATCCAGCAGCCGGTCCCAGGATTCGGGTGTCGTATCCAGCATGTCCTGACGCTTCGCGACCTGCACGCCGGCGATGTTGGCCAGGCATTCGAGCCCGCCGAAGACATCCCAGGCGGCATCGAGCAGCACAGCCTGCGCGGCGACATCCCCGACATCGGAAAGGATGAAGGTGAAGCGCCCGCCCGCGGCCTCGACCGCCGCGCGCGTCTCGACCACCCCGTCCTCGGAGATGTCGGCGCCGACGATGTCGAAACCCTTGGCGGCGAGGGCGGCGCAACTCGCGCGCCCAATGCCGCGCCGCGCGCCGGTGACAAGTGCCGCTGGCTTCATCCGTTCCCCCCGCCTTGCGCAACGTCCGCGACGGGGGGATTCAACATAAGGCCCGCCCCACCCTCGGGTGGAGCGGGCCTGCGACCGTTGACCGGCGCCGTTTCCTGGACGTTGCCCCGAACTGAGCAACGTCATGACACAATTTGCAGGGCCTCCGGGTCAACGGGGTAGGTGTGCGGTGCAGCAAGGCGGAGATACGATGCGGATCCTGGTCGTGAACTCCAACACAACCCCCGCGGTGACGGAGCGAATCGCTTCTGCCGCAAGGGTTGCAGCGTCTCCGGGCACGGCCATCGACGCCGTTTCCGCCCCCTTTGGCCTACCGCTGATCGTCACCCGCGCCGATTGGCTGGCGGCGGGGCCGGCGACCCTCGCGGCATTGTCATCACATCGCGGCCAGTACGACGCGGCGGTGATCGCCTGTTTCGGCGATCCGGGCCTCGATGCAGCGAAGGAGTTGCTCGACGTGCCGGTCCTCGGCATCAGCGAGGCCGCCTTCCATGCCGCATCGATGCTGGGGCGGCGCTTCGGCGTCGTCTCCTTCACCGCGGCACTGCGCCCGATGTTCGAGGAATGCCTGGCCCATCACGGCCTCACCGCACGATGCGCGGGGTTCCGGATGGGACCGGCCTTCTCGGGCGACCCCGGCACGGTGGCGGAGGAACGACTCGATCTGCTCGCGGCGCTCTGCGCCGAAAGCGTCGAACAGGACGGGGCGGAGGCGATCATCCTCGCCGGTGGGCCGCTCGCCGGCATCGCGCCGCTGCTCCAGCCACGCATCGCCGTGCCGCTGATCGACGGCACGCAGGCCGCGGTGCGCCTGGCGGAGGCCATGATCGGGCTGATGCCGCGGCATCCACGCAGCCACCGCCCCCGCACGTTGAGCGGCTTCACGCCGGAAGTCGCCGCACTCTACGCCGGACGGTGATCACGGCGCGAAAGGGCCGATCATCGTGGCGCGGATGAGATTGGAGAGGAGCGCCGCCCCCCTCGCTTCCACACCGGAAGTAGCCGGGTCATCAGGAAGGCCTTTCCAAGATCTCCGCGCCCATCCCATGCGCGAAGTCTTGACCTGCGGGCGGCGAGTATCGCACGCCGGTGTGGTGAGGCGGTCGCTTGCCGCGTCACCGCGCCGGCCTGGAACCGCATGCCCTATCTGCTCGAGCTGCTGCTCTTCCTGCTGCCCTTCGCCGCCTATGGGCTCTGGCGGCGCATGAACCCGAGCGCGGAGCCCAGCACCATCGTCCTGGTGCTGGCCTCGCTGGGCATCGTGCTGATGCTGGGCGGGGCCTTCTGGTACGGGCTGTCGCGCAGCATCGCGCCGGGCGTGGACTACGTGCCCGCGCAGATCGAGGGTGGCCACATCGCGCCGGGCCATGCGGAACCCCGCCGATGAGCGACGCCCCCGTGGCGCGGATCGAACGCCCCGCTTTCCTCGACCAGCCCGAGGTCGCCGCCGTCCTGACCGCGCTGCCCGGCGCGCGGGCCGTCGGCGGCTGCGTGCGGGATGCCCTGGCCGGCCGCCCCTCGGCCGATGTGGACGTCGCCGCGCCTTTCGCGCCCGAGACCATCGCCGGACGCCTGCGTGACGCCGGCCTGAAGGTGTTCGAGACAGGACTGGCGCATGGCACGGTCACCGCCGTGCTGAACCGCGCCCCGGTCGAAGTGACCGCGCTGCGCCGCGACGTGCTGACCGATGGCCGCCACGCCGTCGTCGAATGGACCGATGATTGGCGCGAGGACGCCGCGCGGCGCGACTTCACCATCAACGCCATGTCCCTCGCACCCGATGGGTCGCTGTTCGACTATTTCGGAGGGCACGCGGACCTCGCGGCCGGCCTGGTGCGCTTCGTCGGCGATCCGGATACGCGGCTGGCCGAGGATTATCTCCGCGCGCTGCGCTTCTTCCGCTTCCAGGCGCGCTATGGGCGCGCCGCACCCGATCCCGCGGCGATTGCCGCGATCCGCCGCGCCGTGCCGGGCCTGGGTCGGCTGTCGGCCGAACGGGTCTGGATGGAGCTCAAGCGCATCCTGTCCGTGCCGGACCCGCTGGCGGCCCTCGCGCTGATGATGGCAACCGGGGTGCTCGCGGCGCCGGCCGTGCTGCCGGAACTGTCCGGTGATGCGCTGCTCGCCCGGCTCGTCTCGATCGGCGCCCCGGCCGACCCGTTGCTGCGCCTGGTGGCGCTGCTCGACCGCGACGATCGAGGCACGCTCATGCCCGCCATCCGGCAGGCGGCGCGCCGTCTGAAGCTCTCCGGGGAGGAGGCGGAGATGATCGAGGCCCTGGCCGGCCGCATAACGGGCGACGGCATCCCCAACCGCTTCGGCGTCGCCCCGCGGCAGGAGCCGGCGGCACGGCGGCGCCTGCTGGCGCAACTCCATCGGGCATGGCGCGGGCTGGACCCGCGGGCGGTGCTGCAGCGGCGAGCCTGGCTGGCCCAGGCCCTGCCGCCGAGCCGATGGTTCCTGCCCGACCAGGCCGACGCGGACCCGGCCGCATGGCACGCGCTGCGCACCGCCATCACGGCCGAGCCCGTGCCGGTGTTCCCGCTGGCTGGCCGCGACGCCATCGCGCTGGGCATGGCGCCCGGCCCGGGGATCGGCGCCTTGCTCGAAGACCTGCGGAATTGGTGGATCGACCGTGGCTGCAACGATGATCGGGAGGCCTGCCTCGCCGCGCTGCGCCAGCGCCTGGCCGATGGGGACGGCGGGGCCGCACTCGGGGGCTGAGTGGGGGATCCGGCCCCGCCGTCTTCACCGGAACAGAACAAGAACTAACATGGCGCGCCGGATGATTGCAAGCGCCCTGACGCGACCCGGCCGGCGTGGCGGTAACAGGTTGAAAAAGAAGGCTTCGGCCACGGGCACCGGTGGCCCGGCGAAGGGCCTTGCCCTTCCCGGATACCCTCGGCGCCCGTGATCACCCCTGCCTGACGCGCGGCCCAGGTCAGTCCGGCAGCCGGTACCGCACGTAGACCCCGCCCCGCGCCTCGTTCCAGTTCGCGGACCGGTCGTATCGCAGCATCGCCCCGAGCGCGAGGTCGCGGGTCAGCGCGTATTCGACATCCCCGCGCAGGCTGCCGATCACGCCGCTCTCGCTCTGGGAGGCGTAGCTCGTCTGCAGCCCGGGAATGCTCGCCGCCTGCGCGATGAGCTGGGCCTGCAGCCCGGGATCGTTCGGGAAGACCGGCGAGCTGTCCTCCTGCCACACCGCGTAGCCGATCGACCCGCCCAGCCGCCAGGTCCAGTCCCCCGACCGCGCCCGCCAATCGACCGGCAGGTTCAGCGCGACATAGCTCTGCGGGCTGAAGTAGCCGCCCTGGCCCAGGGTGAAGAAGCGCAGGTTGTCGGAATAGGCGAAGTAGACGAGGTCGAGGCCCAGATTCACCGTCTCATCCGGCCGCCGCACCACGGCATAGGAACCGCCGGCGCCGGCCTCGATGCGGTTGTTGTCCTTGACGTCGCTGCCCTCGAACACCGCATAGCCGCCGCCGGCATAGAAGCTCGCCGGCCCGGTGCTGTATTCGACCTGCGCGCGGCCGCCGGTGCGCACCACGCCGCCCCAGGTCTGCCCCGTCAGCGCATCCCGCTGGCCGGACCAGGACAGCAGGCTGTCCGTCACCGCGCGGCGCTCGCCGCTCACACGCACGCGCCAGCCGCCGCCCAGGCCCGGCGCGACCTCGACCCCGCCGACGATGTTGTTGTAGCGGAACCCGACCGGGGTCGAGCCCACATCGGCCGCAAACCAGTCGCGCCGATAACCGACGTTGAAAGCCACGCCGCTCGCCGTGTCGTCGCGCGGCGGCAGCATCCCGCCCGGATAGGCGATGGGGTTGGCGCCGAAGGAGACAAGCGAGTTCAGATCCGCCGGCAACGTGCCGGCCGTGATCGTGACGGGCGTGACCGTCGCCGTGAGCCGGCCGCCGATGCCCGGCGGCGCGACCGAGGCCTCCAGCGGCACGGACAGCTCGTTGAGCCGGTCGAGCCCCGCCGTGCCGGAGCGCCCGCGAATGGTCGGCGCGGCCATGAAGGTTGTCGCCGCCGCCTCGCGCGCCGCCTCGACCTCCTGCCCGATCTCGATCGAGAGCGGATCCCGCGCCAGTGGCGTGCCGACCTGCACCCCGGCCGTGCGGAACGGGTTCGTCCCGGCGCCGGAGAAGGGCGCGAAGGCCATCGGCACCACCTCGCCCACCTGGGCCTGGCGCTGCTGTTCCGCCTGCCGCGCCGCGATGAGCGCCCCGCGCGCATCGCCCTGCGCCCGCAGCAGCCGCGCCTGCATCAGGGAGATGCGCGCCTCGTTCGGCGCCAGGGCGCGGCCTTCGTCGATCAGCGACTGCGCCTGCCGGTAGTCGCGCGCCGCGATGGCAGCATCGACCGCGCCGGCGCGGGCATCGAGGTTACGCGGGTCGCGCGCCAGCACGGCTTCCGCGATGCGCTGCGCCTCATCCGGCCGCCGCGCGCCCTGGTAGAGCCGCGCCAGCGCCAGGTTGGCCGCCGGGTCCTGCGGGTTCTGCGCCAGCACCGGACGCAGCCGGTCGAAACCGGCCGCCTGGTCGCCGGCCTCATTGGCGCGGTCGGAGGCGCGGATGGCCGCACCCGATGCCAGGGCCTCGGCCTGGCGCCGCGCATCGCCGGTGAGCGTGGCGTCGTTCTGCAGCCCGCGGGCGAGGGCCGTTGCCTGCGCCTCGTTCCCCGATTCCAGCAGCGCGTTCGCGATGGCGAGCCGCGTCGTGGCCGATGGCGTGCGATTCACGGCGAGCGCCACGCGCGCCGCCTCCTCCGCCCCGCGCGGCTCGTTCATGCGGCCGAAAGCGCGGATGACGGCGGCGGCGGTTGCCCCGGTCGCATCCTGACGCGCGGCAAGGGCCATCAGCCGCTGCCGCCCCTCGAAGCCACCGATCGCCGCCGCTTCGTCCACCTCGGCGGCGACGCGCGTGCGCTGGGCGAGCCGCGCCATGTCCGGCGAACGCCGCCCGGGCGGGATGCGCCCCATCAGCGCGGCGGCATCCCCGAGCCGCCCCTGTTCCTCGGCGAAAAGAGCCGCGGCGAAGATCGAGTCGGCACCCGGATTGGGCAGGGTCAGCGGCGATTCGATGATGGCGCGCGCCTCGGTCGCATCGCCCTGGCGCGCCAGCGCCCGGGCGAGGTCGAGCCGGATCCAGGGATCGTTCGGCGCCTGGGCCTGGGCGGCGCGCAGCAGGCTGACGGCAGTCGCGGCATCGGGCGCGCGCGCGGCCTCGGCGCGCAGCCGAGCCCCGGCACCGCCCGTGCCGCCGCCACCACCAGGCGAGGCGACGCGCAGCCGCCGGGCGAGGTCATCCGCCTCGGCCACACGGCCCTGCCGGCGCAACGCGGCCTCGAGGCCCTGCATCGCCGGCTGGAAGTTCGGCCGCCGCGCCAGGGCGGCACGGAAGCGTTCCTCGGCGCCCGTATAGTCCTGGCGCCGCAGCGCGATCTCGCCCAGCGCCGCCTCGGCGTCCGTGCGGTCCGCCGCGTCGCGCGCCACGGCACGGCGCAGCGTCGCCTCGGCGGCATCGAGGTCGCCGCGGCGCAACTGCGCCCGGCCCTCGGCCAGCTCGGAACTGTAGGAGGCGCCGTCGAGCGCCTGGCGCCAATTCGTCGCGCGCGACGGATCGGCGGCGATCGCGCGTTCCAGCAGGCGGCGCGCTTCCTCGGTACGGCCTTCGCGCAGCCGCACGATGCCGAGGCCACCCAGCGCATCCGCGTCGTTCGGGTTGCGCGCCAGGGCGGCCTCGAAGGCGCGGGCGGCCTCGGTCAGCCGGTTGCCTTCCAGCCCTTCGAAGCCCTGCTGCCGCTCCGTCGCGCCGATGGTCGCGGCACGGCGCGTCGGGTCGCGGACCTCGGCCAGCCGTCGTTCGATGGCCGGATCGCCCGGGCGCACCGCGAGGAAGGCCTGCAGCGGCCCTTCCGCCTGCGGCCCGATGCCGAGCCATAGCAGCGCCTGCCGCCAGGCCTGGATGGCCGCGGGCGCCGTGCTCGGGTCCCGTGCCAGGGTGGCGAGTTCCGAGATGCCCTGGGCGCGGGTCGGTTCCCGCCAGGTCAGCATCTGCGCCAGGGCGACGCGGGCACGGCCATCATTCGGGCGCCGCGCGACGAGGGCGGCGAGCTGCCGCCGCGCTTCCTCCCATCCGCCCTCGGTGCCGCCCAGCGTCAACCAGTATTCGACCGCATAGGCATCGGGCGGGTTGCCGCCGCCGAAGGCGTCGCGATAGCGCGTCAGGGCCTCAGGCACGCGGCCCTCGCGCGACAGGCGCCGCGCATCCTCGATGGCCGTGCGGTCCAGCGTCGCGCTGCGCAGCGCATCCTGCGCGCCGGCGGCCGCGACGGAACCCGGCGCGACCTCCCGCAGCCGGGCCAGCAGCGATTCGGCGGCCGCCCGGTTGCCGAGCGCCGCCTGCGCCGCGGCCGCGCCGGCCAGCGCATCGGCGTTGCGCGGTTCGGTGGCGAGCACGCGCTCATAGGATCGCAACGCCAGGTCCGGGCGGTTCTGTTCCTGCCAATGCCGTGCCTGCTGCAGCAGCACCGTCACCGCCCCGTTGGACTGGGCGAGTGCCGGCCCCGCCAGCGCCGCCGCGGCGACAGCGCCGAGCAGCGCGGTGCGCAGCGCCCTCACGACGCCCGCCCCCGCAGGCGATGCACCGCGCGGCGGCGCAGGTAACCCAGCAGCGGCAGGCCGATCAGCAGGCTCGCCCCGAGCAGCATCAGCAGCAGGGCCCATGGCTGGTTCCCCAGATAGTGGTTCGGCCACAGCCAGAACGGCAGGGACCCGACGGTGTAGCTCGGCGACGTGCGGAAGGCCTGCAGGCCTTCACCCGACAGCACGACCAGGTCGCCCTGGAAGCGCGGCACCCGCGCGGGGTCGCGCAGCGCCTCGGCCATCGCCTCGAGTGCCGCGGGGGTCGGCGCGGCGATCGCGACGACCGAGCGGCCGGCATGCAGCGGCGATTGCGCGCCGGCCACGAAGCCGAGCCCCTCGGCAGGGGCGGAAAGCGCGGCGGCGGCGCGCACCCGGTCCTCCGGCGGCGCCCCGTCCCACAGGAACCGGGAGAAGCCCTCGAGCCGGTCCGGCAGCGACATCGCGATCCGCCCGGATTCGTCGATCGACAGCGGCGTCTCGCGCAGCAGCGCGGGCAGCGCGGGCTGGCGGCTCAGCGTACCGATGACGATCAGGTCGCGATCCGCCACCTGCTGGAGCTGCCCCGGCCGCACCACCGTCAGCCCCGTCGCCGGCACGCCGACGATGTTGGACAGGCCGCCGATGAGGCCAAGGAAGGTGCTGATCTCGACCGGGTTCGGCCGGTCGGGCAGCACCGCCGCGGTCTCCGACAGATCGGCGAGGCGCGTGTAGGGGAAGCCGGCGCTGGCGAAGAAGGCGAGGTTCGGCAGCGTCGCGAAGCGATAGGCGCGCGAGATGTCCACCGTGCTGGTGGGGTCGATCGACGCCTGCACATCGGCCGGGATGGAAACACAGTCGCCGCGGTGCAGCGGGCGCATGTCGAAGCGCATCTGCAGCTCGTTCCGCCCGGCGACGAGCCAGGTCGGCACGGTCGCCGAGGTCCAGCGCGGATATTGCTGCACGCCGACCTGGCGCAGCACCCAGGACCACGGCCAGGTCTCACGCTCGCGCAGCGGTTCGGACCGCAGGAAGGCGCCGCTCACCCCGATGTCGAGGCGCGAGACCTCAACGTCGAGGATCGGACCCGGCGGCGTGCGGAAACCGATATCGACGGGGAAGCCGTGGCCGCGCCAGGTGGTCAGGTCGGGCGCGGTGCGCAGCGGCACGGTGACCGCACCGGGGGCATACCCTGCGACCTGCAGCTCGCTGCGCTCGACCAGCTCACCGAACTGCACCGGGCGATCGGGCGGCATCCAGCGCGGGGCCTCGTACGGCCGCCGCTGCGGCGCGCGCGGCGTCGCGACAGTCGCCGAGGTCCCCGACAGGAGCTGCGGCGCGAGCGCGAGGGCGGTTGCCGCGGTCGCCACCTCGGCGGGGTTGCGCCCGGCGAGCAGCAGCACCGCCCCGTTGGGATCCCGCGGGTTGGGCACCACCGAGATGGTGGGCCCGTTCAGCGCGGGCAGCGGCAGGTCCGACGGTGCATCCTGCGGCGTGGCGAACACCACCGCATTGCCCGTCTCGGGCAGGGAGGCGGAAACCGGGAAGCGCGCGCCGCGATATTCGGCCTGCACCGCGAACCAGGAAGCCGCGGCGGCCGCCCCGCGCAACAGCTCGGTGCCGACGCCGTCGGGCAGCACGAAGGGCAGCACCAGCGGCTGGCGCAGCTCGCGCGGGTCGAAGAAGGGTTCGGGCAGCCGCGCGAGGTCGAGCGGCACCGGCAGCCGCTCCAGCGTCATCTGCAGGCTGGTGGTCTCCGCCACCGTCATCCACAGCAGGTCGGAGAGCGGATCGACGCATTCCGCGGCGTAGCGGCCGGTGAAGGCGAAGTTCAGCCGGTTCATCTCGGTGAAGAAGGCCGGGCTCACCGGGAATTCCAGCGGACCGAAGGACGGCCGCGCCGGGTTGGGCTGGATCACGCCGATCAACTGGTCGTTCAGCGTGATGGTGAGCTGGCTGAGATCCGGCACCAGCGCGGGGGAGGAGGCGCCGGAGACGACGAGCCGCGCATCCGTCACCACCTCATCGCTGCGGACGCCGAATTGCGCGCCCTGGAGCGGGGAGACGCCGCGAAGCTGCATCGGGCCATTGAGGCCGAGCTGGCGCAGCGTGCGCGATACGCGGCGCGTCGGCGCCGCGGCGGGCGGCGGCAGGGCCGCGAATGGCGCGCTGGCCGCCGGCACGAAGGGATCGAGCGACAGCGGCGCGGGCGCCGGCAGCCCCGGCGGCTCGGGCGCGGGTTCCGGCGCCGGCGTTGCCGGGGCCGATGCGGCGGGCGCGGGGGCCGGCGCGGGCCGCTGGGCACGCTGCGCCACGGCGGGCGTGGCGAGCAGCATCAGCGCGAGCAGCGCCGCGCCGCCACGGGCGCGCGGGGCCAGCACCTCCGTGCGGCGTTCCGCCGCCACCGGCGCGACGGGGCGGCGTAGCGCGTCCCGCCGCGCGCGCCGGGCGCGCCACCAGGCGAAGGAAAGCTGCGACCGTCCGCTGGCCACGGCGCTGACCGTCGCCACCACCTCGAGCAGCGAGCGCAGCGGCCGGTCGGGCCGGTGCTGATCCCAGGACAGCCAGGCATCGGCGCGGCCGAAGACGGCACGCACGATGGTCGATTCCTCCTCGACCGTCTTGGGGTGGAAGGAAAGCTGCGCCTCGGACCGATCGACCCGCACGAGGTTCGCCGGGATGGAGAGAAGTTCGTCACCCATGGGCAGTTCGAGGCGCACCGGCGTCTCCGCGTCGATCGTGGGGCTTTCGGCCAGCACCAGCCCGGCGCCGCCCAGCGAGAGGTCGCGCGTGCGCGCGTCGATGCGGTGCCCGTCGGGCAGCACCAGCATGGCCGGCAGGGCGACCGACACGCGGGCGCTGCTGCGCACCTGCTTGCGTTCGCGCCCCGCGGCCACGGAAGCGAGGGCGGGCACGAGGCAGAGCGACGCCCAGATGCCGTTCAGCAGGAAGGCCTGGCCCTCCAGGCTGCCCCAGGGATTGGTCAGCACGCCATGGAGCCCCGCCGCGACGCCCGCGAACAACAGGGCCGTGAGGACCAGGCTCGGCCAGACGGCACGCCAGTCGAAGTACCCTTCGGGCAGCAGCCCGCCCTTCTCGGTCACGTTGAACTTGCCCTTCTTGGGGTCGAGGATCGTGGCGATGGTCACGGGCACCAGCCACAGCGCGAGCACGGTTTCGTAGATTTCCGACCAGAAGGAATGGCGCACGCCCCCGGCCACGCGGCTGCCCGTCGCCACCGCATGCACGATGTGCGGACCGGCATAGGCGATGATGGCGAGCGGCGAAGCGGCGATGACGCTGTATCCCAGCAGCAGGAAGGCGAGCGGCGCGGTCAGGAACACCACGCGCGGCACCGCGAAGAGGAAGTGGAACATCGCGCTGAAGTAACAGATGCGCTGCGGCAGGCTGAGCCCGCGCCCGGTCAGCGGATTGTCCACGCGCATGATCTGCAGCATGCCGCGCGCCCACCGCATGCGCTGGCCGATATGAATCATTAGGCGCTCGGTCGCGAGGCCGGCGGCGAGCGGCACGCGCAGATAGGCGGTGTTCCACCCCAGGCGCTGCATCTTCAGCGAGGCGTGGCAGTCCTCGGTCACCGTCTCATGCGGGATGCCGCCGATCTCGAGGATGGCCGTCCGCCGCAGCACGGCGCAGGACCCGCAGAAGAAGGTCGCGTTCCACAAATCGTTGCCCGGCTGCACCAGGCCGTAGAACATCAGCCCTTCATTGGGCACGTCGCGCCCTTCGGACAGGTTCCGCTCGAACGGGTCGAGCGAATAGAAATGGTGCGGCGTCTGCAGCATGCCGAGCTGGGGATCGCGCAGCATCCAGCCCAACGTCATCTGCAGGAAGGCCCGCGTCGGCACGTGGTCGCAATCGAAGATGGCGACGTAGTCGCCATCCGTATGCGCCAGCGCGTGGTTCAGGTTGCCCGCCTTCGCGCCCTTGTTGTCGGGGCGGATCATGTAGCCCGCGCCGCAGGATTCCGCGAATTCGCGGAAGGCCGGGCGGCGCCCGTCATCGAGGATCCAGACGCGGAACTTGTCGGCCGGCCAGTCCATGGCGAGCGCCGCCAGCACGGTCGGGCGCACGACCTCCAGATCCTCGTTGTAGGTCGGGATGAAGACATCGACCGTGGGCCAATCGACCGGATTGGCCGGCAGCGGCGCCGGACGGCGCTCGAGCGGCCAGAGCGTCTGGAAATAGCCGAGCAGCAGGGCGAGCACGGCATAGGCCTCGGCCAGCACCAGGCCGATCATGAAGAAGCCCTGCCAGAAATTGTCCGGCTCCAGCGTGTCCGCGATGCGCCAATGGATGTAGCGCAGGGAGACCAGGCAGGAGAGCATCGCGAGGACGATCGTCACGCGCTTGCCGGAAAAGCGGTCCAGCACCAGGAAGGCGACGATGCCGCCCACGGCGAGGATCGCCTGGTCGTTCGGTTCGAGCGGCGTCGCGATCACCGCCCAGGCGATGACCGCGCCGGTGAGGAGCAGCCCCACCGTGAGCAACCGACGAGCCAGTCCGGTCATGACCGCATCCAGGGAAACAGAGGTGAGGCGGCCGGCGGCGGGGCCGGCGGCGGCAGGGCGCGCAGCAGCGCGGCGGCAAGGTCAGCCGTGTCGCGCGCCGCGCGGCTGGTGGGGGCGTGCGCGCCGATCGGGCGCTGGCAGGCAAGAGCCTCGGCCATCGCCTCGTCGCGGCAGATCGCGCCGGCGAGGCGCGGGCCGAGATGCGTCGCGACCCCTTCCGCCGCCGCGACCGAGAGCCGCGAATGGCGATCGACCTGGTTCAGCGCGACCATCAGCTTCGGCCCGGTGAGCGCGCCGAGCGTGCCCTGGCCGAGGAAGCGCCCGCTCTCGATATCCGGCAGCAGCGCCGTGCTGGCGGCGTCGGCCAGCAGCACCGCGAGCACCAGCGACGTCTGCGGCAGCAGCGCCGACAGCGCGGCCGAGGCGCCGGGGGGCGTATCGGCCATCACGATCGTCGCCGGGTCGGCCAGCATGGTGCGGACCGGGCCGGCCAGTAGCTCAGGTTCCCGCTCGATCATGTCGGCGGAGGCGAGGGCGGCGCGCAGATCGGCCTCGCCATGCGGCAGCAGGTCGATCCCCGCCGGCGTCTGACGCAGGAAGTGCCGCCAGTCGGGACGTTCCGGCAGGCGGGCGAGATAGCCCTGCACATCGGTGATGGGCAGGCCCAGATGCAGGCGCAGCGCGTTCTGCGGATCACAGTCGATGGCGACCACGGTGCGGCCGGCGCGGCGCAGCGCGTCCGACAGCCCCCCCGCGACAGACGTCTTGCCGACCCCACCCTTCGGCGAGGCGATGCAGATCAGTGGCATGGCGTCACGACCCCTGGGCGCCGTCCGCGCCCGATACGGCGAAGCGCAGCGCGGCGAAGGGGCGCGCCGCTTCCGGCACCGTGTCGGGGATCAGCGCCGCGCGCTGCCCGGCAACGGTCAGCGCCGCGCCGAGCAGCGGGAAGGATGGCGACGGCGCGGCCGGGGCCACCGGCGCGGCGACCACCGGAGGCGCCACCGGCAGGGCGGGGTGCGCCACGGGGGATGCCGGCGCGGGCCAGGCGGCGGCGGGCGGCGTCGCCCAGGCCGGGGGCAGCGGCGGTGTCGAGGGTGGCAGCGACGGTGGCATCACCGGGGCCGACGCCACGATGGGTTCGACCACCGGCGGTTCGACCATCTGCGCCGGCTCCGGAAGGACTTCGGGCGCCTCCGTGCGCAGCGGCGCGGGGGGCAAGGGCGCGGGCGCAAAGCTGCGGTAGCGTAGTCCACGCAGGCCGAGACGCCTGGCCAGGGCGGCGATGTCGGGGTCGCGCGCGGTCATGCGGTGCGCAGGCTCCCTCGGCCAATACGGCATCCTGCCGTCGTGCTGGTCATTGGAATTCGGTTCCTGCTCTGCTCTGCGCACCTGCCCGATTTCTCATCCGATGCGAAGCCCGCTGGTCAGGCAGGCGAGGCGGACGAGCAGAATGAGCGATGCTGAATAGTAGTCATTGGAGTCGTTGACGGAGGGTAAGCCCGTAACCTCGGGCGCCCCGGCGATGCGGGCCGCCGTGAAGGCGGCGATGGCGCGCATGCCAGGCGGCACGGCGTATTCCGCGGTGTTGCCGGTGACGAGATCGACCCAGGCCGGCGGCGCCGCGCCCCAGCGGCTGTCGGTCCAGAAATGATGCGCGCCGACCAGCGCGGGGTGCGCCCTCTCATTCACCCACGCCAGCATGAGCGGTACGCGCACCGCGTCGAAGGAGAAGCGCGGCGGCCAGCGTTCGGGCAGGTTGAGCGGCGCATTGCCGCGCTGCGGCTGGCGCACCCAGTCGGGGCTGAGCCCCCAGGCGCCGAAGCGCGCGCGGCGCAGCAGCGTCAGCCCATCGGCCGTCAGCCGACCCCAGCCCGCCTGCGGCAGGATACGATGCAGCCAGGCGAAGGCGGGCAGCACGATGTAGGACGGGTTCAGCACGATCCCGGCTGGCGATTCGAATCCCTGCACCCCCGGCAGCAGGACCGACAGCCCCGCCACGGTGCGGCGGGCGAGCCGCATCAGGTCGTGCGCGATGACCAGCGCCTCAGCCCGATAAGGGGCGTGCTGCCAGCGCTCGGCCGCCATCAGCAGGCCCCAGATGATGTAGAGGTCGCCATCCGTCGCGTTGTTCGGGTCGTCGACCGCCGGCGTCGCGCCCGGCCGGTAGCGCCAGGCGTGCAGGTTGTCGTGCGACCGCTTGAGCGTGCGCCGCGTCCAGCCCCGGATGAGCTCGAAGGCCTCCCGGTCGCCTTGCGCGGCGGCGAGCATCAGGCCCCAGCCCTGCCCCTCGCTGTGGGAGACGTGGTCATTGCCTGTATCGACGATACGGCCGCTATCGGTCAGGAAGCGCGTGCGGAAGGCTGCCCACTGCGCATCGTCGCCCTGGGCCAGGGCACCATGCGGCACGGCAAGCAGCGACATCCCGGCCGCCAGCGTGCGGCGGCGGGTTGCAAAGAGCGCCGCGGGTCCTGCCTCCTCTCGGGCGGCCAAGCCACGGGCCGATATCGAGGTCAAGGAACCATATCCCAGCGCCGATCGGTGCTCATGTCGTTGCATCAAGTCTCACCTGGGATCCCCTGTCTCGACAATGCACGATTCCTCGACCTGATCATCGATTTCTGAGGTGTGCCCGTCCAGTTCTTGAACAGTGATGAGTTATTGCAACAGCCGCCCCACAATCACGGCGTGCTCCCGCAGATCCCGTTCGACTGCCGCGCGCGCCGATGCCGGATCATGCGCTTCGAGCGCCCGCAGCAGCGTGTCATGGGGATGTCCATTTGGCGAGATCGGTCGCGGCAACGTGGAAATCAGGCTGATCGTCGGACCCGCCTGGGTCCACAGCGTCTCGACCACGCGGCGCAGCACCGGCATGCGCGCCATGGCGATGACGTCGAAATGGAAGCGCTCGTTCTCGGCCAGCAGCACCGCGCCGTCGCCATCGCGCCGCGCCTGCATCAGCCGGGCATGGATGGCGGCGAGCCGCGCGACATCCTCCGCCGTCGCCAGCCGCGCGGCCTCGGCCGCGGCCTGGCCTTCCAGCATCACGCGCAGTTCCATGATCTCGGCGTAGCGGTCGGGCGCCAGGCGCGGCACCCAGGCGATGCCGCGCGCATCGAGTTCGAGCGCCCCTTCGGACACCAGGCGCAGCAGCGCCTCCCGCACCGGGGTCGGGCTGACGCCAAGATCCTGGGCGAGTTGCCGGTGCACAAGCTTCTGCCCCGGCACCAGCCGTCCGCCGACCAGCGCGCTGCGGAGCTGGGCGTAAGCTTTCTCCGACAACGTCTCGTCGCGGTCGAGCGGGGTCAAGGCGGTCGCGCGGGGCATGCGGGCTTCTCCGGGTCGCCGGCTTGACCGGCCACGGTATCCGACATTTGCTATAGCAAATAGCAAAGCCACGGAGGACCCGCCCGATGCCGGATACCGGCCCGACCGCCAATGCCAATGTCGCCCTGCGCCTGGCCGAGGCGCTCGCCCGCCACGGCGTCGAGACGACCTTCGGGCAGTCCCTGCCCTCGGCCTTCCACCTGGCCGCACCGCATGCCGGGATCAGCCAGACCGTCTACCGGCAGGAGAACATGGGCGGGGCCATGGCCGATGGCTACGCCCGCATCGGCCGGCGACTCGGCGTCGTCACCGCGCAGAACGGGCCGGCCGCGACCCTGCTCGTGCCCCCGCTGGCCGAGGCGCTGAAGGCCTCCATTCCCGTCCTGGCGCTGGTGCAGGAAGTCACGCGCGACAGCACCGACCGCAACGCCTTCCAGGAATTCGACCACTTCAAGCTGTTCGACGGCGTGGCGAAGTTCGTCCGCCGCATCGACCGGGCCGATCGCGTCGAGGATTATGTGGATATGGCGGTGACGGCCGCGACGTCCGGCCGCCCAGGCCCGGCCGTGCTGCTGCTGCCGGCCGACCTGCTGATCGAGCGCGCGGCGGCCGTCTCCCGCCGCCGCGCCGCGCTCGGCAGCGTCCCGCTCGACCGCACCCTGGCCGATCCGTCGCGCATCGCCGAGGCCGCGGCGCTGCTCGCCACCGCCAAGCGGCCCGTCATCATCGCCGGTGGCGGCGTGCACATCTCCGGCGCGGCGGAGGAACTCGCCGCCCTGCAGCAGGACGCGCACCTGCCGGTCGCCACGACGTTCATGGGCAAGGGCGGCGTGGACGAGACGCATCCGCTGTCCATCGGCGTCGTGGGCAACACGCTCGGCCGCGGCGCACGCGCCCACACGCTGCGCCCGATGATCGCCGAGGCCGATGTCGTCCTGCTGGTCGGCAACCGTACCAACCAGAACGGCACGGATAGCTGGACGCTCTATCCGCGCGACGCCCGCTACATCCATATCGACCCCGACCCGGTCGAGATCGGCCGCAACTACGAGGCGCTGCGCCTGGTGGGCGATGCGAAGCTGACCCTCGCCGCGCTGCGCGAGGCGATGCTGGCGCGGGACCTCGCCCCGCGCGCGGCGGCCCGGCCGGGCGTCGAGGCGCAGATCGCCGCGGCCATCGCGGATTGGCGCGGTCTCGTCGCCCGCGTCACCACGCGCGACGGCGGCCCCGTCCGCCCCGAGCGCGTCGCCGCCGAGATCGACCGCCGCCTGCCGGCGGATGGGATCATGGTCGCCGACGCGTCCTATTCGTCGAACTGGATCAACATCTACATGACGGCGAAGCGCGCCGGGCAGCGCTTCCTGTCTCCGCGCGGGCTGGCGGGGCTCGGCTGGGGCGTGCCGATGGCGATCGGCGCGCAGGTCGCCTCGCCCGGCAGCCGCGTGGTCTGCCTCTGCGGCGATGGTGGCTTCGGGCATTCCTGGGCGGAGCTGGAAACCCTGCGGCGACTGAAGTTGCCTCTGACGGTGGTGGTGCTGAACAACGGCATCCTCGGCTTCCAGAAACACGCCGAGGACACCAAGTTCGGCGCCCACACCGACGCGGTGGACTTCGCCGAGGTGGACCACGCCGCCATCGCGCGGGCCTGCGGCATCGCGGGGGTGCGCGTGGCGCGCGGCGAGGATCTCGGCCCCGCACTCGACGCCGCCTTCGCCTCCGGTGCACCGACGCTGATCGAGGTGATGACCGACCCCGACGGCAAGCCGCCGCTGACCATGTATGCCAGCTATCCGGAGCCGTTCTGACCATGCTCGCGCTGCGCAAGACGCAGGCCGGTTTCGGCATCAAGGCGATGGAGGTGCCCGCGCCCCCGCCGCCCAGCCCCGGCGAGGTTACGGTTCGCGTCGAGGCGGTGGGCATCTGCGGCAGCGATGTCCACGCCTATGAATGGACCGATGGCTACGGCCACATGGTCCCCTATCTGCCCGTGACCATGGGCCATGAATTCGCCGGCCGGGTCGAGGCGGCGGGGCCCGGTTCGGCGGTCGCCATCGGCACACGCGTCGCGGTGCATCCGCGCATCGTCCGCGGCGATGGCAGCGCCGCCTGGCCCGGCGATCCGCGCGCCCGCGGCGAGCGTCTGACGCTCGGCCTGACCGCGGATGGGGGCTTCGCCCCGCTTCTGAACGTGCCGGCCGGCAATGCCCTGCCGCTGCCCGAGGGGGTGGATGCCGAACTCGGCGCGCTCGTCGAACCGCTCGCCGTCGCCACCGAGGCGGTGCTGGTCGGGGATGTCAGGTTGGGCGACACCGTGCTGGTGCTGGGTCCCGGGACGATCGGGCAGGGCCTCGCCCTGATGGCACGCGCCGCCGGGGCAGGGCGCGTCGTCATCGCCGGGCGTGGTGACGAACCGCGCTATGCCGTGCTGCGACAGCTCGGCTTCGCCGACATCGTCGATGTGGCGGAAGGCCCGCTCGGCGCGCAAGTGCTGGCGCTGACCGGCGGACGGCCCGTCGATGTCGTGCTGGAAGCCACCGGGCATCCGCCTTCGATCACCGATGCGCTGCCTCTGCTGAAGCGCGAAGGCGTGCTGGTCGTCGCCGGTATCCACGCCGCGCCACTGTCCCTGCCGCTGACGACCTTCGTGCGCAACCGGCACCAGCTCCGCGCCTCCCATGGGTCGGAGCCGCGAAGCTGGGAACGCGTGATCGCCCTGCTGGCCCGCGATCCGGAGGCGTTCCGGCCAATGATCACGCATCGGCTGCCGCTGTCGCGGGGGATCGAGGGCTTCGAACTCGCCCGGCAGCGGGCAGCGAGCAAGGTGATCCTGAGGCCCTGACGGGGCAGGCACGCAGCGGCTCATAGGCGGGGCCGGGTGGGGGTTTGTCTCTCCCGGATTCCCGTTCGGCGGTGGGCGTTGGAGGGGCGTTGCCCCTCCAAACCACCCCAGCAAAGGCCGAAAGGCCTTTGCAAACCTCAACTTGGCGTTGGGCATCACTGACGGGAGCGGCACCGGAGTCCGTCTTGCGCCCGAAGCGTTTTGCGGGGGCGTGGCGCCGCGCACCAAGCCCGCTGGTCCCGGCTTGGCGGACATGGGGGTGGCGCCCCTCCGGCTCCTGTCCAGCCGCAGGCGGGAAGGCCCTTGGAAACGCCCGCCGCGCACGACAGCCGGAAGATTCTCAAGGTGCCGGGCACGAGAGCGGCGTCCCCTTGTCAGAACGCCCAGGATGCCCGGCACCAGGTCGAGGTTTCCAAAGCAACCGTCTTTGCGGTGTTGAGCGGGTCAGGCGTGATGG
>JAYSDS010000121.1:0-18767 GCA_041914265.1 Roseomonas sp.
CGACGAGGGAGTTGGAGGGGCGTTGCCCCTCCAAGCCACCCCACCAAAGGCCGAAGGGCCTTTGGAAACCTCGACTTGGCGCCGTGCGCTGCCGGGCGGATCAGTGCCGGGATCCGCTCTCGCGCACGGAACGCGTTGCGAGGGCTCGGGACGGGCGTGGCGCCTGGAACCAGGTGCCGGAGGGCAGCGCCTCTCCGGTACCGCCGAGACGTCCGTCAGGCCGGCGCCAGCCCGTGCTGCTCGCGCACCGGCAGGAAGCGGATCATCGGGAATTCCTCCTCCGCGCGGCGGCGGCGCCAGTCGGAGGTGAAGAAGGCGACCTGCTCGTCGTCGTGGTCCTGCGCCATGTCCATCCGGTTGGCCGCGGCAAAGCGCTCGATCGCGCCGCGATCCTCGGAAGCCATCCAGCGCATCGTCGTCCAGGGCGCCGCCTCGAAAGAGGCCGGCACGGAGTACTCCACGCGCAGCCGCGACTGCAGCACGTCGAGCTGCAGCAGCCCGACCACGCCGACGATGGGCTGCGACCCGTCCATCGGGCGGAAGAGCTGCACCACGCCCTCATCCGCCAGTTCGTCCAGCGCCTTGCGCAGCTTCTTCGCGAGCATCGGATCGTCGAGGCGCACGCGGCGCAGATGCTCCGGCGCGAAGGACGGCACGCCCTGGAAGTTCAGCGGATCGCCCTCGGTCAGCGTGTCGCCGATGCGGATGCCGCCATGGGTCGCGATGCCGACGACGTCGCCGGGCCAGGCTTCCTCCGCCACCTGGCGGTCCTTGGCGAAGAAGAAGAGCGGCGCGTTGACCGGCACCAGCTTGCCGGTGCGGACCTGGCGCAGCCGCATGCCCTTCTCGAGCCGGCCGGAGCAGATGCGCAGGAAGGCGACGCGGTCGCGATGCTGCGGGTCCATGTTCGCCTGGATCTTGAAGACGAAGCCGGACAGCTTCGCCTCCTCCGGCTTCACGGTACGCGCATCGGCCGGGCGCGGGCGCGGCGGCGGCGCGAAGCGCGCCAGCCCTTCGAGCAGGTGCGCTACGCCGAAGTCGCGCAGCGCCGAGCCGAAATAGACCGGCGTCAGCGACCCTTCGAGGAACTTGCCGAGGTCGAATTCCGCACAGGCCCCGGCGGCGAGTTCCGCCTGCTCGCGCAGCGTCTCCGCGCGGTCGCCGGGCACCCGCGCCTCGATGGTCGGGTCGTCGAGGCCGGTCAGCGGGATGATCTCGTCGGAATCCACCATGCGCAGGGAGGGATGCAGGATGTCATACACCCCGCGCAGATCCTGCCCCTGCCCCACCGGCCAGGCGACCGGGCTCGCTTCCAGCGCCAGCGTCTTCTCGATCTCGTCGAGCAGGTCGAAGGGGTCGCGCCCCTCGCGGTCCATCTTGTTGACGAAGGTGATGATCGGGATGTCGCGCAGGCGGCACACCTCGAACAGCTTGCGCGTCTGGCTCTCGATGCCCTTGGCGGCATCGAGCACCATCACCGCGGCATCGACGGCCGTAAGCGTGCGGTAGGTGTCCTCGGAGAAGTCCTCGTGGCCCGGCGTGTCGAGCAGGTTGAAGACCGTGCCGTCCTTCTCGAAGGTCATGACGGAGGTCGCGACGGAGATGCCGCGTTCCTGCTCGATCTTCATCCAGTCCGACCGCGTGCGACGCGCATTGCCCTTCGCCCGCACCTGGCCGGCGAGCTGGATGGCGCCGCCCTTGAGCAGCAGCTTCTCGGTCAGCGTGGTCTTGCCGGCGTCGGGGTGGGCGATGATGGCGAAGGAGCGGCGCCGCGCGGCCTCGGCGGCCACGCGGGGCTCCGCGGGAAGGGACATGTCCATGGTGGGGGGTATCTAGTGCAGAACCCGCCCCGGTGAAACGGCCTGTCCGGCGCGACAGACACTTCACGTCCTGCGGCGCATGCCAGGGCATCCACAGTTTTGCCGTTTTTCGGCTCTCGTCTCGATACCATGACGATCACACCGCATCTCGCCCTGCACAGGTTCGGGTTCGGTGCCCGGCCCGACCAGCCCCTTCCCGACGACGCCCTCGCCTGGCTCGACGCCCAGACGCGGGAAGCGCCGCCGCCCCTGCCCACGCCCGCGGACCGGGACGCGCCGGCGACGCTGGCGGAAGGCTATGCTGCCTGGATCGAGCATGACGTCCGCCCGGCGGCTCCAGGGCAAATGAGCCCGGTCGTCCGCCTCTTCCGCGGGGAGCAGGCAGCCTGGCACCGCCACCTGCTGACCAGCGGGACCGGCTTCCACGACCGGCTGACGGCCTTCTGGCTCAACCATTTCACCATGGCCGAGCGCGGCGGCTTCGGCGTGACGACGGGCTTCGGGCCATTGCTGCGGCAGGCGATCCACCCCGGCATCACCGGTCGCTTCGCCGACCTGCTGGTTGCCGTCTCCATGTCGGCGCCCATGATGTACTACCTCGACCAGACCGCCTCGGTCGGGCCGAACAGCGGCTACGGCAGGCGGTCCGGACGCGGCCTGAACGAGAACCTCGCGCGCGAGATCCTCGAACTGCATTCCCTCTCGCCCGCGGGCGGCTACACCCAGGCGGACGTCACGGAGTTCGCGCGGCTGATGACTGGCTGGGGCGTCGAGCGCATGCGGGAGCCCTGGGGGCCCCTGTTCCGTCCTGGCAGCCATGAACCGGGCGAGAAGACGCTGCTCGGCCGCAGCTTCCGTGAAGGGCCCGGGGCCTACGAAGCCGCGCTGCGCATGCTCGGCACGCATCCGGCAACGATGCGCCACATCGCCTTCCGCATGGTCCGGCATTTCATCGCCGATGACCCGCCTGACGCCGCCGTCGCCCGCATCGAGGCGGTGCTGGTCGGCACGGATGGCCACCTCGGTGCCGCCGCCCGCGCACTGGTCCGGCTGCCGGAAGCATCCGATCCGGCTCTCAACAAGCTGCGCCCACCGCAGGAATACGTCATCGCCCTGCATCGCGCCGGCGGGACGACCGAGATACCCGGGATCCTCCCGGCCACGATCGCGCTTGGCCAGCCGCTGTGGAACGCGCCCCAGCCCAATGGCTGGCCGGATACCGCCGCCGCCTGGGCGGGGCCGGAGCCGGTGATGCAGCGCCTCGACTTCGCGCATGAGACAGCCGGGCGCTTCGCCCGCCAGGACCCGCGCGCCATGGCCGAGGCGGTGCTCGGCCCCCTGGCGAAGGAGCAGACCCGCATGGCCGTCTCCCGCGCCGGCAGCGCGCGGGATGCGATCGCCCTGTTGTTCATCAGCCCGGAGATGCAGCGCCGATGATCGGACATGCCCATCTGCCGCGGATCGGACGCCGCGGATTGCTCCTCGGCCTCACCGCCCTCGCCGCCACGCAGGGCGCGCGACTGGCCTTCGCCGACGGGCCGGCCGGGGATTCACGCCTCGTCGTCATCATCCTGCGCGGGGCGATGGACGGGATGCACGTCCTCGTCCCCTATGGCGATCCCGACTATGCCGGGCTGCGCGGTGGCCTGGCCATGGCGGGGCCGGGGGATGAGGGCGGCGTGCTCGACCTCGGCGGCTTCTTCGGGCTGCATGCGCGCCTCGCCGGGCTGCACGGGCTGTACGCCGCGGGCGAGTTGCTGCCGGTGCATGCGGTGGCCGGCCCCTATCGCACGCGCAGCCATTTCGACGGGCAGGACCTGCTTGAAGGGGGCGCGGAACAGCGCCTGGCCTCGGGCTGGCTGAACCGGGCGCTGGCCCTGTTGCCGGAGACCCAGGGCGCCGCACGGCGGGGCCTGTCGCTCGGGCTCGACCTGCCGCTGCTGATGCGGGGCGAACAGCCGGTCGGCATGTGGGCGCCGCCGCGCGCCTCGCGTCCCGAGCCGGACCTGTACCTGCGCATGGCCGAGGCTCTGCATGACGACCCGCTGCTCGGCCCCGGCGTGATCGAGGGCCTGCGCAGCCGCGGCTTCGCGGCCGAGGCGCTGGCGCTCGGCGCGCCGATCCAGGCCCGCGGCGGCTTCGAGCGCCTGGCCGCTGCGGCGGGGCGTATGCTCGCCAATCCGACCGGGCCCCGCGTCGCCGCCCTGGAGACCGGCGGCTGGGACACCCATGCCGGCCAGGCCGAACGCATCGCGCCGGTCCTGACGAGCCTCGATGCTGGCATCGGGGCGCTGCGGCGGGAACTCGGCCCCGCCTGGCGCCAGACGGCGGTGCTCTGTGTCACGGAGTTCGGCCGCACGGCGCGGGTCAACGGCAATCTCGGCACGGATCACGGCACCGGGGGCGCGGCCTTCCTCGCCGGCGGGGCGGTCACCGGCGGGCGTGTCCTCGCGGATTGGCCGGGCCTCGGGCGGGGCAAACTGTTCGAGAACCGCGACCTGCAACCGACGCGCGACCTGCGGGCGCTCGCCAAGGGCTTGCTGCGGGATCATCTGCGCCTGCCCGAGGCCGCGGTCGCGGCGGCCTTCCCAGGCAGCGAGGCGGTGGCGCCGGAAGCCGGCCTGATCCGACCGATCGCCTGATACCGACGCCGCCGCGTCCCGACCTGCCGCACCGGGAGGGGCAGCGCCCTTCCCCTTCCAACGGCCCCGGTCTTTTTCAAGGGTGGCATGACGGCCTGCCTGAATGGTCGGGCGCCGATCCGCGTGGCGCGACGACCGCGCCCTCTCAACACTCTCGCAAGGTCATTGCATTACCGTCTCACGGTATGGTGAAACTACTACTGATTGCATAAGCGGGGTCCGCAATGTCGCAATTCGGGTATCGAGACCGCCGGGACCTATCCTTCGTTCAGGGGAACGATCTGTCCTCCGATGGCCGCTGGGCCATGGCGCTTGGCGTCATCGCCCTGCTGATCGGGTTGGGAACGGCGACGGCGGGGGCTTGGTTGGGCTTCGGATCACGCGCGCGGCTGGTGAGCCTGCCGGCCGGCCTTCCCACGATGGATGCGGCGACGCTCGGCATGATGGTGCTCGCCTGCGGCGTGGTGACGATGCTGCTCGGCGTGATCAGCGTCTATAAGGCGCACGATATGTAGGAGGGCCGGCGCGATGGCTTGCGCGCGCCCGCCGTGGCGCGACATTGAAGGCCATGCCCGACGGACTCCCTCCCCTGTCGATGTCGCTGCACCGGCGCATCGCCGACCTTCCCGCCGAGGAATGGGATGCCTGCGCCGGGGACGGCAATCCCTTCGTCAGCCACGCCTTCCTCTCGGCGCTGGAGGATAGCGGCAGCGTCGTGCCCGATCGGGGCTGGCTGCCGCAGCACGTCGCGCTGCGCGACGACGCCGGCCGGCTCCTCGCCTGCGCCCCCTGCTATGCGAAGTCCCATTCCCAGGGCGAATACGTCTTCGACCACGCCTGGGCCGATGCGCTGGAACGGGCCGGCGGGCGCTACTATCCGAAGCTGCAGGTCTGCGTCCCCTTCAGCCCGGTGCCCGGCCAGCGGCTGCTGATCCGCCCCGATGCCGGGCTGCCGCCGGGGGCCCTGGCGCAGGCATTGGTGCAGGCCTGCCAGGCGATCGGTGCTTCCTCCGTGCACGCCACCTTCTGCACGGCGGCGGAATGGGACGCGCTGGGCGAGGCCGGCTGGCTGCAGCGTCTCGGCACGCAGTTCCATTGGGCCAATCCGGGCTATGGCTGCTTCGACGACTTCCTCGGCGCGCTCGCCTCCCGCAAGCGCAAGGTGCTGAAGCGCGAGCGGCGGGAGGTGGCGGAAAGCGGCCTGGTGCTGCGCTGCCTGCGGGGACCTGAGATCACCGCGCGCCACTGGACCGCCTTCCACCGCTTCTATCGCAGCACGACGGATCGGAAATGGGGTCGCAGCGCCTATCTCACCCGCGCCTTCTGGCCGTTGCTGGGCGAACGTCTCGGCGATGCCGTGGTGCTGATGATCGCCGAGCGCGATGGTGAGCCCGTGGCCGGCGCGCTGAACCTGCTCGGCCGGGACGCGCTGTACGGGCGCAACTGGGGCGCGACGGTGGAGGTGCCCTTCCTCCATTTCGAGCTCTGCTACTACATGGCCATGGACTTCGCGATCGCCCACGGCGTCCCGCGCGTCGAGGCCGGCGCGCAGGGCGAACACAAGATCCAGCGCGGCTACCTGCCCGTCCCCACCTATTCCGCGCATTGGATCGCGCATCGGGGGCTGTCCCAGGCGGTGTCCGACTTCCTCGACCGCGAGCGCCCGGCCATGCTGCGGGAGATGGAGATGCTCTCGACGCTCTCCCCCTTCCGGCAGGAGACCGAGGCATGATCCGCATCGCGATCGAGGACCCCGACCAGCCCGAGATCCGCGCCATGCTCGCCGCCGGGGAGGCGAACAGCGCCGCGCTCTACCCGGCCGAGAGCAATCATCACCTGCCGCTCGATGCGCTGCGCGCGCCCGGGGTGCTGTTCCATGTCGCGCGCGACGCGGCCGGCGCGGCGCTCGGCACGGGCGCGGTGGTGCTGAAGGGCGACTGGGCCGAGGTGAAGCGGATGTGGACCGATCCGGCCGCCCGCGGGCGTGGTGTTGCGGCCCTGGTGCTGGCCGCGCTGGAAGCGGCGGCACTGACGCGCGGCGTCGCGGTGCTGCGGCTCGAGACCGGCGTGGCGAGCCACGCCGCGCTCGCGCTCTATGCGCGGGCGGGGTTCAGCGCCATCGAGCCGTTCGAGGGTTACGCGCCCGATCCGCTCAGCGTGTTCCTGGAAAAGCGGATCGGTTGACGCGGCACCGGCGGTGTGAGGCACGGGCGTGAAAGGGCGGCGCCGCGCGCAGCGGTGACGATCATGCCGGGCGCCTGCTGACGGTGCTCCAGGACGCCCGGCGCCCGGGGGCAAGGCCCCTCCCGCCCCTGGCGCCGCGCGCGTTATCCTTGCCGCGATTCGACGGGAACCCGGCATGGCACGGCATGCGCAGCGACGCGATGGACTGACCTGACCGGCATGCGCATCGCCTATCTGCAACTCGCCCTGTCGATGGCGCTGGTCGGCGGCAATGTCGCGGTCGCGAAGCTGCTGGCCGAGGCGCTGCCCGTCGCCCTGATCGTCTTCCTCCGCTGCGTGCTGGCCACGGCGGTACTCTGGCCCCTGGCGCTGCGGATCGACGGGCCGGTACGCGTGCCCCGCGCCGTGCTCGGCAATCTCGCGCTGCAGGCGGCCTTCGGCACGGCCATCTACAATGCCGCGCTGCTTGCCGGCCTGCGACTGACGAGCGCGCTGGAAGGCGGGCTCGTCCTCGCGATGCTGCCGGCGGTCGTCGCCATCGGTGGGGCGCTGCTGCTGCGCGAAAGGCTGCCGGCGCGGCAATGGGCGGCGGTCGCCCTGGCGGCGGGCGGCATGGCGGCGATCACCCTGGCGCGGGTCGCGGGCGGATCGCATGGCTCGGCGCTCGGCAACCTGCTGGTCTTCGGCGGCGTGCTGGGGGAGGCCGCCTATGTGCTGCTCGCCCGGCGGATCGCGGGGCGCGTGCCGGTGGTCACCGCGAGCCTGTGGATGCAGGTCTTCTCCGCGCTGGTGCTTGCCCCCTTCGCGCTGCCGTCGATCGGTGCCGCGGCGGCGCTGGCCGACCCCCGCCTTGCCGCCTTGCTCGTCTTCCACGGGCTGACGGCGAGCGCGCTGGCGGTGCTGCTCTGGTATGCCGGGTTGCGGCGGGTGGCGGCCGGCATGGCGGGCATCTTCACCGTCTTCCTGCCCGCCACCGCCGCGGTCGTGGCGGTGGCGGCGCTGGGGGAAGCCGTCACGACGGTGCATGCACTCGGCTTCGTGCTGATGATGGCAAGCGTCGCCGTGGCGACCTGGCCTCGACAGGGGAATCACGCGTGAGATCCTGGTTCCACTGCACCGGCGCGGAGCTCCTGGCGCGCGATCCGGCGGACACGGTGGGGCGGCTGGCCTCGGCACAGCAGGCGCGCGGCTGGGCGGGCTCGCCGGAGCAGGAATATGCCTGGCAGCGGCAGGTCGCCGCACTGCGCGAGGCCATCGCGGCCGCCGGGGGCACCGGCTGGACCATCGTGCTGGAATACGAGCTGCTGCGGCTCGAAAAGCGCATCGACGCCGTGATCCTGACCGACCGCGCGATCGTCGCGATCGAATTCAAGACCGGCGCGCCGAGCAATGCCGGCAAGGCGGAGGCGGAGGACTACGCGCTCGACCTGCGGGACTTCCATGGCGGCAGCCGGCGGCACAGCATCGTGCCCCTGCTCGTGGCGGGCGATGCCGCCTTTGCGCCGTCCATCCAGCCCTGGCTGCTGCCGCCCAACCCGACGGAACCGCTGGTCTGCGGCCATGCGACGCTGGCCGAGGCCCTGCGCTGGGTGCAGGCCGAATTGCCGCCGCCGGCCACGCCGCTGGTCGCGGCGGATTGGCTCGCCGGCACCTATCGCCCCGTGCCGACCATCGTCGAGGCGGCGACGATGCTCTATGCCCGAAACGGCGTGGCCGAGATCGCCACCGCGCGCGCCGACGCGCCGAACCTGACGCGCACCGCGCATGCCATCGCGCGGGCGGTGAGCGAGGCGCAGGCGACAGGCGGAAAGCGCGTCGTCTTCGTCACCGGCATTCCCGGCGCGGGCAAGACGCTGTGCGGGTTGAACGCCGTCTTCGCCCCCGGGGCCGGCGGGCGCAGCGCCTTCCTGACCGGCAATGTCCCGCTGGTGACGGTGCTGCGCGCCGCACTCGCACAGGACGCGGTGGATCGGCGCGAATGCGGCCGCGACGAAGCCGAGCGTCGGGTGAAGGAGCGGCTGCAGAACGTGCATCGCTTCCTGGAGGACAACGCGACCGATCCCGCCCGCCGCGCGCCACCCGACCGGCTGATCGTCTTCGACGAGGCACAGCGCGCCTGGGATGAGGCGAAGTCGCGCATCGGCACGCGCAACAAGCCATCGCGCCTGACCATGAGCGAACCGGCGCACACCCTGGAGATCATGGGCCGGCACGAGGGCTGGGCGGTGGTGGTCGCGCTGATCGGCAATGGGCAGGAGATCAACACGGGCGAGGCCGGCCTGCGCGAATGGGGCCGCGTCATCGCCGCGTCCGGAGGGCGCTGGCAGGCCATCGCCGCGCGGCGCGCGGTGGCGGCCCAGGACCCAATTCAGCGCCTGGCCGATGCGCCCGAGGCCTGGTTGACTATCGAGGAGGATCTCGACCTCACCGTACCGGTGCGCAGCGTGCGGGAGAACGCCGGCGCGGCCTGGGTGGACGCGCTGCTGCGCGGCGCGGTGCCGGAAGCACGTGCCATCGCCGAGGCCGCGGGCACCCTGCCCTTCCTGCTCACCCGCGACCTCGATGCGCTGCGCGGCGGGTTGCGGCACGTCGCGCGCGGCCGCCGGCGTGCAGGCATCGTCGCCTCGGCCGGGGCAAAGCGGCTGCGGAGGGAAGGCCTCGGCGTGCAGCTTGAGGACGTGGCGGATTGGTTCCTGAAACGCTGGCCGGATATCCGCGGGTCGGATGCGCTCGAAACCTTCGCGACGGAATATGACTGCCAGGGGCTGGAACTGGACGTCGCGGGGCTGGCCTGGGGTGGCGACCTGCTGTGGTCGCGCGGCGGCTGGCGGACGCGGCGCTTCGCCGGCCAGGCTTGGCAGGAGCGGACGAAGGATGCGCATTACGTGATCAACAAGTACCGCGTGCTGCTGACCCGCGCGCGCTACGAGACGATCATCTGGGTGCCGCGCGGCAGCGACGCCACGGATCCCTTCCACGACGCCACGCGGGATGCACGGGAGATGGACGCGGTGGCGGAGCTCCTGCTGGCCTGCGGCGTGCGCATGCTGGACGACGCCCCCGCCCCGCGCGCCGAAGCGGTGACGCTGCTATGAAGCTGGCCATGCGTGCCCTTCTCATCGCGTTCTGCGTGGCTGCCGCCCTGCCCCTCCAGGCCGCCGAGCTCAAGCTCGCCGCGTGGAATCTCGAATGGCTGACGACGAAGGCGCCAGGCCATCCGGATCTGCCTTCCTCCCGGCCGGCGCGCACAGCCGAGGATTTCGCCCGGCTGCGCGCCTATGCCGACCGGCTCGCGGCCGATGTGATCGCGATCCAGGAAGTGGACGGGCCGCTCGCCGCCGCGCGGGTCTTCGACGCGACGCGCTACGAGTTCCACTTCCCCGCCGAGACCGATGTGCAGCGCGCCGGCTTCGCCTTGCGGCGCGGGCTGGCAGTCACGCGCAACCCCGACCTGATGGCGCTGGACCTGGTGCCGAATGCGCGTCGATCGCTGCGGCGCGGCGCGGACATCACCGTGCGCGACGGGGACGGGCCGCCGATCCGGCTGCTGTCGGTACATCTCGATGGCGGGTGCATGCGGGATTCGGTGCAGCAGCCTAATTCGCGCGACTGCCAGAACCTTGGCCGGCAGGGTGCGATCATCGCCGGCTGGATCGCCGAGCGCCGGCGGGAAGGCGTCGCCTTCGCCATCCTCGGCGACTTCAACCGGCGCATCGGGCGCGGCGACGATTTCGCCGCCCTGCTGGAAGCCGCCGCGCCGCTCGCCCGCGTCACGGAAGGCCTGTCCAACCCCTGTCCCTATCGCGGCGGCACTGGTTCGCGGCCCTTCATCGACCACATCCTGCTCGGCGGGCCGGCGCGCGACTGGCTGGTGCGCGACAGCTTCCGCGTGCTCGTCTATGCGGAGCGCGACCCGGCGACCCTCTCGCGACTATCCGACCATTGCCCGATCAGCGTGCGGCTCGATCCCCGCTGATGGAACGCATGCCGGGCTTCGGCCGCATCACCCTGCCACTCGCGGCGATGAATTTCCTGAACCAGGCGAACCGTGCGCTGGTCGCGACGATCGGCCCGTTGCTCGCGCTGGAATTCGGGCTGTCGGCGGCGGAGCTCGGGCTGCTCGCCGCCTGCTTCTTCGGCGCCTATGCGGTGGCGCAACTGCCGATCGGCGTCGCGCTCGACCTGCATGGGCCACGCAAGGTGCAAAGCGTGCTGGCGCTGGTCTCGGCCGCGGGCTTTCTGCTCAGCGCCGTGGCGCCGGGGGTCTGGGTGCTCGCCTTCGGGCGCGTCGTGCTCGGCTTCGGCCTGGGTGCGGGGCTGATGGCGATGCTGAAGGCCAACACGCAATGGTATCCGAAGCATCGCGTGGCGGCGGTGACCGGCGCCGGGCTGTTCTTTGCCGGGCTGGGCGGGATGTCCGCGACGCTGCCGGTGCAATGGGCGCTGCCGACGCTCGGCTGGCGAGGCATCTTCCTGCTGCTCGCGGTGCTGTCGGTCGGCGTCGCGGCCTGGATCCGGTTCTGCGTGCCCGACCGCCCCCCGGGCGCGGCCGTGCCACAGCGACGCAGTCTGCTGCGCGAGATCGGGGAGTTCGGCCGCATCTTCCGCGACCGCGCCTTCCTGCGATTCCTGCCGGCGATCATGGTGCTGTCCTCGCTGAACTTCACCTTCCAGGGGCTCTGGGCGGGGCCATGGCTGCGCGACGTCGCGGGGCTGTCCGACGCGCCGCGCGCGACGGCGCTGCTGATCTACGCGGCGGGGTTCGTGACCGGCAGCCTGGCGACGGGCCAGGCGGCGTCCTTCGCGCAGGCGCGCGGCTTCTCGCCCATGGCCGTGCCCTATCTCGGCATCGCCGGGCAGCTCGCGGCGCAGGCGGCGCTGATCGCCGTACCGGAAGGCTTCGGCTGGGTGGCGCTGGCGTGGTTCCTCTTCTCCTTCTGCAGCTCGGTGGGCGTGGCCGGCTATGCGGCCATGGGCCAGGGCTTCCCGCCGGAACTGCAGGGCCGCGTCGCCACCGCCATCAACTTCGCCATGCTGGTGCTGGTCTTCGTGCTGCAGACCGGGATCGGGGCGATCCTCGACCTCTGGCCGAGGACGGAAAGTGGTGGCTGGAATCCGTCCGGCTATGCCGTGGCCTTGTCCATGACGTTCCTGTTGCAGGTCCTCGCCGCGGCGTGGATCGTGGTGGCACCCAGGGGAAGGACGTCATGATCACCAAACGCATCGGCAAGCTGCTCGACCGCTTCCGCGTCACCTCGGGCAAGGGGTTCCGGCTGAAGGATTATGATCCGGGGGATACCGCCGGCCTCGATCTGCAGAAGGACCACGCCTCCGACCTGCTTCAGCAGGGCGTCGAGCGGTTCGCCGAGTTGCAGGACATGCTCTACGCGCAGGATCGCTGGTCGGTGCTGTGCATCTTCCAGGCGATGGACGCGGCGGGGAAGGACGGGGCGATCAAGCACGTCTTCTCCGGCGTCAATCCGCAGGGCTGCCAGGTGCATTCCTTCAAGGCGCCGAGCCCGGTCGATCTCGACCACGACTATCTGTGGCGCCATTCGGTCGCGCTGCCGGAACGCGGGCGCATCGGCATCCACAACCGATCCTGGTACGAGGAAGTGCTGGTGGTGCGCGTCCACCCCGACATCCTGACCAAGGAGAAGCTGCCGCCGCGCCTGGTGGGCAAGTCCATCTGGAACGATCGGCTCGAGGACATCGCGGCCTATGAGCGCTACCTCGCGCGGCAAGGGACGGTGGTGCTGAAGTTCTTCCTCAACGTCAGCAAGGGCGAGCAGAAGAAGCGCTTCCTCTCCCGCATCGAGGAACCCGAGAAGAACTGGAAGTTCTCCGCGAGCGACGTGGCGGAGCGCGGACATTGGGACGCGTATATGGGCGCCTACGACGCCGCGATCCGCGGCACGGCGGCGACGAACGCGCCGTGGTTCGTCGTGCCCGCGGACAACAAGTGGTTCACGCGGCTGGTGGTGGTCGCGGCGATCGTGGAAGCGCTGGAAGAGCTGGGCCTGCACTATCCGAAGGTGACGAAGGAAGAGAAGGCGGCGCTGGAGGTCGCGCGGAAGGCGCTGGTGTAGCGCGGGTAGACATTGGAGAGGGGCGCCGCCCCTCTCCAAACCTCACCCCGCCAGGTGCTTGGAGCACCTGGACCGCATCCGTCTGGTGCTCGGCACGACGGACGGGACGCACCCTCCAGGCGCCCGTCCTGCGCCAGTGCGGGTTTCGGCACGATTCTGCCAGTGGTGCACAAGGCCAAGTCGAGGTTTGCAAAGGCCTTTCGGCCTTTGCTGGGGTGAGGTCCGGAGAGGGGCAAAGCCCCTCTCCGGCTCCGCGCTATTCCGCCGCGCGATCCATCACATGCAGCGCATAGGTGAAGGCCGCGCCCGCATTCACCGCGATCGCGACGCCCATCACCTCGGCGATCTCCTCCTGCGTCGCGCCGGCCGCCAGCGCCTTGCGCACATGGGCATCGATGCAGCCGTCGCAGCGCGTCGTGATGGCGACCGCGAGCGAGATGAACTCCCGCATCTTGGCGTCGATATGCGTCGTCTTCGCCGCGCCGTTGTTCAGCGCGACGAAGCCCTTCACGATTTCCGGGTGCAATTGCCCGAGTTCCTTGCCGCGCCCGCGCAGCGCCTCGGAATAGGCCTTCCAGTCCTTGACCGCACTCATCCTGGCATTCCCCTTGCGGCGCGGGATCGCGCCGTCAGGCCGCCAGGATATCCGCCGATGCGGCGCGCCGCACCCCCGCGGCCGCCATCTCCGCCCAGGCGCGCGCCAGGCTGCCGTCGAGGTCGATGGCGCGGCAGGCCTGCTCGATGACCGTCACGCCGAAGCCGAAGCGCCGTGCGTCGAGCGCCGTCCAGGCCACGCAGAAATCCGTGGCGAGGCCGCAGACATGGACCTCCGTGATGCCGCGCGACACCAGCCAGCCATCGAGCCCGGTGCGCGTGACGCGATCGGCCTCAAGCATCGCGGAGTAGGAATCGACCGCCCGATGACACCCCTTGCGCAGGATCATCTGCGCCCGCGTGGTGTCGAGGTCGTCATGCAGCGCGGCACCCAGGCTGCCCATCACGCAATGGTCCGGCCAAAGCACCTGCGGCCCATAGGGCAGCGCGATCGTCTCGAAGGGCTGCCGCCCGGCATGCTGCGAAGCGAAGGAGGTGTGGTCCGCCGGATGCCAGTCCTGGGTCAGCACGACCGTCCCGTAGTGGGGGACGATCGCGTTGATCAGCGGCACCACATCCTCGCCATGCGGCACACCGAGTGCGCCGCCCGTGCAGAAATCATTCTGCACGTCCACGACGAGCAACGCCGTCGTGGCCGGATGCGTCATTCGACCTGCTCGGGCTCGCGCTCCGCATCGCCCTCGCCCTCTTCGGGCTTGGGCAAAGCGGGGGGCGCGGCCTCGACCATGTCGAAGGTCAGCGCCCCGTCCTTGAGCCCGACCTTCACCGCCCCGCCCTTGGCGAGCTTGCCGAAGAGCAGTTCCTCGGCGAGCGGCTTCTTGACGTATTCCTGGATCACCCGGGCGAGCGGCCGCGCGCCGTAGAGCGGTTCATAGCCGCGCTCGGCGAGCCATTCCTTCGCCGCGGAGGAGAGTTCGATCGTCACGTTGCGGTCGGCGAGTTGCGCCTCGAGCTGCATGACGAACTTCTCGACCACGCGGCCGACGATCTCGGGCGTCAGCCCCGAGAAGGGCACCGTCGCATCGAGCCGGTTGCGGAACTCCGGCGTGAAGAGGCGCTTGATCGCGTCCTCATCCTCGCCGATGCGGCTCTCGCGCTCGAAGCCGATCGTGGGCTTCGCCATGTCGGCCGCCCCCGCATTGGTCGTCATGATCAGGATGACGTTGCGGAAGTCGACGGTCTTGCCGTTGTGGTCCGTCAGCTTCCCGTGGTCCATCACCTGCAGCAGGATGTTGTAGAGATCCTGATGCGCCTTCTCGATCTCATCGAGCAGCAGCACCGCATGGGGATGCTGGTCGATGGCATCGGTCAGCAGCCCGCCCTGGTCGAAGCCGACATAGCCCGGCGGCGCGCCGATCAGCCGGCTGACGCTGTGCCGTTCCATGTATTCTGACATGTCGAAGCGGATCAGCTCGATGCCGAGGGTCTTGGCGAGCTGCTTCGCCACCTCGGTCTTGCCGACGCCGGTCGGGCCGGAGAACAGGTAGTTGCCGATCGGCTTCTCCGGATCGCGCAGCCCCGCGCGGGACAGCTTGATCGCGGCGGAGAGCGCCTCGATCGCCTTGTCCTGGCCGAAGACCATCGCCTTCAGGTCGCGCTCGAGGTTCTTCAGCGTCTCGCGGTCGTCGGTCGAGACCGACTTCGGCGGGATGCGCGCGATCTTCGCGACGATGTCTTCGACATCCTTCAGCGTGACCGTCTTCCGCCGCTTGTTCTCGGGCAGCAGCATGCGCGACGCGCCGACCTCGTCGATCACGTCGATCGCCTTGTCCGGCAGCTTGCGGTCATGGATGTACTTGGCCGACAGTTCCACCGCCGCACGGATCGCCTCCGGCGTGTAGCGGACCTTGTGGTGCTTCTCGTAGTTGGTCTTGAGGCCCTGCAGGATCTTCACCGCATCCTCGACCGTCGGCTCGTTGACGTCGATCTTCTGGAAGCGGCGGACCAGGGCGCGGTCCTTCTCGAAGTAGTTGCGATACTCCTTGTAGGTGGTCGAGCCGATGCAGCGCAGCGTGCCCTGGGCGAGCGCCGGCTTCAGCAGGTTCGACGCATCCATCGCCCCGCCCGAGGTCGCGCCGGCGCCGATCACCGTGTGGATCTCGTCGATAAACAGGATGGAGCCGGGCTGGTTCTCCAGCTCCGTCACCACGGCCTTCAGCCGTTCCTCGAAATCGCCGCGATAGCGCGTGCCGGCGAGCAGGCTGCCCATGTCGAGCGCGAAGATGGTGGACTTCAGCAGCACCTCGGGCACGTCGCCCTCGACGATGCGCTTCGCCAGGCCCTCCGCGATCGCGGTCTTGCCGACGCCGGGATCGCCCACATAGAGCGGGTTGTTCTTGGTGCGCCGGCAGAGGATCTGGATGGTGCGCTCGATCTCGGAATCGCGCCCGATCAGCGGGTCGATCTTGCCCTGCTGCGCCTTCTTGTTGAGGTTGACGCAGTAGTTGGACAGCGCGTCCTGGCCGCGGCCGGCCCCGCCGCGCGGCTTCTCCTCCTTCTCCTGGTTCTCCTCGGAGTTGGAGCCAGCCGAGGCGGTGGGCGAACCCTGCACCGGGCGCGGCTGCGACCGGCCGGGCGCCTTGGCGATGCCGTGGCTGATGAAGTTGACGGCGTCGAGCCGGGTCATGTCCTGCAGTTGCAGGAAGTAGACCGCATGCGACTCGCGCTCGCTGAACAGGGCGACCAGCACGTTCGCGCCGGTCACCTCGTCACGCCCGGACGACTGCACGTGGATGGCCGCGCGCTGGACGACGCGCTGGAAGCCGGCGGTCGGCTTGGGGTCGCCGCCGCGTTCAGTCACCAGCCCGGCGAGGTCCTTGTCGAGAAACTCGGTCAGGTCGCGTTTCAGCCGGTCGAGGTCGACGCCGCAGGCGCGCAGCACGGTGGCCGCATCCTGGTCATCGCCCAATGCCAGCAGCAGATGTTCAAGCGTTGCGTATTCGTGGCGCCGTTCACTGGCCAGGGCCAGTGCCCGGTGGAGCGTCTGCTCGAGGTTGCGGGACAGCATGTCAGTGACGCTCCCCTGTCGATGGTGCGCTGGCCTCCTCAGGCCGCTGACGCACCGGGTATCCAGACGTGATGTGGGCCTCTCCCCGGGGTTCTGCGACCCCTTCCCCTATTCCTTCTCGATCGTGCACTGCAGAGGGTGCTGGTTCTGGCGCGCGAGGTCCATCACCTGCGTCACCTTCGTTTCGGCGACCTCATAGGTGAAGACCCCGCAGACACCGACGCCACGGCGATGGACGTGCAGCATGATGCGCGTCGCCTCCTCGCGGTTCTTCTGGAAGAAGCGTTCGAGGACGTGCACGACGAACTCCATCGGCGTGTAGTCGTCGTTCAGCATCAGCACCTTGTACATGGCGGGCTTCTTGGTGCGTGGCCGCGCCTTGACGACGACGCCGGTCTGCGACCCGTCGTTGCCCTGTCCGTTCCCCGTGCGCTTGTCCGGATCGCTCATGGCTGCAGAAGTGGTTCCCTTGGCGGGGCGTCAGAGTCCCCCGCCGATGTGCAGGATATCGGAGCGCGCGGCGCGAGGTGAAGGCCTGACCGCATGCGGCCCGCAGATTGTCCCGCGATGCGCCGGTTGCAAGTCTTGCCGCGAAGCCCGGAATGCGGAAGGGCCCGGCCCCCGCCCCAACCACCGCTTGCGCGGGGCGGACCGGATGCCGAGCCCTTCGAGTGGCCGCCCCGCCTCCTGGTATGGGAGGGGGAAGTCGGGGCGAGGCGGCCGTAGTCCCGTCCGGGTCAGGCCGCGAGCGGCTTGGCGAACTTCTCGACCGCGACCGTGAAGCGGGCGCTGAGCGGCGCGACCGAGGCCTCGGTCAGCTTGAACACCGCTTCCTGGAACTTCGCGGTCTCGGCGACGGTCTTCTCGACGGCGGCCTTGGCGTACTTCGTCTGGATCTCGGCGGCCTCGTTGAGGCTCTTCACCGCGGCGAGCGCCTTCGCACCCTCGAGCGTCTGGTCGGTCAGGCCCTGGGCCAGCGCCATCGCCTGGCGGGCCAGTTCCTGCGCGCCGGTCGCCCAGGTCTGCGCGGCCTTCGTCACCGCCTCGACATTGCCGCGGTTGAACTCCGCCACTTCCTCGGCGGCCTTCACCAGGCCCTCAGTGCCCTTGCTGAACTGTTCCAAGCTCTTCTCCATCGCAGCGCGTGCCTTCTCGGCACCCTCCGTCACGAACTTCTGCGCCTGGGCGGCACCCTCGGCGGCGATCTTCTTCACGTCAGCCTTCGTTTCGGCCATGTCGTCGGTCCTTTCCTCATTGGTTTCGGGCGCCGGGACGGCCGCCTTCTGCCGGGCTGGCCCGGGCTTCCGGACCGTCTTGCTGCGCTGCAACATGGCTATCGTTTAGGCGGCGTGACGGTCTTGGTGCAAGTGTTTTTTGCGGCGCACAAAAAATCTTAACTGGCCAAGGGAAGGCCAGGGGTAACGGTCCGCCACAAGAAGGAAGTGTAAACCCTTGCCTGGAAACGAACTCCGCGCGTTTTGGCATGGACCTTCGCGGCCGCAGCGGCTATCGTTCCAGGGATCAGCGATCCGCCGCGCCTCCGGCGCGCCGGCCCAGGGGGATTCCGTATGATGCCATCGAGCGCCCAACCGCGCCCGAACCACCCTTGCCGCCCCCCTCGGCTTGGGGTTGCCGTTCTGCTTGCCGCCTTCGCCTTGTGGTTGACCACCCTGCCGGCCCTCGCCCAGATCGGCAGCGAGCGCTACGCCGCCATCGTCGTCGATGCGCGCAACGGCAACGTCCTGATCGCCGCCAATGCGGACGACCAGCGCTACCCGGCGTCCCTGACCAAGATGATGACGCTTTACATGTTGTTCGAGGCCCTGCGCGAAGGCCGCGTCCAGCTCAACTCCCCCATCCGGATGAGCGACGAAGCGGCGTCCCGCCCGCCCTCAAAGCTCGGCCTGCCGGCCGGCGCCACGCTCAGCGTCGAACAGGCGATCCTTGCCCTGGTGACGAAGAGCGCGAACGACGTCGCCTCGGCGGTCGGGGAACACCTCGCCGGCAGCGAGGAACGCTTCGGCCAGATGATGACGCTGCGCGCACGTGCGCTCGGCATGTCGCGCACCACCTTCCGTAACGCCTCCGGCCTGCCGGATCCGGACAACGTCACCACGGCGCGGGACATGGCGACGCTCGGCATGCGGCTGATCCGCGACTTCCCTGACCGCTACCGCTACTTCAGCACCGTGCACTTCGCCTGGGGGCGGCAGATGATCCGCAACCACAACCGCATGCTCGGCGACTATGACGGCGCGGACGGCATCAAGACCGGCTTCATCCGGGATTCGGGCTTCAACATCGTCACCTCCGCGCAGCGCGACGGCGTGCGGCTGGTCGGCGTGACCATGGGCGGTTCCTCCTGGGTCGAACGCGACCGGCACATGGGCGCGCTGCTCGACCAGGGCTT
>JAYSDS010000122.1:0-18759 GCA_041914265.1 Roseomonas sp.
CGCCGCGCCCCCGCGGGCCGGAGTTCCGCGCCGATCCGCGTTTCCTTGCCGCGGCGGCACGGGCGCGCGAGCTTCTTTTCGGTCATGCGGAGGCAGCGTGATGGAGGCCGGCCAAGCCATCGTCGCGGCCCCGGCGCCGGCAGCGCCGAGGCGCCTGAATCTCGCGCCGCTATGGTCGGCGCTGCGCATCCTCGCGCCGATCGGATCGATCCTGGCGCTGTGGTATCTCGCCATTGCCGTCTCCGGCCTGCCATCCTTCGTCATCCCGCGCCCCGAACGCGTGCTCGCGACGCTCGTCGAGGATTCCGGCTTCATCACGCAGCATCTCGTCTCGACGCTTCAGGTCGCGGCGCTCGGGCTCATCTTCGCGAACATTGCCGGCATTGGCCTCGCGCTGCTGTTCGATGCGCTGCCGATGACGCGCCACATGTTGATGCCGGCCGCGATCACGCTGCGCAACATGCCTTATGTCGCGCTGGTCACGGTGCTGTCGCTGGCCTTGGGTGACAGCATCGCTTCCAAGGTCACGGTCGTCGCGCTCGCGGGCTTCTTCCCCGTGCTGGTCAACACGATGCAGGGGCTGCGCGCGGCCGATCCGGTCATGCTCGACCGCATGCGGGTGCTGAATGCCGGCTGGGGTGCGACCTTCCTGCATGTGCGCCTGCCCTACGCGCTGCCGCATGTGCTGGCGGCGCAGGAGATCGCGGCGACGGGTTCCATCATCGTCGCGATCAGCGCGGAATGGATGATCTCCTCCGAAGGGCTCGGTTTCATCATCAACCGCGCGATGCAGACCTATCGCGGCGACCAGGTCTATGCCGTGGCGCTGCTCGCCACCTGTCTCTCCTTCGCGCTCTATGCCTTCGTGCATCATGTCGGCAAGCGGCTCGACTGGCGCGGGGCATCGCGGCGCGGCTCCTCCACCCCCAACCAGGGAAGCAGCGGTCCATGAGCGCAGAATCCATCCCGATCATCGACGTCTCCGGCCTTTATTCGGATGACATCGGCGCCCGCATGCGCGTCGCCGAGGAGATCGGCCGCGCCTGCGACGATATCGGCTTCCTCTATGCCGTCGGCCATCACGTCCCGGTCGAGACGATCGAGACCGCCTGGCACAAGGCCCAGGAATTCTTCGCCCTGCCGATGGCGGAAAAGCTCAAGGTCGAAAGCGACCGGAACAACCGCGGCTACCGCAAGATGGGCGACACGGTCCATGCGAGCGGCCTGAAATTCGCGCGCGACAGCTTCGACCTCGGCTTCCCCTGCAAGCCCGACGACCCCGAGGTGCTGGCCGGCATCCCGCTCTACGCCCCCAACAACTGGCCCGCCCTGCCCGGCTTCCCCGAGGCGTTGTCCGCCTATCACCAAGGTTGCCTCGAAGTCGGGATGAAGATGCTGGAAGGCTTCGCGCTCTATCTGGGCGAGGCGCCGGACTTCTTCTCGCGTCACTTCACCAGGCCCGTCGCGGACATGGTGATCAACCACTATTATCCCTACGATCAGGCGATCAGCCTCGGCGCGACCGAGACCGCATCGGGCGCGCATACCGACCACGGCATCATCACCATCCTCTGGCAGGACTACCAGGGCGGACTGCAGGTGATGGGCAAGGACGGCAACTGGATCGACGTGCCGCCGATCAAGGGCGGCTACGTGATCAATGTGGGCGAGCTGATGAAGCGCTGGACCAATGGCCGCTTCAAGGCGACCGTCCATCGCGTGATCCACACGAAGAGCACGCCGCGCATCTCCATGCCGCTCTTCTGCAATCCGAACTTCGACACGATGGTCGATCCGCGCCAGCTCGGCATCAGCGAGGAGGAGGCGAAGTACACGCCGGTGACCTCGGGCGAGTTCCTGATCTCCCGCTTCCAGAAGACGCGCAAGCTGTGGGGTGCCGCGGACAAGAAGGAAGAGAAGCGCGAGGCGATCGAGGCCGCCGCCGACGCGTGAGGCGCTGCGGAGAGAGGCTTTGCCCCTCTCCGCACATCATTCCACCAAAGGCCGAAAGGCCTTTGGCGCGTGGGTTTGGGGAGGGCAGCGCCCTCCCCAATAGACCCTCAGCCGCCCTTCATCTTCGCGACGGTCGCTTCCAGCGCCTTGTCCAGCACCTCGATCAGCGTGTCGCATTCGGACTTGGTGATCACCAGCGGCGGCGACAGCACGATGGTGTTGGAGTGCCGCACCCCACCGCCGGACCGGCCGACGATCACGCCATTCGCCTTGCAGAAATCGACCACGCCCTGCACCAGCGCGCCGTCGAGCTGAACCTTGCTCTCGCGGTCGGTGACCAGCTCGATGCCGATCAGCAGGCCCTTGCCGCGCACATCGCCGGTGATGCCGTGGCGGAACAGCCGGTCCTTGAAGCCGTCCATGAGGTAGGCGCCCATGGTGGCGGCGCGTTCCGGCAGTTGTTCCTCGAGCATGATCTCGATGTTGCGCACCGCGACCGCGGCCGCGACCGGATGCCCGCCATAGGTGTTGACCTGCATCACCTGGCGCGACTCCGCGACCTCGCCAAGGAAGCTCTCGAACACCTTGTCCTTCACCACCGTCGCGGCGATCGGCAGGTAGGCCGAGACGATGCCCTTGGCGATCGCCATGATGTCCGGGCTGATGCCGTAATGCTGGTGGGCGAACATCTTGCCGGTGCGGCCAAAGCCGTTGATCACCTCATCGACGTGCAGCAGCAGGTCGTATTTGCGGCACAGGCTCTCGACGTAGGGCAGGTACTCGTCGGGGGGCACCGCGACGCCCACCGCGGACATGATCGGCTCGACCACGATCTCGGCGATGGTCTGCGGGCCTTCGGCGAGGATCGTCGTCTCGATCAGCTTCGCACAGGCCATGCCGCACTTGCCGGATTCGAGGCCCAGCGGGCAGCGATAGCAGGTCGGCGCCGGCACATGGATGAAGGAGCCATCATAGGGCTCGAACTTCGTCTTGCGCTCGCCCATCCCGCCCGCGGCGAGCGTCGCCAGCGAGGTGCCGTGGTAGGCGTATTGGCGTGAGATCGACTTGAAGCGGAAATCCTTGGGGAACTCGTGCTTGGCGTATTGCCGCGCGACCTTGAAGCCCGCCTCGTTCGCCTCGGTGCCCGAATTGACGAAATAGGTGTGGTAGCCGCCGCCCATCAGCGCGCCGATCTGCTCGCCGAGCCGCGCCGCCGGCAGGTTCATCGCCGTGTGCGGGTAATAGGACATCTGCTGCATCTGCTCGGCCGCGATCTCGGCGAGCTCGGTGCGGCCATAGCCGATGTTCACGCACCACAGCCCGGCCATCGCGTCGAGGTAGGTCGTGCCATCCGCATCGACGATGGTCGAACCCTGGGCACCGGTCACGACCATCTGCGACTTCTCGAGCGCGCGATGCTGCACGATCGGATGCATCACGTTGGCCAGGTCCTGCTCGACGATGCGCTTGCGGATTTCGGGATCGGGCTGGTTGGTCAGGGACATGACAGGACCTCGCGGCGGCTGGGACGTATGGAGCGGGATGTTCCGCCGCCATGGTCGCGCGGGATGGCGCCGAATGAAAGATCGAAGACGCTGATGCTTTACGTTAGCCGATTTCACTATCCGGCCCCATTCCCCGCCAGCCGGCGCTGATCTAGGGTTCGCGCCAAGACCCGCCCGGCGGCAAACGATCGGGGCGGCGCATCGGGACTGCCTTCGTCACGGCCCATCGCAGAGGAGAAATGCCTCGATGAGCCCATTCGCAACCCGCCGCGGCCTGTTCGCCGCGGGCTTGACCCTGGCCGGCATTCCAGCCGCGCAGGCGCAATCCTACCCCACGCGGCCCGTTCGCCTGGTCGTTCCCTTCGCGCCCGGCGGCGGAGTCGATGCGGTGGCACGCATCATCGCCGAACCCCTCGGCACGCTGCTCGGCCAGCCGGTGGTGGTGGAGAACCGGGCCGGTGCCGGCGGCGCGATCGGCGTGGACGCCGTCGCGAAATCGCCGCCCGACGGCTATGCGCTGTCGATGGTCAGCCCCGGGAACATGACGGCAGGGCCCGTGGTGCGGCCGACGCCTTATGACCCGCTCTCGCTGGGCTACGTCAGCATGGTCACGCGCAGCCCGCTGCTGCTGGTCTGCCGCAACGGCATCGCCGCGCAGAACCTCGCGGAGTTCGTCGCCCTGGTGAAACGAGAACCGGAGGCGATCCGTTTCGCCTCGGGCGGCGTGGGCACCGGCACGCACCTGGCCGGCGAGCTGATGAACCTGCGGCTCGGCACGCGCATGGTGCACGTGCCCTATCGCGGCACGGGGCCGGCGCTGACCGATCTTGTCGCGGGGAATGTGGACATCTTCTTCTCGGACGCCTCCGCCTGGCCGATGGTCCAGCAGGGCCAGCTCCGTCTGCTCGCGGTCAGCTCGGCATCGCGCTGGGCGACATCCCCCGATACGCCGTCGGTCGGCAGCCAGGTGCCGGAGTTCGACATCTCCAACTGGTACGGCATCATCGCCGCGCCCGGCACGCCGGAACCGATCCGCGCTCGGCTGGCCGAGGAGATCGCGAAGGTCCTCGCCCGGCCGGAGATCGTGGAAGTGCTGAACCGCATCGGCTTCGATGCCGCGCCGATGCCGCCGGCGGCCTTCGCCGCCTTCGTGAAGACCGAACTCGAGACCTGGCGCGCCGTCGTCCAGGCCGCGAACATCCGCGCCGACTGAACCGAAACAGGACGTGATGACCAAGACTGCGCGCCTCGCCGTCGATATCGGCGGCACCTTCACCGACCTCGTGCTCGCCCTGCCCGACCGGTCCTTCTCCACCAAGGTGCTGACAACGCCGGATGCCCCGGAACGTGCCGTACTGGAAGGCACGGCGATGATCCTCGGCCAGGCCGGGATCGCCGCATCCGACCTGGCGCTGGTGATCCATGGCACCACGCTCGCGACCAATGCGCTGATCGAACGCAAGGGCGCGAAGACGGCGCTCGTGACCACCGAGGGCTTCCGCGATTCCCTCGAAATGGCCTACGAGCATCGCTTCGAGCAATACGACCTCTACATGGAACGGCCGGAGCCGCTGGTCTCCCGTCCCTGGCGGTTCGAGGTGCCGGAGCGCCTGGCCGCCGATGGCGAGATCCTGCTGCCGATGGACGAGGCCGCGCTCGAGGCAATCGCCGCACAGGTGAAGGCGGAAGGGATCGAGGCGCTCGCCATCTCCTTCCTCCATGCCTACCAGAATGGCGCGCATGAGGAGCGCGCGCGCGAGATCCTCTCGCGCGCCCTGCCCCGGGAAGTCATCGCGATTTCCTCCGAGGTGTGCCCCGAGATCCGGGAATACGAGCGCACCTCGACCACGGTCGCCAACGCCTACGTCCTGCCGCTGATGGAAAGCTACCTGCGGCGGCTCGAGGACGGGCTGAAGGCGCTGGGGTCGACCTGCCCGCTGCTGCTGATCATGTCCTCGGGCGGCATCACCACGGTCGAGACGGCGCGGCGCTTCCCCATCCGCCTGGTGGAATCCGGGCCCGCGGGCGGGGCGATCCTCGCGCAGATCCTCGCGGCCGAGAACGGCATCGACCGCGCGCTCGCCTTCGACATGGGCGGCACCACCGCGAAGATCACGCTGATCGACGACATGAAGCCGCAGCAGGCCCGCCACTTCGAAATCGCGCGCGCCGCACGCTTCGTGAAGGGCAGCGGCATTCCCGTGCGCATCCCGGTGATCGACATGGTCGAGATCGGCGCCGGCGGCGGGTCCATCGCGCGCGTCGATGGGCTGGGGCGCATCACGGTCGGTCCCGACAGCGCGGGATCCATGCCCGGCCCGGCCTGCTACGACCGGGGCGGGACGATGCCCACAGTGACGGATGCCGACCTCGCCATGGCCTGGATCGACCCCGCGCTGTTCGCGGGGGGTTACATCACGCTGAAGCCGGAGGCCTCGGTCGAGGCCTGCACGCGCGTGGTCGCCGCGCCGCTCGGCATGACGGCGGAAAAGGCCGCGCTCGGCATCACCGAGATCGTGACGGAGACGATGGCTTCCGCCGCCCGCGTGCATGCCGTGGAGAATGGCAAGGAGACGAGCGGACGCACCATGATCGCCTTCGGCGGTGCCGCGCCGCTCCATGCGGCACGCATGGCGCAGAAGCTCGGCATGGATCGCGTGCTGGTGCCGGTCGGCGCCGGCGTCGGCTCGGCGCATGGCTTCCTCGGCGCGCCGATCGGGTATGAGGTGGTGCGTACGCGCCTCATCAGCCTCAATGCCTTCGATGCCACGCTGGTCAATGGCCTGTACGATTCCATGCGGGCCGAGGCTGAAGCGGTGGTGCGTCTCGGCGCACCGGATGCCAGGCTGCAGGAAGTGCGCACCGGCTTCATGCGGTATCGCGGCCAGGGGCATGAGGTCGCGGTGACGCTGCCCGACGGCCCTTATTCCGCCGCCAGCGTCGACGCCTTCAAGGCCGCCTTCGAGGCGACCTACAACGCGCTCTACGGCCGCGTCATCCCGAAGCTCGAAATCGAGATCCTGACCTGGACGCTGTCGCTGGCGGAGGCGAAGCCACTGCCCGCGCGCATCCCCGACCCGCCCGAGGCCGCCGCGCCGGCGCCGTCCGGCACGCGCCGCATCGTCGATCCCGGCGTCGGCGAGTTCGTCGAGGCCAGCATCTACGACCGCGCGACGCTCAAGCCCGGCGCGCGCATCGCCGGCCCCGCCGTGATCGTCGAGGCCGAGACCTCCACCCTCGTCCCCGAGGGCTTCCGTGCCGGCCCCAATGCCGCCGGCCACCTGCTGATCGAAAGGATCGCCCGATGAGCAACGCGCTCGGCGAGATCGAGATCCAGATCCTCTGGAACCGCCTGCTCTCGGTGGTCGAGGAACAGGCCCAGACCCTGGTGCGCACCGCCTTCTCCACCGCGGCGCGCGAGGCCGGCGACATTTCCGCCGGCGTCTTCGACATGAAGGGGCGGATGCTGGCGCAGGCCGTCACCGGCACGCCGGGGCACATCAATTCGATGGCGCGCTCGGTGGTGCATTTCCTCGACGCCTTCCCGGCCGAGACGCTGAAGGATGGCGACATCCTGATGACCAACGACCCGTGGAAGGGCACGGGGCATCTGTTCGACCTCACCGTCGTCACGCCGATCTTCCTCGACGGCAAGCCGGTCGCCCTGTTCGCCTGCACGACGCATGTCGTCGATATCGGCGGGCTCGGCGTCAGCGCGGATGGCCGGCAGGTCTATCATGAGGGGCTGTACATCCCGCTGATGTACCTCGCGCGGCAGGGCGTGATGAATGAAGACCTGCTCGGCATGGTGCGCGCCAATGTGCGCGAGCCGGTGCAGGTGGTGGGCGACATCTACGCGCTCGTCGCCTGCAACGAGACCGGCGGCAAGCGCCTGGTCGAGATGATGCGGGAATTCCACCTGCCGGATCTCGACTATCTCGGGGAGGAGATCATCGCCCGTTCCCGCCGCGCGATGGCGGAGGCGATCGCGAAGCTGCCGCAAGGATCGTGGTCGGCGCGCATGACGATCGACGGCTACGAGGCGCCGGTCACGCTCGCCGCGACGCTGACGATCGATGGCGACCGCATCCGCGTGGACTACACCGGTACCTCGGGCCTGTCGCGCTACGCGATCAACTGCCCGATCTGCTACACGGAGGCCTATACGTCGTTCGGCGTAAAGGCGGCGATCGCGCCCTGGATCCCGAACAACACCGGCACACTCGACGCCGTGATCGTCACCGCGCCCGAGAACACCATCGTCAACGCGCCGCATCCGGCGGCCGTATACGCGCGGTCGGTGATCGGGCACATGATGCCCGACATCGTCTATGGCTGCCTCGACCAGGCGCTGCCGGACACGGTGCCGGCGGAAGGCACGTCGAGCCTGTGGAATCTCAGCCTGCTGGCAGGCCACGGCCTGACGGGCACCGAGGGTTCCGCGACGCGCGCCTTCAACGTCACGACCTTCCATTCCGGCGGCGCCGGCGCGCGACCGAAGCAGGATGGGTTGTCGGCGACACCCTTCCCGTCCGGCGTGCGCAACGTGCCGGTGGAGATCACCGAGGCCATCACGCCGCTGGTGATCTGGCGGAAGGAGTATCGCATCGGATCGGGCGGCGCCGGGCGGCAGCGTGGCGGGCTGGGGCAGCGGATGGAGATCGCCAATCGCGACGAAGCGGCCTTCGGCATCCAGGCGCGGTTCGAGCGCGGGGTCTATCCGGCGCGCGGTCGGTCCGGCGGCGCGCCGGGCGCCTTGGGGCGGTTGTCGCTCGGCTCCGGCACGGCGCTGAAGACCAAGGGCCTTCAGGTCGTCCCCGCCGGCGATCGGCTGGTGGTCGAGATGCCCGGCGGCGGTGGCTATGGCGACCCCTTCGGGCGCGACCCCGTCCAGGTCGCCCGCGATGTCCGCTATGGCCTGATCGATGCAGAACAGGCGCTGGCGGATTACGGCGTCGTGCTGACCGCAGCCGGCGAGCCGGACCTGACCGCGACGGCATCGCGCCGCGCGTCGCGTTAGAACCAGGTGCCCGCGGTCCAGGGGGCCGTAGCCCCCTGGTGGGGGAGTTTGAGGGGGCGACGCCCCCTCAAGACGCCCCGGCCATCCGCAGAACCTCTTCAGGACTGACGCCGCTCACCCGCAAGCCGCGTATGGTCGCGGCCTTGTCACGCTTGGCCAGGCGCTTTCCGCTCGCATCCACCAGCAGCCCGTGATGCGCGTAGCGCGGCTCCGGCCAGCCCATCAGCGCCTGCAGCAACCGGTGCAGGTCGGTCGCCGGCCTGAGGTCCTCCCCGCGCGTCAGCAGCGTCACGCCCTGCAGCGCGTCGTCATGGGTGACGCAAAGGTGGTAGGAGGCCGGCACGTCCTTGCGCGCAAGCACCGCATCGCCGAACTGCGCGGGGTCGCAGCGCAGGCGACCCTCACCTTCCTCGCAATAGCAGAGCGGCATGGCGAGGGTGGCGAGCGCCGCCGTCATGTCGAGCCGCAGCGCATGCGGTTCGCCCCGCGCGATGCGCGCCGCGCGCTCGTCAGCCGACAGACGGCGGCAGATGCCGGGATAGAGCGGCCCGTCCGGGCCGTGCGGCGCGGAGGCGCTCGCCGCGATCTCCCGGGCAATGTCGGCGCGGGTGCAGAAGCAGGGATAGAGCAGCCCGCGTGCCGACAACGCATCCAGTACGATGCGGTAGTCCGGCCGGTGTTCCGACTGCACGCGCACCGGGCCGTCCCAGTGCAGGCCAAGCCAGGCCAGGTCTTCCAGGATCGCCGCGGTGAACTCGGGGCGGCAGCGCGTCGGGTCGATATCCTCGATGCGCAGCAGGAAGCGTCCGCCGGCCTCGCGCGCGCGGCGCCAGGCAACGGCCGCCGAATGGACATGGCCGAGATGGAGGTATCCCGTCGGGCTCGGCGCGAAACGGGTGACGATGGTTGCGCCCATGCGCCGCACCCGGTAGCGGGCGCGAGGTGCAACGGGCAAGGGGGTCGCGCGTGGAGCAACTGGACGGGCCGCGCTTCGGGCCGGCGGAAGATGGCGCGCCGGATGCGCTGGTGGTGCTGGTGCATGGCTTCGGCGCCGATGGAAACGACCTGATCGACCTCGGCGCGATGTGGGCGCCGGCGGTGCCCCGCGCGCTGTTCGTCGCACCGCATGCGCCCCAGCCCTGCGACGGCGTGCCCTTCGGTCGGCAATGGTTCCCGCTGTGGGATCGTTCCACCACGCAGTTGGAGGCGGGCGTCGAAGCCGCGGCCGCGGTGCTCGGGGGCTTCGTGGCGGCAGAGGCAGCGCGGCTCGGCCTGCCGCCCGGCCGTGTCGCGCTGATGGGCTTCAGCCAGGGCGCTATGACGGTGCTCGAGGCCGGGCTGCGCGGCGCGGTGCCGGATGCGGCCTGCATCATCGCCTATTCCGGCGGCATGATCGGCGCGGAGAGCCTGCCCCAGCGCATCGCCGCGAAGCCACCGGTCCTGCTGGTGCATGGCGAGGCCGATGAGGTCGTGCCCGTCGCTGCCTCGCGCATCGCCGAATCGGCGCTGATCGATGCCGGCGTGCCGGTGCGCGCCCTGTATCGTCCCGGGCTCGGACACGGGTTGGACGAGGTCGGACTCGCCGCCGGAGCGGAGGTGTTGCGCGGGGTCCTCGGCGCTTCATGACGCTGCGTTGAAACCTCACGCACAAGGGTTGCGGCCCCTTCCGCCGCGTGTCATGCATGCTCCCGATACGCGGCGGCGCCACAATATCTGGGGCCTTTCCGCCGGTCTGGCCCCAAGGTCTTGGTGGCGCGTCGCTGGAAGGAGCGACGCTTGCCTGACGGCGGACAGTTCTCCGGTGGCCAGTCCTATCCAGCCCTGGTGCTGAATGCGGATTTTCGCCCGCTATCCTATTTCCCGCTCTCCATCTGGTCCTGGCAGGACGCGGTGAAGGCGGTGTTCCTCGATCGCGTCTCGGTGCTGAGCGAATACGAGGTGGAGGTCCATTCACCCTCCCTCGCCTTCCGACTGCCCTCGGTGATCGCGCTCAAGGAATTCATCCCGGCGGCACGGCGGCCCGCCTTCACACGGTTCAACGTCTTCCTGCGCGACCATTTCGACTGCCAGTACTGCGGTGAAGGACGGCCCACGCCGGAACTGACCTTCGACCATGTCATCCCGCGCTCGCGCGGGGGGCGGACGAGCTGGGAGAACGTCGTCACCGCCTGCGGTCCGTGCAACCTGCGCAAGGGCAACCGCCTGCCGCGCGAATGCGCGATGATCCCGCGTCAGGAACCGCGTCAGCCGACCTCGTGGGAATTGCAGGAGAATGGGCGGTCGTTTCCGCCGAACTACCTGCATGAATCCTGGCGGGACTACCTGTACTGGGATTCCGAGCTCGAAGGGTGAGGCGCGGCGGGTCAGCCCGCCTTCGCCTGTCCGGCCCTGTAGGCCCCCACCCCCTCCCCGAGTTTCTCGTTATTCGCCTCGCGGAGCTTCGCGCCCCCCTCGTCATAGAGAAACGGCAGGAAGGCGTAGCGGCGCCCCGCCGTCACCGGCAGCGCCTGGTGCAGCAGGGAGCAGGAGAAGACCACCGCCCCGCCCGTCGGCGCGCGCCAGGACCGCGGCCCGTATTCCGGAAACCGCAGTTCGCCGCCTTCGAATTCCTCGGCATTGAGATTGATCGTCACCGCGAAGCGCCGATGCGCGGTGCCGGCGGTGGTGTTGTCGCGATGCGCGCCGAAATGGCCGCGCTCGGCGGAATCGTAACAGGCGACGATGTAGCGCTCCATGCGCGTGGCGCGGAAGTGATGGACCTTCAGAAGCTCCGGCACGACGCGGCGCAGGATCGCGCCGCGCGCGGCGGTGCGCAGGCCCTCATCGGCGATGTTGCAATCCGCGCGCCGCTTCAGCGCGGGGTCGAAGACGCCGACGGTCTTGCCATTCACCTCCCGCATGAAGCCCGAAGGCGTGCCGCCCTGTTCCTCGTAATGCGCGATCAGGGCGCGGCACAGCGCGGGGTCGAAGATGCGCGGCAGGACGAGGACGGGCGGCGGGATGTCGATGCCTGCATGCTGCGCCGGCGGCGGCAGGGCGGCGATGCGGCCCAGCATCGTCTCCGCCTGGGCCAACGGCATCGCCTCGATCACGCGCAGCATGGGGTCGAGCAGTACGAAGGTGGGGGCGTAGATCTCGGGGCCGTCGAGATGGTCGGGATCCTTGCGGATCACGCCGTAGTCGCGCCCGACCTTGCCGCCAAGGTCGAACAGGAAACGGATGCCCGGCAGGGATGGCTGCACGCGCCCGGGCTCGCGATCGGCCGGATCGACGCTGATGCCGAAGAAGCAGGCGTTCTCATCGTCGAAGAGGGACCGCCGGGCCGCCACGGCGGCGAGGGCGGCCTGCGTTTCCGGTCGTGCGGCGGAGCCGAAGAAACCCAGCAGGACGTAGCGCCCCGCCACCGAATGGAAAGCGTAGCTGGGGTTGTCCGTGGACGGCAGGGAGAACCAGGGGGCGGGATCGCCGGGCTGCAGCATCATGGCGGCACCGTAACCCGGGCGCCGCCCGTCGCGTCAACCGCGCGCCTGCCGCCGCGCGAGGACCAGCGCCAGCCCACCCAGGCCGAGCGCGTAGATCAGGTTCATCGCCGCCATCGACACCGGCAGGCCCGGGATGAGGTAGGTCGGCTCGTCGCAGGGCTTGGCCGGGGCCGCGGCGAGGCCACGCATCATGTCGTCGATGCTGCCGCCCGCGGGCCCCGCGGTCGGCGCCGCGCAGCCCGGCAAGGGCGACGGCCACCAATGCTGCTCCACTCCCACATGCATGGCCGCGATCGCGGCCGAGCCCAGCGTCGCGACACCGGCCAGCGCGATCAGCGCGACCCGCAGCCGCCCCGGCAACACGATGCCGAGGCCCGCCAGCACCGCGGCGATACGGTACGGCCATCGCTGCCACAGGCAGAGGATGCAGGGGGCGAGGCCCCACCAGCTTTCGCTGGCCTGGGCGAAGAGGGGAGCGGCGATCGCGAGGACGGCGACCAGCAGGGCGGCGCGCATGGCGCCCTTGTCGCGCCGCAGCGCGGCCGGTGCAACTGGACCGGCGGCCGGGGCCCGCCTAGCCTCCCCGGCATCGACCATCGGGGGAATGCCATGCTCAAGCTCTGGGGCCGGACCAGTTCCAGCAACGTGATGAAGGTGCTCTGGACGCTGACGGAACTCGGCCTGGACTACGACCGGATCGACGCCGGCGGCGCCTTCGGGCGCACGAAGGAGCCCGCCTATCGCGCCATGAACCCGATGGGCCTGGTGCCGACCATCGAGGAAGACGATGGCTGGTCGGCGTGGGAGAGCAACTCGATCTGCCGCTACCTGGTGAACGCGCATGCGCCGGGCAGCACGCTGTACCCGACCGAACCGCGCGCCCGCGCTGGCGTCGAGACCTGGATGGACTGGCAGCTCGGCCATCTGACGGCGCCGCTGGTGACGGTCTTCTTCACCCATGTCCGTCAGGCCGAAGCGGAACGCGACTGGGCGGCCGAGAAGAAGGCGCGCGAGGATGCCGGCCGGCTGTGGAAGATCGTGGACCGCGCGCTGGAGGGGAAGCGCTTCCTCTGCGGGGACCACGTGACGCTCGCCGACATCGCGCTCGGCTGTTGGGTGCATCGGTGGTTCGCGCTGCCGATCGAGCGGCCGGACCTCGCGAACCTCGCGCGCTATTATGAGACGCTGAAGACGCGGCCGGGCTTCATCACGCACGTCGCCCTGCCGCTGGAGTGACCCCAAGCGGGGGCGCCAACCCCCGCATCACAAGCGGAGGAAACGAATAATGGCCGCAACGACGACCAGCCATGCGCGCGACGCCCGATTCGAACGCGGTCTGCGCGCCTTCTTCGAATATCGCGACCTGGGCATCGGCGAGGCGACGGAAGGGGCCTTCGGCGCCCATGTGATCCGCGCCATCCCGGGCGAGCACGCCACCGGCCAGTGGCACACCCACGACCTGCCCTTCCAGATGTTCTTCGTGCTGAAGGGCTGGGTACGATTCGAATACGAGGATATCGGCGAGAAGACCTTCGAGGCCGGGGATTGCTGCTACCAGCCCTGTCTGGTCCGGCATCGCGAGATTGCCCATTCCGACGATGTCGAGATCCTCGAGATCACCGGCCCGGCGGAATTCGAGACGAAGAACGTCCCGGCACCGGACAAGGCCACGGCGGCGGAATAGCTACCGGGCTGGACGCACCGGCCCGCCCCCGCTACCTGATGGGCGGCCCAGGCCCCTGTGGCGGAACGGTAGACGCAGGCGACTCAAAATCGCTCGCCCGAAAGGGTGTGGGAGTTCGAATCTCCCCGGGGGCATATCAGGCGCGGCTGTCGATCAGCCGTGCCGTCGCCGAGGCCAGCCCCACCGCGATCAGCATCGGCACCGCGAAGTCGTGGTCCGCCCCGGTGAATTCGAAGCCGAGCGTGATGGCGGTGATCGGCATGCGCTGGGACACCGCCAGGAAGGCCACCGCCCCCACCAGGGCATAGGCCCCCTGCCCCGCCGATGATGGCCAGAACTCGCTCCACCCCACGCCGAGCAGCACCCCGGCCAGCGCCCCGATCGACATGCCCGGGGTCAGCAGCCCCCCTTCGGCGCCCCCGCGCAGGCAGGCCAGGGTGGCCAACACCTTGAGCACCAGTAGCGTCGCGGCGAGGCGCAGCCCCAGATCGCCCTCCAGCCCAAGCTGGATCGGCCCCTTGCCGTTGCCCGGCAAGGCCGGGAAGGTCATGGCCAGCACGCCGATCCCGGCGAAGACCGCGAGGCAGCAGGGTATGATCCGCGCACCCCGCGGCGCCGCCGCCCGCGCGCCCTGGGCCATCCGGCCGAAGAGCCACCCGCCGAGCCCGAACACCGGCCCCGCGACGGCCGCCCAGGCCAGCAGGGAGGTGCTGATCCCGATCGGGGCCAGGCTGTACTGATAGAGGTCCCCGATCCCGACCCAGGCGATGCAGGCGGCGATGACGCAGGCCACCATGGCCGGCACCGCGACGGCCGGGGCGAAGCTGCCGAGCAGCACCTCCAGCACGAAGATCGTCCCGCCGAGCGGCACGTTGTAGACGGCGGCCAGCCCCGCCCCCGCGCCGCAGGCGATCACGATGCGCATTTCTTCCCGGGACAGGCGCAGCAGGCGCGCGGCCCGGCTGACCAGCAGCGCCGCCAGCTCCCGCGGTGCGACCTCCCGCCCCAGGGTCGAGCCCATGGCCACGGTCACGATCTGCAGCAGGACATGGCCGATGGTCGCCCCGGCCGGCATGGTCTTGTCCGGATCGGCCACCGCGGCGGCAATGGGCACCAGCTTGCGGCCGAAGCGATAGACGGCCCACCAGCCGAACCCCGCCACCGCGCCGGCGACGGCGAGCACCGCCAGCCGGCGCGCCGGCGCCGCGGCCGTCACGCCGTCGAGAAAGGTCTCGCCCCCGACCAGCATGGAGAGGCTGTAGCCGTAGGCCAGGTGCTGGATGGCATGCAGCAGCAGGGCGAGCGACACGCCCGAGATACCCCCCGCGATACCCGCCAGCACGACCGCGAGAGGATAGGCAACGCCCCCGCGCGCGGCGGCCGGAGCGGGCGCTTCCGACACGGCCGTCGCGGCATTCGGCGCGGCGTCAGGCAAGGATGATACTGACCGGCTCATCGACCCAGCCAAGTGTGACGGGGATGCCTCCGAACACCGGCGCCGGTCCCACAGGCGCCCGGAACCGATCGACATCGGCACGATTCGCGACGCGACTGCCGGGCCGGGCGGCGACCCGGCACCGGGCCGCTTCGGCCATGCCGCGGCCTTCCCGGAAGTGGTGCCTGCGGCTCGGGAGGAGGAAGCCGGCCATGTCCCCGGCGACGCGCCGGGGCTGTTCCTCACCGCCACCGAAAAGCAAGGTCATGGGCGCCTCCCCGGCCGCGGCTGGCGGCCATCCCCCGGCCGAATCGGGCTTGGCCGCCGCCGCCGGAAACTGCCCGAACCTTGCCTTCCGCGTCCATTCGCGCCAAAGACGCCCCCCAATCCCTATTTCCCACCCCGGATTCCCACGGAGGGCCAGCTATGGCCACGTCCTTCGACCGCATCGCGGACATCATTGCCGAGAACAGTGAAGTCCCGCGCGAGAAGATCCTGCCCGACAGCCATGTCATCAACGACCTCGGCATCGACAGCCTCGACTTCCTCGACATCGTCTTCGCCATCGACAAGGCCTTCGGCATCAAGGTGCCGGTCGAGGCCTGGACGCAGGAAGTGAACGCCGGCAACGCGCCGGCCGAGCAGTATTTCGTGATGAAGAACCTCGCCGCCCGCATTGACGAGCTGGTGGCGGCCAAGGGGGGCTGACCCCCCGCGCACCAAGGAGTGCGAGCGTGAAGCTCGAGTACTTCCAGATGATCGACCGGGTGGCCTCGCTGGAAGGCGAGTCCATCGTGGTCGAGAGCACCATCCCCGATGCCTCCCCGGTCTTCGAGGGCCATTTCCCCGGCTACCCGCTGATGCCGGGGGTGCTGCTGGTCGAGACGATGGCCCAGGCCTCGGGCTGGCTGCTGCTGAAGCTGATGGACTTCGAGCGCATGCCCTTCCTGATGGGGGTGAAGGAGGCGAAGTTCCGCTCCTTCGTCGGCCCGTCCACCCCCGTCACGGTGCATGCGCAACGCCTGCATGACGGGTCCGGCTATGCCGTGACCAAGGCCCGCATCGAGGCGAATGGCAAGCGCATCTGCGACGCGGAACTGACCTTGCGCATCATGGATTTCCCCGCCCCCGAGCTGGCCGCCGCCATGCGCCAGCGCGGGCAGGAGCTCGGCCTCGCATGAACAAGCAGGACGTCGTCATTACCGGCATCGGGCTGGTCTCCTCGCTCGGCGAGGGGCCGGACGCGCATTGGGACGTGCTGTCGCAGCCCGGCGCGACGCCCGTGCTGGATGAAACCAGCTTCGCCCCGTATCCGGTGCATCCGCTGCCGGCGCTGTCCCTCGACAAGCAGATCCCGAAGAAGGGCGACCAGCGGCAGATGGAGCCGTGGCAGCGCCTCGGCACCTATGCCGCCGGGCTCGCCATCGACCAGGCCGGCGCGCGGGAGCTGGTGTCGGACATGCATCTCATCGTCGCCGCCGGCGGCGGGGAGCGCGACATCGCGGTGGATGAGGCGGTGGCGACCGCGCTCTGCACCACGCCGCCCGAGGAAGCCGGCCCGCTGCTGAACGACAAGCTCGGCACGGAACTGCGCCCGACGCTGTTCCTCGCGCAGCTCTCGAACCTGCTCGCGGGCAATATCTCGATCGTCCATGGCGTGACCGGCTCGTCGCGCACCTTCATGGGCGAGGAATCGGCCGCCGCCGACGCCGTGCGCATCGCGGCCGCCCGGTTGTCCGAAGGCCGCGGCGGGATCGCCCTGGTCGGTGGTGCCTATGCGTCGCAGCGCTGGGACCTCGCTCTGCTCTACGGGTCGGGCAAGGCGCTGTGGCGCGGGCCCTTCACGCCGGTTTCGGCGCGCGACGGGGATGGTGGCTTCGTCGGCGGGGCGCTCGGCGCCTTCCTGGTGCTGGAAACCGCCGAACACGCTGCGGCGCGCGGCGCGACGCCGCTGGCGAAGCTCGCCGGCGTCGCGACCGACGCCGCGCATAACCGCCCTGCCCCCTCCGCTGCCGCAGCCAAGGCGCTGTGGCAGAAGCTCGGCGCACCCGCAGGCAGCCTCGGCGTGCTGTCCGGCATGACCGGCGTGCCCGATGCCCGCGCGGCCGAGGACGAGTTCCTCACGGGCCTCAGCGCCACCGCCATCCGCCGCACCGGCACCTTGCTGGGCCATGGGGTCGAGGCCACCTTCCCCGCCAACGTCGCCCTCGGCGCCCTGGCGCTGTCGCGCGGTGGCTTCTACCCCGCCATGGACCCGGCCGATGCGGGGGACGGCGCGGTGGAGCGCATCCTCGTCACCGGCTTCGGCCAGTGGCGGGGCGAGGCCCTGGCCCTGTTGGAGCGCGCGGCATGAAGGATCATCTCGGGCGGCCGCTCGTCGCCGTCACCGGCATCGGCATCGTCACCCCCCTGGCCTGGGGGCGGGAGGAAAGCTGGGCCGCGCTGAAGGCCGGCACCTCAGGCATCACGCGCATCCGCCGCTTCGCGGTGGACAAGCTGCGCACCACCATCGCCGGAACCGTCGAGCTGCCGGAAGAGGCGGCCGGCGCCCCCCCGGTTTCCGCCGCCCTGCGCGTCGAGCGCATGGCCGAGGCCGCGGTGACCGAGGCGTTGGCGCAGGCAAAGCTCGGCGCAGAAGGGGCCTTCCCGGGCCCGCTGATGCTCGGCATGCCGCCCGTCGAGCTGGAATGGCCGCAGCGCTTCGAGCTGGCCCGCCAGGCGAATGGTTCGGGCGCCTACCCGGCCATCACCCAGGTCGCGACCGGCCGACGCGACATCTACGAGACCTTCGTGTTCGGCGGCGTCGGTGAGCGTATCGCCGCGCGCTTCGGCACGACCGGCGCGCCGATCGCGCTGACCACGGCCTGCGCCACCGGGGCATCGGCCATCCAGATGGCGGTGGAAGCGATCCAGCGCGGCGAGTCCGACGCGGCCATCGCGCTGGGCACGGATGGCTCGGTGCAGCCGGAAGCGGTGATCCGCTTCTCGCTGCTCTCGGCGCTCACGGGCCGCAACGACGCGCCGGAGAAGGCCTCCCGCCCCTTCGAGAAGTCGCGCGACGGCTTCGTGATGAGCGAAGGCGCGGCCGCGCTGATCCTGGAGAGCCTGGAGCACGCCACGGCACGCGGGGCCGAGGTGCTCGGCATCATCGCCGGCTGCGGAGAGCGCGCGGACAGCTTCCACCGCACACGCTCCAACCCGAACGGCCAGGCCATCATCGGCGCGATGCACAACGCCATCGCCGATGCGGGGCTGCAGCCCAGCGACATCGGCTACGTCAACGCGCACGGGACCTCCACGCCCGAGAACGACAAGATGGAGACGCTTGGCATGCGCGCGGTGTTCGGCGATGCGCCGCCGCCGATCTCCTCGAACAAGTCGATGATCGGGCACACGCTGTCCGCCGCCGGCGCACTGGAAGCGGCCTTCAGCCTGCTGACCATCCGCGACCAGATCCTGCCGCCGACCATCAACCACGACGAGCCGGACCCGAGCATCGGGCTGGACGTCGTGCCGAATGTGGCGCGACCCGTGTCGGGGCTGAAGCACGTGCTGTCGAATTCCTTTGGGTTCGGCGGGCAGAATGTGTGCCTGGTGGTGAGCGCGGCGCCGTAAGCCGGAGAGAGGCTTTGCCCCTCTCCGGACCTCACCCCACCAAAGGCCGAAAGGCCTTTGGAAAC
>JAYSDS010000123.1:0-18673 GCA_041914265.1 Roseomonas sp.
CCTTGACCGACTTTCCCTACCTCCGATCGGTCAGAACTTCATGAGGCAGGTATGATTCACGGCGGCGCCGATCGAGAGCGAGTTGTGCCAGAGCGCATCGCGAAGTGCGCGAACCGCGGCCTTGGTGTAGTCGGATCCACGAATGTCGGTGCCCATTCCGATTTCGAGCACCATGCGCTTCAGCGCCATGATCGGTTCCCTCCGATGTCCGCCCCCAGCTCTGCAGGGGCGACCCGCCACGCAGGCTACTCGCTTGTCGGCAGCTTCGCCATGCGGGGGGGACGCGCGAGTCGAACAGCGTCCATCGAACCGCTCCGGCAGCGGCCGATAGCCCTGCCCAATAATATGATCTTCGTGCTCGGCCTTCGCCGAAGCAAGGCTGCGGCGTGGCCGCCGTTGCGCTGGCCGGGTGCGCTCAGGCCACCCGGGCGACTGCCCCCGCGCGAAGCGCCGCCTCTACTTCCTCGGCCCGCTGGACGTCGCCGAAGGAGAGATAGAAGGCGATCAGCGAGGCATTGTGCTCGGCATCCGTCATGGCGGCATTGGCATCGCTGACCATGATGGTGCGGAAGTTCAGCATCATGGCGTCGCGCGCCGTGCTCTCGCAACACACATTGGTCAGTGTGCCGGTGACCAGCACCGTGTCGATGCCACGCGCGCGAAGCCGCTCCTCGAGATCCGACGCCCCGCGGATGAAACAGGAATAGCGGTACTTGGGCACGATCTCATCCTCCGCGCGGATGTCGAGGCCCGGCCAGAATTCGTGACCCTTCGTCCCGGGTGAGATGGACCGGATGCGCGCCGCTCGACGCTCCGGACTCGCCTGTTCCTCGAGCACCGACCATTCCTGGCGGGATTTCTCGTCTGACGCGTTCTGAATCCAATAGACGCGCCCACCCGTGTCGCGCAACGTCGCGGCCAGTCCGTTGATGAGCGGCACGATATCAAGCGCGGTTGGGACGCATGAATGCCCGACGTCCGCGTTCATGTAGCCATTCTGCATGTCCACCACGAGCAAGGCAGTGCGCGACGGATCCAGCGTCGCGAAGGGATGCGGCGTGCCGCAGCGCCTGATGACGCGGGCGATGATCTCGGGCGGGATGTCGATCCTGTGCGGCATCAGGCGACCTTCCGTTCGAGCGCACCGACGCGAATGCAGCGGACAACACGTTCGGGTGCTGGGCTGACGGGCGGCGGCGTGTCGGCGCTGCACTCCGCGACCTTGATGGGGCAACGCGGCGCGAAGCTGCATCCGGGTGGCAAGCGCCGCATGTCGGGCGGCGCGCCGGGGATGGTCCTGAGTTCCTGGTCGCGCGGTTGGTCATGCACCGTCGAAGCGAGCAACCCCGCCGTATAGGGATGCTGGGGATTGCGCAGCAGGTCACGTACCGGGCCGGTTTCCACCACGCGGCCGGCATACATCACGGCGACGCGGTCAGCGATCTCCGCCGCCACGCCGAGGTCATGGGTCACGAAGATGACCGACATGCCGAGCTCCTGCTGCAAGCGCCGCAGCAGGATCAGCACTTGAATCTGCACGGTCGCGTCGAGGGCGGTGGTGGGCTCGTCGGCCAACAGCAGCTTCGGTTCGCAGGACAGGGCCAGCGCGATCATCGCACGCTGTCGCAACCCGCCCGAGAGCTCATGGGGATAGGCATCGAGCCGACGCTGCGCCGAAGGGATGCGCACCAACTCGAACAGGTCCAGCGCGCGCTGCCGCCCCTGCTTATGGGAGACGCCCCGATGCAGCGCCACTACTTCGGCAATCTGATCGCCGACGCGGGCGACCGGATCGAAGGCCGTCATCGGTTCCTGGAAGATCATCGAGACCGTAGCCCCGCGCAGCCGGCGCAGCGCGGCATCGTCCAGTGCCAGCACATCCTGGCCCGCGACGCGGATATTGCCCGTGATGACGCTGCGCTTGGGCGGCAGCAGGCGCATCAGCGCGCGCATGGTCACGCTCTTGCCCGAGCCACTCTCGCCCAGCATGCACATGACCTCGCCCGGGGCCATGCTGAAGCTGACGCCGTTCACCGCACGGACATTGCTCTCCCGCGTGACGAAATTGACCGAGAGGTCCTCGACCTCGACCAGCGGCGCGCTCAATGCCGTACCGCCTGGCTGTGGCCCGAGGCCGGGTCTTGCATATGGCACGCGGCGAGGTGCATGTCGGGTTCCGCCTCGCCAAGCGCTGGGGCGCGGGTGGAACACACCAGCTCCGCATGCGGGCAGCGCGTGTGGAAGCGGCAGCCATGAGGTGGGTTGATCGGGTTGGGCGGATCACCGCTGACGGGCGCTTCTTCCCGCCTGTGATCAGGATCGAGCGCGGGCCGCGAATCCAGCAGCGCGCGTGTATAGGGATGCTTCGGATTGCGATAGAGGTCGTCCGCCGGGCCGATCTCCACTACCTCGCCGAGATACATCACCATCACCCGGTCGCTGATCCAGCGCACCACGCCGAGGTCATGGCTGATGAAGATGTAGGTCAGTTGCAGGTCACGCTTCAGCGCCTGCAGCAGGTTCAGCACCTGCGCCTCGACGGATTTGTCGAGGGCGGAGACGGCTTCGTCCAGGATGACCATGCGCGGTTTCATGGCGAGCGCCCGGGCGATGTTGATGCGCTGCTTCTGACCGCCGGAGAGCTCGTGCGGGTACCGCCCACCGAACAGGGCGGGGTTGAGCCCCACCTTCACCAGCAGTTCCCGCGCCATGGCGATGGCCTCGGACTGCTTCGTTCCAAAGGCGATGGGGCCGAAGGCAATGGAGTTCTGCACCGGCATGCGCGGATTGAGCGAGGAGGCGCTGTCCTGGAAAACCATCTGCACCTGGCGCCGCATCTCGGCGACGCTGATGCCGCCCTGTTCGCCCACCGCGTCGCCATCGAAGACTTGCTCACCGGCATCGGGGCTGATCAGACGCATCAACAATCGAGCGACAGTGGACTTGCCGCAGCCGGATTCGCCAACGATCCCGAGCGTCTCTCCCTTGCGCACGGCGAAGGAGATGCCATCCACCGCCCGTACGTGCGCGGTGACGCGGCCAAGCAGGCCGCCGCGGATTGGGAAATGCTTCTTCAGCCCGTTCACGGTCAGCAGCGGCTGGGCCGGGCCGCCGCGGTCGCGGGCATCGTCCTCGGTGACGGAGAAATCGGTCATGGCCATGGGTTCAGCTCCTGACATCCATGGCGGCGCGCAGGCCATCGCTGACAAGGTTCATGCTGATCGAGGTCAGCAGGATGGCGATGCCCGGCAAGGCCGCGACCAGGGGGGAGACGTAGATCGATTGCCGCAGCGCGTTCAGCATCAGCCCCCAATCGGGATCGGGCGGCTTCACGCCGAGGCCCAGAAAGGACAGGCCGGAGGCAAGAATGATCGCGACCGAGATGAGGCTCGACGAATAGATCAGCACCGGACCCAGCACGTTGCCCAGCACATGGTGCCACAGCACCTTGCGCAGCGGCGCGCCGGTGGCGCGCGCCGCATCGACGAAGTCGAGGTTGCGCACCTGCGTCGTCGCCGTTTCCGCCACGCGGCAGAGCGGCGGGATGAAGACCAGCGCCAGGGCGATCATGCCATTCACGGCGCCGCCGCCCATCGCCCCCGAGATCGCCACGGCCAGCAGCACGGAGGGGAAGGCGTAGAACACGTCCATCACCCGCATGATGACCATGTTCACCACGCCCCCCGCGAAACCCGCCACCACGCCGAGACCGCCGCCGATCAGCGTCGCCGCGACGACCGGCAATATGCCCATGGTCAGCGTGATCCGCCCGCCATAGAGCAGGCGAGAGAGCATGTCGCGTCCGAGTTCATCCGTGCCGAGCCAGTACTTGTCCTGGAAGCCCAGAGGCTTCAGGCGACGGATGATGCTTTCGGCATAAGGGTCGAAGGGGGCCAGCAGCGGCGCGAAGATCGCCGAGAGGATGATCAGCAGCAGCAGCGTCCCGAAGAACAGCGTGACATAGTCATAGCGCAGGCGATAGCCGACCGTGCCCCAGTAGCCACGCTGCCGCGGCAGCGCGAGTTCCGACGGGTCGGGCGGCACGGCGTCGCTCACGGCGGTTGACATGCGGGCCCTTTCAGCCGCGCCGGATGCGCGGGTCGAGCGTGGACTGGAACAGATCCACCGCGAGGTTGGTCACGACGAAGATCATCGCCAGCACCAGGATCGTGCCCTGCAGCACCGGCACGTCACGCGTCAGGATCGCCTTGCTGAGCAGGTAGCCGCTGCCGGGCCAGGAAAAGACGGTCTCAACCAGGATGGACCCGCCCATCAGCGTGCCGAATTGCAGCCCCATCACGGCAAGGACGGGCGGCAACGCGTTCTTGATGGCATGCTTCAGCACGCGCCATTCCGGCAGGCCGTTGGCGCGCAGCGTGACGACGAATTCCTGGTTCATCACCTCCGACACCGCGGATCGCGTGGTGCGGGCAATGATGCCGACCGGGATCATGGACAGGGTGAAGACGGGCAGGATCAGGTAGCGGATATGCTCCCAGCTCGTTGGGTCGAAGGTGTCGCCCGCCGTACCGGACGCCGGCAGGACCATCAGCTCCACCGCGAAGATGATGACCAGCACGATGCCAAGCCAATAGTTCGGGATGGAAACGCCGAGCACCGCGACGCCCGTCACGAGCCGGTCGATCCAACTGCCCGACCGTCGCCCGGCGATGACGCCGAGCACGAAAGCGATACTGAAGGCGATTAGAACCGACAGGGAGGCCAGCAGCACAGTGTTGCCAAGCGAGCGCTGGATCTCCTCGATCACCGGCCGCCCATTGGCGATGGAGCGGCCGAAATCGCCGCTCGCCACGCGCATCAGCCATTCCGCGTACTGAATCACGATGGGACGGTCGAGACCGTAGAGCGCCCGGAGGCGCGCCACGGTCTCGGCATCCGCATCCGGCGGCAGCAGCGTCTGCACGGGATCGCCCGGCGCCAGGTAAACCAGCGCGTAGCACACCATCGACACCCCGAGCGCGATCGGAATGGCGGCGATCAGGCGGCGGACGACATAGCCGAACATGGGCGCCGCCTCAGCGCGGCGCCACGGTGACGGGCGTCAGGTCCTGGAACCAGCTCTGCGCCTGCACGAAGCCGCGGACGCGGGGCGACATGGCGCGCGGGTTCAGGTCGTGCACGACCCAGAGCATCACCGCATCCTCGCTCATCTTCTCGTGGATCTCGCGCAGCACTGCCGTCCGCTGGGCCGCGTCGAAGGTGCTGAGCGCGCGGTCGATCAGCGCATCCATCTCCGGGCTGCGATAGTGCCCCCAGTTGGACCCGGCCGGCGCGGCCTGGCGCGACCAGACGAAGCGGAACATCCCGTTGAACGGGTCCTGCAGCGACCGGCTGATGTTGATCCCGTGAACGCCGGTGTGACGTTCCCGCCCGTCGCGACCAACCTGGAGCAAGGCATTCCAGTCCATGGTCTGCAGCGTCACCTGGAAGCCGGCGGCCTCGAGTTGCGCCTTCACCAGCTCATTCATCGGCAGGGGCTGCATCTGGCCCGAGCCGGAGGTGGAGATGGCAAGCGTGACGCGGCAGGGCATGCAGCCCGCTTCCTGCAACAGAGCGCGCGCACGCGCCGGGTCGTATTCGTAGCGCCGCGGATTGCCGTAATAGGCCATTGCCGGCGGCACATTGGCGAAGCCCTCCAGCGCCACGCCGCCCAGCATCTCGCGGAAGTCGGCGCGGTTCAGCGCGTGGTTCGCCGCGCGCCGCACGCGCACATCGGCGAAGGGACCATCGACGAAGTTGAGCTGATAGGCCCAGTTGTGCGGATAGGGCGCGGTGACGATCTGCATGCGCGAGGAGCGCAGGCGCGGAATGGCATCCGGCGCAGGCGCCTCGATCCAGTCCACCTGGCCGGAGAGCAGCGCCGCCGTGCGGGTGGACGCCTCGGGCATGGGCAGGAGGACCAGCCGGTCATGCTTCGGCACACGGGCGCTGTCCCAGTAGTCGGGGTTGCGCGCCAGTTCCAGCCGCTCGCCAGGCACCATCCGGGAGAAACGATAGGGCCCGGTGCCGGAGGGGTTGCGCGCGAAGGCGTCGGCGTCGTTGTTCACCTCGGCCGAGCGGCGCGGACTCACCATCATCAGGTAGCTGACGTTGTAGGGGAACAGGCTGTCCGGCTGCTTGGTTGTGATCGCGACGGTGTATTCGTCCACCGCCTCGATGCTCTCGTAATTGCCCAGATAGGCCCGGGCGAAGGCGAATTGCCGCGGATTGAACTGCGGCGCGCCCTCGCGCGTGAAGCGCTCGAAGTTCCACACGATGTCGGCGGCCGTGAGCGGTGAGCCATCGTGGAACTTCACGCCGCGGCGGATGTTGAAGATCCAGCGTCGGCTGTTGTTCGGATCGATGTTCCAGGATTCGGCGAGGCCGGGCTTGATGTCGGCCGCCACGTCGCCCCGGGACAGATCCCACAGCACCAGCGAATCGTAGAGATTGTAGCCGACGAAGCGCCAGCCCTCGAAACCCTGGTCCGGGATTCCGGCGGTGAGCGGAATATCGCCCGCGGTCATGGCGACGCGCAGCACCGTCTCCTGCGCATGGGCGGGCGGGGCAGCGAGACCGGCGAGCAAGGCGAAGCCGGCGCAGAAGGAGGCAATGCGTCTCGTCGTCATATCCACTCCCGTCCGGACAGCGCGGCCGCTGGCCGGGATTGCTTGGAGTGCAACAAGCGTCCCCTTCCACCCCGTCACGCAGGGCGGTTTCACGAACGCTAGGCGGCGGGAGAAATCGGCAGCAAGGCTAAAATGCCGCCAACAAGCATGAAAGACAGGCGATACTGCGACCTGCTCCGCTCGATTGAACATATAATGAGCAGAACGTCGCGATAGTGATCGCGCGCCACCCGAACGGCCGTCGAGCCCGGCGCTGACGCGTCGTCGCCCGATGACAACGGACGGCGTGATCGTCGAGCCCAGTCCCGAATGCGATGAAAGAGTGCCTTCCGCGCACTTGTCGCGGCTCGATCGTCGAGGGAGGCCAGCACGTCATGGCCCGAGATGTTCGGACGTTGGTCGGGATGCGCGCGCCATCCACCTCGCCGAGGTGAGGATTGCCGAGACGTGGCGGACATGGGCACCACATCCCGCCGGCACGGCTGCCAGGGTTGAACGCTGCCGCAACCTCGGTATAGCTAATTCTCGACCGTCGGGCATGTCGAGGAGGCCATCTAACCTGATGTGCGCGAATACGGGCGGCGATCACCGCCGGCGTCCGAAGATGGCATCAGGCCTTTCCTCGCCGGTGTCGACAGTATTCGGTGTCGCTGCGCTTGCCCTGACTGGTTGCGGGGCGTCGCTCAGCCCGTCGGTACCGCTCTTCGGAGCCTATTTCCCGTCCTGGCTGATCTGCACGGCCGGCGGAGTGGTCGGGGCCATCGTCATCCGTGCAGCCTTCGTCAAGGTTGGCCTCGATGAGGCGCTACCGCTGCGTCTGCTCGTCTACACCTGCCTGGCGGGCGGCATCGGCCTCGTCCTCGCGCTAACGGTCTATGGGCGATAGGGCATGGCGCCTTCAGCCTATTCCCGCCGTCGAAGCCTCCTCGGCTCGGTCATCGCGGGGCTGATCATCCTCGGTGCCGGCGTGGCAGGCTGGCTCTACCTCCATCATGCCGAACGCAATCCGCTGTCCGAAGACGCGATTCTGACGGCCAACATCGTCCACGTCGCCTCCACCGTGCCGGGGCGCATCGCCGCCATGGCCGTGACGGAGAATCAGAAGGTTGCCAAGGGCGAGTTGCTCTTCACCATCGACCCCGAGCCCTTCCGCCTGGCCGTCGAGCAGGCCCGTGCCGATCTGCGGATCGCCGAGGCCGCCCGCGACGCACAGCGACGCACCATCAGCGCCGAGCAATCCAACGCCGCCATCGCCACAGAACAGGTTACGCGCGCGCGGGCCAACCTCTCCCTCGCGGAGCAAACCCTGGCGCGCCTCACACCGCTGCTGCGCAACGGCTATGTCACGGCGCAGCAGATCGACGATGCCCGCACGGCGCGCGACGACGCCCGCACCAGCCTCGCCCAGGCAACGCGCCAGGCCGAGGCGGCCGCGAGCCTCGTCAGCACGCTCGACGCCTCGCAGGCACTGGTGGATGCGCGCCGCGCCGCGCTCGCCATCGCCGAACGCAGCCTCGCCAACACCGAGATCCGTGCCCCACATGACGGCCGGGTCGTGGGCCTCGCCGTTTCCACCGGGGAGATCGTCGCACCGGGCCAATCGGTCTTCACCCTGATCGACACGGGCGCCTGGTACGCCAGCGCGTCCTTCCCCGAAACCGAGCTGCCCGCCATCGGCATCGGCGATTGCGCGCGGGTCTACGCCCTCGCCGATCGTTCTGTGCATATCGCGGGGCGAGTGACGGGCATCGGCTGGGGCGTCATGTCCGAGGATGTGGTTAACCTGCCGCGCGGTCTGCCCTATGTGCCGAAATCGCTGAACTGGGTGCGCATCGTCCAGCGCTTCCCGGTCCGCATCCATCTCATCGATCCGCCCGAGAACCTGATGCGCATCGGCGCATCGGCCGTGGCGGTGGTCCATCGCGGCGAGCGGTGCTGACCGATGGACGGCGCGCGTCGCTCCCTGCTCGCCCAGGCCATGGCCGATCTCGCGCCATTTCCGGGGCGCGCCGCGCTGACCTGGCGCATCGCCATGCTCTGCGCGCTCGTCGCCGCCACCTCGATGATGTACGACATCCCCGAGGCCGGGATCAGCTGCTACCTGATCATCTTCCTGATGAAGCCCGACGCGGTGCAGAACATCGGGACCGCGCTCGGCCTGATCGTGCTCGTGACCATCGTCGTGATCGGCGTGGTGCCGCTGATCAATGCGACCGTCGGCTCGCCGCTGCTGCGGATGCTGGCGATCGCGCTCGTCTCCTTCGCCTTCCTCTTTCTCGGTGCGGCGAGTCAGCTCGGAGAGATCGGCGGCGTGATCGCGCTCGTCATCGCCTTCGTCCTCACCCTCGTCAGCATGGCGCCGATAGCCGATGCCGTCACCTTCGGGCTGCGCTTCGCCTGGTATCTCGCAGCGATGCCGATGGCGCTGATGGCGGTGTTCAACCTCGTGCTCGGCCTGTCGCCGGTGCGCCTGCTGCGCGACACACTGCGCCAGCGCCTCGCCACGACCGCTGCGGCCATCGCCTCCGGCGCGCCAGGTAGGCACGAGAAGCTTGGCGAATTGCTGCGCGCGGACAACGCGGCCCTCGAACAACAGGCCGGCTTCGTTGGAATGCTCGCCCTCGTCGGCAAGCCCGCCGCCGCGCAGATCGCGCGCGACGTACGGGCGTCCTGGCGCCTGATGCTCGCTGCCTCGGCCCTGCCGGAGGATCTCCCCGCCGCCAGGCGCGATGCCCTCATCGAAGCCGTCCGCCGGGCCCTCGCGGCGCTGGAGGCCGGAGAGATGCCGCCGCATCCCGTCGCCGCCGATGCTGGGACCGAGGCCGAAGGCGCCATCCTCGCCGCCCTCGCCATCTTGGCCGGCGCGGCGGAGCCCAAGGTGGTACCGGCGCCGAAACCGTCCTTCCTCGCGGCCGACGCCTTCTCCAACCCCGCCTACCAGCGCTTCGCGCTCAAGACCACGGCGGCGGCGATCATCTGCTACGTCATCTATACCGGCCTCGACTGGCAGGGCATCCATACGGCGATGATCACCTGCTACGTCGCTGCGCTCGGCACCACGGGGGAGACGGTTCACAAGCTCGGCCTGCGCATCCTGGGCTGCCTGATCGGGGCGGCGATGGGCATGGGCGCGGTGCTGCTCATCATGCCGCAGCTCGAGACGATTGGCGGGCTGATGGCGCTGGTCTTCTGCGGCGTCCTGGTCGGGGCCTGGGTCTCGACCGGCAATGAGCGCATTTCCTATGGCGGAGTGCAGATCGCCCTCGCCTTCCTCCTGACCATCCTGCAGGGCTTCGGACCGACCACCAGCCTCGATGCGGGATGGGATCGCGTGGTCGGCATCCTGCTCGGAAACCTCGTCGTCTATCTCATTTTCACGCGCATCTGGCCGGTTTCGGCGGAAGGCGCCGTGCGCACCCATCTGCATGGAGCGCTGGCGGGCCTCGCGCGGCTGGCCGCCCTGCCGCCGGAACGTCGCACCGGCGCAATCCCCGATGCGGCCCTCGCGCTGAAGGAATCCGGTGCCGCGGAGGAACTGCTCGACCTGATGCGCTTCGAGCCTCTCGAGATCCGCCCCGCGCCGCCCATCCAGGGCGCTCTGCGATCCGCCAACGCCGAAATCGCCGCCCTCGCCCGCGACATCCTGCTGAGCCCCGAGGCGCTGCCGGGCGTCGCTATGCGCCTCGAAGCACTCGCCGCGCAGCTCGCCGGCGCCGCGGGTGGCGAGATCCCGCACGTGACTGATGGGCCAGACGCGCTCCGACACCGTCTCGAGCGACTTCAAGCGGCGGTGACGGGTTGATGGCGCGGCACCTGATTGCACGTCTCGGAATGACGGCGCTCGTCGCCGCCTGCGCGCCCAACGCGGCGAACATGACCTCGCCCGACCCCGAAACCCCGTGGCGGCCGAATGGGAATGAGGACCGCGTCTGGAGCGTTCAAGGCGAAGCGGCACCGCTGCCGCCGGGTGCTCCCCGCAGCTTCGGCGTGCCAGCCGATCCGGCTCTCGCGGTGCTGGCCGCGCCGCCCGACATCGACCTCCAGCGCCGCTACCGCCTGCCGGAACTGATCGACGTCGCACAGCGCAACAACCCAGCCACCCGTGCCGCCTGGCAACGCGCAAGAGAGGCCGCTCTCGCCGTGGGCATGGTCGAGGCGACCTTCCTGCCGGTGATCACCGCCAATGTGATCGGTGGCCGGCAGACCGTTTCAACACCACTGCCCCTGCCGATCGGAACGCAGCGCTATTTCGAGACGACGACGGAGGGCATCTCTCCCTCGATCGCATTGCAATGGCTGCTTTTCGACTTCGGCCGCCGCGCGGCGCTCGCCGAAGCGGCGCGCCATGGCGCCGTCGCCGCGAACGTCCTGTTCAACGCCGAGCATCAAAAGCTGATCTTCGACGTCACCCGCGCCTACTATGTCCATGGTGCCGCCGTCACCAGGGCCCGTATCGCGCGTGAGGCGCTGCGCAACAGCATTGCCATCCGCGCTGCCGCCGAGGCGCGACAGGCGCGCGGCCTCGCGACAAGCGTCGAGGTCGCGCAGGCCCGCCAGCAGGTGGCGCAGTCCGAGTTGCGCCGGGTGCAGGCCGAAGGCCAGGAGCGCGACACGCATCAGGCGCTGATCACCGCCATGGGCGTCACGCCGACCTTGCGGCTGCAGATCGACGATGTGGGCCAACGCAACCTTCCCGACGCGCCGGACGTGCCACTCGACGACATGGTCCGCCTCGCCCTTGCCCGCCGCCCCGACGTGATGGCGAGCTACCAGGCGCTGCAGGCGAGCAATGCCGGTATCACCGCGGCGCGGGCGGAGTTCCTGCCCAGCGTCTTCGTCGCCGGCGCCCTGGCATCCGGCCAGGGCAGCTTCAACGCCAGCGGCCTGCCGACCATCGGCCAGCAGGCGACAGGGTCCGGCGTGCTGTTCGGTGCGACGGTGCCGCTCTATGATTCCGGCCTGCGAATCGCGCGGCTGCGACAAGCAGAAGCGCAGGCGGCCGCGGCCGAGAACACCTTCCGCCGCACGCAGACCGCTGCGGTGAACGAGATCGTTGTGGCCGGCAACGCGCTGCGGACCGCGCTTGAATCCCACCGCGCCGCGAGCGCCCTCGCCTCCGCCGCCTCGACCACCTATGACGCCGCGCTCGCTGCCTACAGGAACGGGGTGGGCACGGTTACGGCCGCGACCGCCGCCGATAGCGGCCTGCTCGATGCGCGTCAGGCCCAGGCCGAAGCGCACGCCGCGGCGCTGATCGGTGCGGCGAATCTCGCCTTCGTCGTCGGTGCCATGACCTCCCGCGATGCGGTGCCTTGATGGGCGCGCACCGTGATCCGGCGATGCAGCGGCTTGCGATCCCGGCTTCACGGGCGCAACCGCTCATGGGAGGAAGAACCAGCGGCACCGCGCAGCATGATCACCACTCGGCGGGACCAGCCTGTTCCGCCGCATCAGGGAGCTGGATTGGACGTGACATCGGATCGCTCGAAGACGACGGCGCGGGATGCGGCCATCGATGATGTCTACTCGGCCACGGACCTGGCGGCGGCGCTGCCGAAATCGGTCTTTCCCGCCACGGAGCGGGATCCGCGCCATGTCTTCGCCGCGGTCCGCGACGAGCTGATGCTCGACGGCAATTCGCGCCAGAATCTCGCGACCTTCTGCCAGACCTGGGTCGATGACGAGATCCACGACCTCATGAACCTGTCGATCGACAAGAACATGATCGACAAGGACGAGTACCCTCAGACGGCGGAGATCGAGGCGCGCTGCGTGGCCATGCTCGCCGATCTGTGGCGGTCGCCCGACCCGGCCGGCGCGCTCGGCTGTTCGACGGTGGGCTCCTCCGAGGCCGCGATGCTCGGCGGCCTGGCGATGAAGTGGCGCTGGCGCAAGGCGCGCGCGGCCGCCGGCAAGCCGACCGACCGGCCGAACCTGATCTGCGGGCCGGTGCAGATCTGCTGGCACAAATTCGCCCGCTACTTCGACGTCGAACTGCGCGAGATCCCGCTCGAGGGCGACCGCCTCATCATGAGCGCGGAGGAAGTGATCAAGCGCGTCGACGAGAACACGATCGGCGTCGTGCCGACGCTGGGCGTGACCTTCACCTGCCAGTACGAGCCGGTGAAGGCAGTGAGCGACGCGCTCGACCGGCTGCAGGCCGAGACCGGCCTCGACATCCCGATCCATGTGGACGGGGCGAGCGGCGGCTTCCTCGCACCCTTCTGCGCGCCGGATCTCGCCTGGGATTTCCGCCTGCCGCGCGTGAAGTCGATCAACACCTCGGGCCACAAATTCGGCCTCGCACCGCTCGGCGTCGGCTGGGTGGTCTGGCGCGAGGCGAAGGACCTGCCGGAGGAGCTGGTGTTCAACGTCAACTACCTGGGCGGCGACATGCCGACCTTCGCGTTGAACTTCTCGCGCCCCGGCGGGCAGGTGATCGCGCAGTACTACAACTTCCTGCGCCTCGGCCGCGAAGGCTACGCCAAGGTCCACAATGCCTGCTACGCGACGGCGCAGTACCTGGCGCGGGAGATCGCGGCACTCGGCCCCTTCGAGATCCTGTTCGACGGCGACAGCCAGACGGGCATTCCCGCGCTGTGCTGGAAGCTGAAGGATGCCGCGGGCATCGGCGGCTACACGCTCTACGACCTCGCCGACCGGCTGCGCAGCCGCGGCTGGCAGGTGCCGGCCTACTCCATGCCGGCGAACCGGCAGGATCTCGTGATCCAGCGCATCCTGGTGCGGCACGGCGTCAGCTTCGACCTGGCGACGCTGCTGATCAACGACATGAAGCGGGCCATCGCCTTCTTCGAGCAACACCCGGTCACGCGGCCCATGACCGCCGCGGAGGCAAGTGGCTTCAGCCACTCCTGACCCACCCGTCGAACCCAGCGCTGAGGACCCGACAACGATGTGCACTTCGCTCGGATACAAGGACGCGGCCGGCAAGGCATATTTTGGCCGTACGCTCGAACTCACCGTCGATCTTCCCTACCAGCTTCTCCATCTGCCGGCAGGCTTCGAGACCCGTTCCGACATCCCCGGCCATCCGCCGCTGACCTTTACCGCACGCTACGGCCTCATTGCCGTCGCCATGCCCGCTCGGGTGCCGACAGCCGCGGCGCCACTGACCATCGGCGACCTCAAGGTGTTGGAAGGCCTCAACGACCAGGGCTTGACCTTCAGCCTGCTCTCCTACCCTTCGGCGGCGGGCAAGCAGGTTGCGGTCGATGCCACGCGTGCGGTGCTCTCGGCATCCGATCTCGGTGCCTGGGCGCTCGGCCAGTTCGCCACCGTCGCCGAAGTGAAGGCGGCGCTCGCCGCGCAACCGGTGATGCTGCAGCCCCTCCAGCTTCTCGGCGGCGTCGAATCGCCTTTCCACTATGTCGTGCATGACAGCACCGGCGCCTCGGCGGTGATCGAGTTCGATCACGGCACGATGACCGTCTACGACAATCCCGTGGGCGTCATGACCAACGGGCCGAAATTCGACTGGCACCTGACCAACCTCGACAACTACACCTTCCTGTCGAATGTCGACCGGTCGAGCGCCACCTTCGGCGGCTACAAGGCTGTCCAGCCGGATTCGGGCATTGCCACGGCCGGGCTGCCGGCGTCCAACACCTCGGTCGGCCGTTTCGTCCGCGCCGCCTACCATGCGCAGTTCGCGGAGAAGGCCGCATCGCCGGATCTCGCCGTCCTGACGCTGGCGCACATCATGAACAACTTCGATCGGCCGCGCGGCATCACCATCGACTATCCTGAGCAAGGCGGCGGCCATCTGGAAGTGAAGGGTCTGGCACAGGGCAGCGCAGCGCCCTATGCGACGGAGTTCACGAGCTGGACCAGCCTGTCGGACCTCGATCGCAAGCTCTTCTTCGTGCGGAGCTACACCGACCTGAACTTCACGCGCTTCGATCTGGCGGCACTGGCGGGCACAACGACACCCGGCGTGATCCCGTTGCAGAAGCTCGCCGATGGCCCGGCCGATGCCACCGAGGCGCTGCGAGGCAAAGCGACGGCCTAGGCGTCCACGCCCGCATGCGCGGCCACCTCATCCATCCGGGCGGGATGCAGATCCAGTTCGAAGGGCCCTGGCCCTTCGTCACGCGCCGGCGCTTCACGGTGGCCGGCCGGCGCATCGACTGGCTCGCGCGGCAGCATCGCAAGGGATTGAACCTCGCTGCCCGCGCTCTGGATGCGACGATTCCGCCCTTCTGGCAGGGCAGGCGCTACAATTGGAGCATCGGGGCGATCTTCGCCCTCGGTGCCTTTCTCTTCATGCTGGGCAGCGTGATGAGCCTGGTCCCGGCGAGCCCGTGGCAGCCTTCGGCCTTCTGGACCAACATCGTCTTCTTCCTCGGCTCGATCCCGTTCACGATCGCGGCTTATCTGCAGCACTTCCAGGCGGCGAATGCGCGCGCCTTCACCGTCGATCCCGGTATGCCTCGCGAACGACATGTGTCGCTGATCGGCTGGCATCCGCACAGCCCAGGCTGGCTGAGCACCTTCACGCAGTTCGTCGGAACGGTGGCGTTCAACGCCAGCACCTTCAATGCCGTCATCGCCGCACCGGCATGGTACGTCCAGGATGCGGCGGTCTGGGCCCCAGACCTCATCGGCTCGGTGCTGTTCCTCGTCTCGGGCTACCTCGCCTATATCGAAGCGGGAGATCGCTACTGGAGCTGGCGGCCGAGGGATCTGTCCTGGCAGATCGTGTTCGTGAACCTGATCGGCTGCATTGCCTTCATGACCGCGGCCATTCTCGCCTATGTCCCGAGCGGCGCGGAGCCAGCATGGGTCATGACGATCTCAATCGTCCATCTGCTGATCGGCGCAGCCTGCTTCTTCGTGGGGGCTGTCCTGAGCATGCGCGAAAGCGTGGCCATCTGATCATCAGTTGCCCGGCCCGGCGCTGAGGCGCGAACACCCGATGGCGGCAGAGAGCATCATCGTCACGACCATCGAAGACGAGCATGGCCTGACCGATGATCCGTGCGCATGTCCCGTGACCGAACACCTGGGTCGGACCAGTGACCTGACGACGTGACGCGCATGTTTGGCCGCAGGCGCGATCGCGCCTGCGGAGAACCCCAGGGGATCCGTCTCCCTCACTCGGGCTGGTAATTGACGCTGCGCAGCAGCTCAGTGGCGCGGGTGATCTCCGCGCCAATGAAGCGCCGCGTCTCCTCGATGCTTTCCGTCACCGGTTCGAGGACCTGGTTCTTCAGGCGCTCGACGATGGCGGGGTCGCGCATCGTTTCCTGCATCAGCGCATTGACGCGCTGGTTGATCTCGGTCGGCGTGCCCTTCGGTGCCCAAACCCCGTACCAGGATTGGAAGCGGTAGTCGGGCAGTCCCGCCTCGGCCATGGTCGGGACATCCGGCGCGAGGCTCGAGCGCTGCGCGGTCGCGATGCCGAGGGCACGGATCCGTCCATCCCCCGTCGCCGGGAGCAACGCGAAGCTCGGATCGATGAGGAGCTGCGTGCTACCGCCCATCAGATCCGTCAGCGCCGGCTGCGTGCCGCGATAGGTCACCATGTCGATCTCGACGCCGGTGCGGCGGTTGAACTCGATGGTCGCGAGATGCCCGGCCGAGCCAAGCGAGGAGATGGCGAAACTCCAGTCGCGCGGCTTCTCCCTCGCCGCGGCGATCACCTCGGCCAGGGTCCGTTGCGGGCGCTGCCCGCTGATCACCATCACCAGCGGCGCCTGCGCCGTGCGCGCCATCACCTCGAGGTCGCGCTGCGGATCGAAGGTCGCACCCTTCAGCACCAGCGGCATGACTGCCGTGTTGAAGGCCGAAGCCAGCAGGGTGAATCCGTCGGGCGGCGCCTGCAGCACGGCGGTTGTGCCGACCAGGCCGGCGCCGCCGGTGCGGTTCTCCACCACCGCGGTGGCGCCGAGCTTGTCCTGCAACCGCTGCGCCAGCAGCCGCGCCAGCGCGTCATTCGCGGCGCCGGGCGGCCAGGGACAGATCACGCGGATCGGCCGCCCATGCGGCCAGGCGCCCTGCGCGTGAATGGCGGGGGCGGCCAGCAGGCCGAAGCCCCCCGCCACGCTCGCGATCAGCATCTGACGTCGATTCATCGTTTCCTCCATGCGATCGGCCGCCCTGCATCGTGGCGGCCTGTTGACAGCGTCAGCCTTCCAGAAGGGCCTTCTCCTCCGCTGCCGAGAGCGACAGCAGCGGCGGGCGCAAGCGCCGCCAGCCTGCCTCGCCGGTGCGATCCGCGAGCAGCGCCTTCAGCGAGGCCATCTGCGCGAAGCGCGAGGCACGGTTGCGGGCGGCGACGATCCGCGCCTGCGCCGCCTCCACTTCCGCAGCCTGCGCGGGGTCGGCGAAGTGACGAAAGACAAAGGCAAGATCGGCGGCGACCAGGTTGGACGTCGCGGTGATGCAGCCCGCCCCACCCTTGCGCAGCAGCGGCAACATCAGCGGATCGGCGCCCGCCAGCACGGCCAGGCCGGGGAAGGTCTCGACCAGCGACACCATATGCGCGAGGTCGCCGGCCGAATCCTTGATGCCGGTGAAGACGCCGGGATAGGCGGTGCGCAGCCGCTCGATGACGGGAAAGGGGATCGGCACCGCCGACATCTGCGGGATGTGGTACAGCACCACGCGCAGGCGCGGATCGGCGACGCGCTCCACCACCTCGGCATAAGCGGCGAAGAGACCGTCCTCCGTGACGCCCTTGTAGTAGAAGGGCGGCAACATCACGACCGTGGTCACGCCAAGTGACAGCGCATGGCGCGTCAGCGCCACCGTCTCGGTCACCGCGGCAACGCCGGTGCCGGGCAGCAATCGGTCGGGCGCGATGCCCGCGCCGACCACCGCTTCCAGCAGCGCACGGCGTTCGTCCGAGGAAAAGGAATTCGCCTCCCCCGTCGTGCCGAGCAGGGCGATGCCGTCGCAGCCCTCCGCCAGCAGCCGCTTGCAATGGGCAATGAACAGGGCGTGGTCGGGCGCGAGCGCCTCGGTCACCGGCGTCAGGGCGGCGCTGAACACGCCGAATGGATGCAGCGCGGTCATGCCGAGGCACTCCCCGCCCAATCCGGCTTCACCCGGACATATTTGATGGCCTGCCGCCAGTAGGTGTAGGCGATGTGCAGCATGCCGTCCGGCGTCTGGCAGAGCGACGGGTAGGAGAATTCCCGGTTGAGCCGGTCCTTCGAATTGTTGGTCATGCAGTAGCCGTCGCCGGTTTCGAGGTCGCGCCGCACCGGCCAGCTCCGGCCCTGGTCGGCGGAGATGGCGAGCGTCATCGGCGCGCGCGGCGCGCCCCAGAAGGCGCTGCGGCCTGTGGACGGCGCGGCAGGCGCCAGCTCATCGCCGCCGATGTCGTCGTAGAGCGATACGCGCCGATCCGACGCATCCGCGGCGCTCGAATGGTTGTAGACCATGGCGAGCCGCCCATCGGCGAGGCGCGTCGCCATCACCGATGAGTTGTTATTCGGCAGTTCGGTCGGCACCGGCGCGGACCAGTGCCTCCCGCCATCCGAGGACCGGCTGACGTAGATCGAATCCGCCCAGCGGCTGCGATAGAAGGCGACGAGGGTGCCGTCGTGCAGATCGACGATGCTCATATGCACGCAGCCGGTGCTGCCGGGCACCGCATGTTCCGACCAGGTCGCACCGGCATCGGAGGAAATCATCACGGAGCTGGTGTCGAGATCGCCCGTCCAGGCGCCCGCCGGCGGCTTCGTGCAGCGCCAGATCGGCAGCAGCCAGTCGCCGTTGTCCAGCACGACGATCGGGCTGCGGATGAAGGTGCCGAAGCCGGGCTGCTCGCCAAACAGCGTCTCGATCGGACCCCAGCCCCGCCCGCCATCCGCCGAGATACGGCGGCGGATGATGGCGGTATCCTGGTTGCCCGAGACCTGCGCGGTCCACAGCAGCCACAGCCGGCCATCGGGCGCGTTGAACAGCAGCGGGTTCTGCTCGGATCGCGTCGGGTCGTCCGACAGCCGCACTGCCGGCGACCAACGGTCCGCCCCCGCCGCGAGGCGCGAGAAATGCACCGAAATATCGGGCACGCC
>JAYSDS010000124.1:0-18480 GCA_041914265.1 Roseomonas sp.
CACCGTTCGCATCGGCGCCGGCATGCGCACCCCGGCTTCCGTCGCCGACAAGGGCGCCGTCCGCACCGGCGCCGGCATGCGCACCCCGAAGGCTTCCGTCGCCGACAAGGGCACCGTTCGCATCGGCGCCGGCATGCGCACCCCGGCTTCCGTCGCCGACAAGGGCACCGTGCGCACCGGCGCTGGCATGCGCACCCCGAAGGCTTCCGTCGCCGACAAGGGCACCGTCCGCATCGGCGCCGGCATGCGCCGCGCCTGATTTCCGGAGCAGGGGGCTCCCCGGTGGAGCCCCCGCCCCTGGTTCCCTGCCGCGCGCCACCAAGGACCTACCCACCACATGTCCCAGGACCGCCCCCCGATCGTCGCCTTCCATCGCCTGATCCCTGGGATCCCGGCGCCCGAACGCGCGGACCGATCGGCCCTCGGCGGCCTGCCCACACGCGCCTTCCGCTATTGCGATGCGGTCACCTCCGCGTCCGGCTATGGCTGGCACATCACCGCGCCTCTCGACTTCTCCCTGATGTGGGACGGCCACGAGATCCTCTGGACCTGCGAGGAGCTCGAGCATGAATGGATGCCGCTCGGCCTCGGCGCCGTGCAGTACCCGCATTTCCGGGCCCGCTTCGATGAGAGCGTGCCGGAGGACATCCGCGGCTTCTCCCCGCCCTTCCTGACCGGCCTGCCTGAGCATGGCGTGGTGCAGATGTGGACGGGCCTCTTTGTGCGCTGCGCGCCCGGCTGGTCGCTGCTGACCCGCGCGCCGGCCAATATTCCGCGCCCCGCCGCCTATGAGCAGTTCGAGGGCATCGTCGAATTCGACAAGTGGTTCGGCCCGCTCTTCACCAATATCCGCCTGACCCGTACCGACACGCCGGTCGAGATCAACCAGCTCCGGCCGATCCTCCAGGTCACGCCCGTCCCGCAATTCGCCTATGCCGACGCGGTCATGAACGCCTCGACCACCACCGACGCCTTTACCCAATGGGGCGATGCGGAATGGGATGCGTATCGCGAGAGCATCGTCATTCCCTCCAGCGCCGAGGAGCATCAGCCCGGCCGCTACGCCGCCGAGGTGCGCCGCCAGCGCCGCGGCCAGGGATGCCCCTTCGCGGCCATGGCCGCGGCCCAGGAGGCCGCGCCGGCCGTCTGATCCCCTAGTGCCGGCATGGTCGGAAGCCGTCGGTTCGCGCGGACCGGCGGCTTCAGCCGTTCTTGCCTCCTGCCCGCATCGGCGCATCATCCGGTGCCAGGAGGAACAACGACCATGAATGATGATGTCGCCGCCGTCGCGGATGCCCCCGCGCTCGACGCGAAACACATCGCGGAGCTCGGGCGCCAGCTCACCGAGCTGCTGCGCCTGCGCACACTGCCCATCGGCATGAAGCTCTTCGCCGATGCGGAGGAGATGGCGAAGGTCCCGGGCCTGCGCCGCCCGGCCGAGGGACGCAAATTCTCCACCTGCCAGTTGGTGACCCAGGCACGCATCGCCGGGTTCACGCTCGGCATCACGCATGAGAACGTGCCGGGATTCTCGAATTGCGGCGGCGTGATCGGGCTGAACGAACCGTCCGAGCTCTATCTCTCCGGCCGGAAGTTCGAAGGCGTGTGGTTCCAGAACCGCGAGGCCGCGGCGAAGCACCAGGCGGAGATGCCCCGCGTCCCGCCACGCTATTCGGGTCTCGTCGTCTCGCCGCTACGCAGCGCGCGGCTGGATCCGCCCGACATCTGCCTGTTCTACGCGAACCCCGCGCAGATGATCCTCTTCGTCAACGGGCTGCAGTGGAAGAACTACAAGCGCTTCGAATTCTCCATCACCGGGGAGAGCGCCTGCGCCGATTCCTGGGGCCGCGCGCTGCGCGACCGCGCACCGTCGCTCTCCATCCCCTGCTACGCCGAACGGCGCTATGGCGGTGTCGCCGATGACGAGATGCTGATGGCATTGCCGCCGGCGGACCTTGCCGTCGCGGTCGAAGGCCTGCTCGGCCTGTCGAAGGCCGGGCTGCGCTACCCGATCATGCCCTACGGTCCGCAGGCCGATCCGGGCGATGGCATGGCGAAGTCCTACGCGGGCAAGGTCTGACGCGGGCGCCTGGTACCGGCGGTCCAGGCGGCGCGGTAGCCTGGCGGGGTGGCTGGGAGGGGGGGCGCCCCTCCGACCCTCGCTCACACCGCCCGGGTGATCCCGCCATCGACGCGGATGTTCTGCCCGGTGATGTATCCGCCGCCTTCCGACGCCAGGAACGCCACCGTCGCCGCGATTTCCTCCATGCGCCCGTAGCGGCCCATGGGGATCGTCGGCAGCCGTTCCTGGCGGACCGGCAGGCTGTCGATGAAGCCAGGCAGCACGTTGTTCATGCGCACATTGTCCGCCGCGTATTTGTCAGCGAACAGCTTCGCATAGGCCGCGAGCCCGGCGCGGAAGACCCCCGAGGTCGGAAAGGCCGGATCGGGCTCGAAGGCCGCGAAGGTCGAGATGTTGACGATCGCCCCGCCCTTCTGCGCGACCATGATGGGCGCGACCAGCCGCGTCGGCCGCACCACATTCATGAAGTAGACGTCGAGCCCGCGATGCCAGTCCTCATCCGTCAGGTCGAGGATCGGCCCGCGCGGCCCGTGCCCCGCGCTGTTGACCAGCACATCGATGCGCCCCCAGCGCGCCATGGCCTCATCGACCAGGCGCTTCAGGTCGTCATTCGACTGGTTGGACCCGGTCACGCCGATCCCGCCCAGCTCGGCAGCGAGCGCCTCCCCCTTGCCGGAGGAGGACAGCACGCCGACCGCGAAGCCATCCGCCGCGAGGCGCCGCGCGGCGGCGGCGCCCATGCCGGACCCGCCCGCGGTGATCAGCGCGACCTTCGTCATCACTCGGCCGACATCTTGATCGGCGGCTGCACGTCAGGCGGCAGCGGGCAGACATAGGGGTGCGCATCCGTGCGCGCCTTGTGGTCCGCCTTCGCCGCGGCGAGCAGCTCCGGCTTCATGATCGCGTCCACGGCGGTGCCCGCCATGATCTTCGCGACATGCACCAGGCCCTTATGCGCGATGCCCGACTTGCCCTGCGCGGTGAGCTGCCAGGAATGCCCCGGCGTGCCGATCGCATAGGTCGCGCCGCGCGCCTGCACCATCGGCACCGCCCAGGAGACGTCGCCGACATCGGTCGAGCCCACGCCGCCGCCGCCCTTCGAATCCAGCGGCACGATCTGGTCGCAGAGCGGCTTGTCGCGCTCGACCTTCAGCCCGTGGCGGCGGAAGGCGACGGCAATGTCCTCATCGGACAGCGTACCCTGGATCTCGCGCGCATAGGCACGATCGGCCTCGTCGAACTGCGGCGGGCCCAGGCGCATCATGTTGTCGTACATCGCCTGTTCGAGCGGCGTGTTGGCGAGCAGGTTCGACACGGCGGAGACAACCTTGGTGGTGACGGTCGTCTCGGTCATCAGCGCCGCGCCGTCGCCGATCTTGCGCACGCGCGCGACCAGCGCGTTCAGCCCCACCAGGTCCCGCGCGCGGATCAGGTAGCGAACGGTGGCACGCCCCTGCACCACGTTCGGCGCGATCCCGCCGGCATCGAGATAGGCGTAGTGGATGCGCGCGTCGGACGGCATGTGCTCGCGCATGTAGTTCACGCCGACATTCATCAGCTCCACCGCGTCGAGCGCCGAGCGCCCAAGCTCCGGGGCCGCGGCGGCGTGCGACGAGCGGCCGGCGAAGGTGAAGTCGATGCGGGTATTCGCCAGCGACACCGCCTCGTTGACGCCCGTGAACGCCGCCGGGTGCCAGCAGATCGCCATATCGACGTCCTCGAAGACGCCATCGCGGACCATGAAACCCTTGGCCGCGCCGCCCTCTTCCGCCGGGCAGCCGTAGTAGCGGACACGGGCCTTGACCCCGTTCTCCGCCAGCCAGTCCTTCACCGCCGAAGCGGCCAGCAGCGATGCCGCGCCGAGCAGGTTGTGACCGCAGCCATGGCCCGACCCGTCACCGGGCAGCGGGGTGTGCTCGGCAATGCCGGCTTCGTTGGAAAGGCCCGGCAGGGCGTCGTATTCGCCGAGGATGGCGATGACCGGGCCGTCCTCGCCCGCCTCGCCCATCACGGCGGTCGGGATGCCGGCGACGTTCTTCGTCACGCGGAAGCCGTGCTGTTCCAGCAGTTCCGTATGCGCGGCGCAGGACTTGAATTCGGCGTAACAGAGTTCGGGCGTGCCCCAGACGCGATCGGCGAGTTCGATGGCATCCGGCGCCTTGGCATCGACCAGGCGCCAGATCTCTTCCGTGTTCTCCATGGGGCATTTCCTTCAGCGGCTGCGAGGGACCAATTTCTGGCCCCTCCCGGCCGCCCCGTCCAGCGCCCTGCCCGGGATAGCGGGTCAGCGCCTCGCGCGGACCGGCACGGGGATGGGAATCGGTGCCGCCTGAAGGCGCTGGCGCCGGCCGCGCGGCGGCTCATCGCGCCCGTCGCACAGCATGACCGCAGCGCCGATCTGCACCGACCCGAAGGTCAGCCCCGAGAAGAACCACAGCATCGTCACCACGGGGATGCCGCCATGCTTCAGGATCAGGCCGCCTACCCCGCCAGGATCGGCCCAAAGCACCGCCGCCACGAACAGGGCGGACAGGCCGAAACCGATCAACCCGTGCATGATCATGAACCGGACGGCGACGGGGATGCGGTGCAGGGACATGGCGATCCTCCTTGACCTGCCGGAAAAGATAGGCATGCCAGCGCCCGTCTGCAAACGCGATCAGCCGCCTTTCACGCCACCCGCGGTCAGCCCTTCGACGATCTGCTTCTGCGCCAGCAGGGTCAGCAGCAGCACCGGTGCCGTCACCAGCAGCGCCGCGGCCGAAAGCGGTCCCCAGGAGATCTGCTCGAAGGTCAGCATGTTGTTCACGGCGACGGGCAGCGTCCGCGTCTCGCGACCCGCCAGCACCATCGCGAAGATGAAGTTGTTCCAGGAGAAGATGAAGGCGAGGATCGTCGCCACCGTGATCCCCGGCTTGGCCAGCGGCATCGCGACATGGCGGAAGGCCTGCCAGATCGTCGCGCCGTCCACCAGCGCGGCTTCCTCGAGCTCCGCCGGCAGCCCCTCGAAGAAGCCCATCATGATCCACACCACGATCGGCACGGTGATCACGAGGTGCGTAATGACGATGGGCGCGAGCGTGCCCGTCAGCCCGATCCACTGGAACAGCAGGAACAGCGGGATCAGGTAGGACAGCCCCGGCGTGATGCGCGCGATCAGGATGACCACCGCCGCCTTGGTCGCCCGCATCTTCGCGATGCCATACCCCGCGGGTACGCCGAGCAGGATGGCGAGCCCCGTCGCGCTGAAGGACACGATCACCGAGTTGATCGCGTATTTCAGGAAGTCGTTGCGCTGGAACACCGCGACGAAGTTGTCGAACACCGGCGGGTTCGGGATGAAGACCGGCGGATAGTCGGTGTTGTCGAGCTCGGTCTTGAGCGACAGCGACAGCATCCACAGGAAGACCATGATGGCGGGCGCGACCAGCACCACCACGCCGAAGCCGAAGCCGATATTCTCGGCGAGGCGCTTCACCTTGCGCATCACGCGTCCTTCACCCGCGCGCGGGTCCAGAGCAGCACCATCGCGAGCAGGATGATGATGGCGAAGAACACCACCACCACGGCCGAAGCGTAGCCGAGGTTGTAGTAAGCGAAGGCCTGCAAATAGAGGAAGATGTTGATGGTCTCGCTGGCCGTGCCCGGTCCGCCCTGCGTGATGACGTAGATCGTGTCGAAGGCCTTCAGCGCATCGATGGTGCGGATGATCAGCGCGACGACGATGAAGGGTGCGAGCAGCGGCAGCGTGATGTGGCGGAAGGCCTGCCAGGCATTGGCCCCGTCGATCTTCGCCGCCTCATAGGGATCGACCGGCAGCGAGGCGAGACCGCCGAGCAGGATCAGCATCACGAGCGGCGTCCAGTGCCACACCTCCACCATCACCAGCGTCGGGATAACGGTGTCGGGCGCATAGACCCACATCGAGGGCGGCAGCCCCACCTGTTGCAGCAGCCAGTTCAGGACGCCGAGCTGCGGATGGAACATCATCGTCCAGACCAGCGCGACGGCGACGGGCGTCGCCATCATCGGCAGGATGAAGATGGTCCGCGCCAGTCCCCGCAACGGGAATTTCCGTGCGAAAGCGAGCGCGGCGAGCAGCCCGAGCACCATCGGGATCACCACCGACAGCGCGGTGAAGTACAGCGTGCGCAGGATCGACAGCAGGAAGCGCTCATCCGAGACGAGCTTGCGGTAGTTGGCGAAGCCGACCCATTCCTGCCCGCCGCCGAGCTTGTAGTCGTGCATCGCCATGTACAGGGTGAAGACCCAGGGAAAGACGATGGTGCCGAGCACCACCGCCCCGCAGGGCACCACGAACCACCAGTAGCGGCGCGCGTAGTTGTGCCGGCGGCGGGGTGGTGCCCCCGCCGCCGCGCTGTCGATGGTGGCCGTGCCGCCCGACATGGATCTCAGCTCTCGCGTTCGGACTGTTCGAGCACGGGGCGGAAGGCCTCCGTCGCGCGCTTCAGTTCCGTCGCGACGTCGGCGCCGCCGATGGTGCTGGTGAGCGCCGCGCCGATCGTGTCGCGGAACTCGGTGACGGGCACGATCTCCGGCAGCCCGGGGCGGCTGACGCGCGCGCTCTCGATCAGCGTCGTGAAGTATTCACGCGGGAAGCGCGCCTGGGCCATCGCTTCCTCGTTGCGATAGGGCGAGGTGCGCGCCGGCGAGCCCGCGCCCGAGGTCAGGTAGCGAAGCTGGTTCTGCTTGCCCGAGGCCCATTGCAAGTACATCCAGGCCGCGCCCTTCTTGCGCGACTGCTCGGCGATGCCGAAGGCGGTGCCGAACATGGCGCAGTGGTGATGCGCCGGCCCGCGCGGCACGACGGCATACCCGACCTTCCCGGCAACACGCGACCGCGTGCGGTCCTCGAGCGGCGCGGCGAAGCCCACGCCATCCAGCCAGAAGCCGGCGCGGCCCTGCATGAAGCTGGTCTGGCTTTCGTTCCAGTTGAAGCCGGAGACGCCGGGGGGCGAGCAGTCGCGCAGCAGCTTCTTGTAGTACTCACCGGCCCAGATGGCGTCCGCGCTGTCGGTGATCAGCCGGCGCTGCGCATCCAGGCAGTCGCGCTGCTGCGTGCCGAGCAGGAAGGACGACCACAGCACCACATTCGCGTTGCGCAGGCCGCGCCCGACATTGCCGTAGATCTGGCGGGACGGATCGTTCAGCCGCCGCGCGCTTTCGTACATCTCGTCGAAGGTCGTGGGCGGGGCGATGTTCTTCGCCGCCAGCAATTCCTTGTTGTAGTAGAGGATGAAGTAGTCGGTGAACTCCGGCAGCGTATCCATCCGGCCATCGGACTGGGTCGAGTAGGCGACGGCCCCTTCTCCGAAATCCGCGAAGTCGAAATCGGGCGCGGTGATGGTCGGGTCCGCCATCAGGGCGCGGATGTCGGTGCACCAGCGTGCCTTGCCGACCTGGCGCTTGTTCACGTGCAGCGAGATGCCCACCACGTCGAAGGATGGCCGGCCCGAGGCGAACTCGATCGCGAATTTCTGGCGGTGCTGCTGTTCGGGGATCTGCTCGGCACCCACGCGGATGCCCGTCATGTCCTCGAATTCACGCTGGTTCTGGATCAGGATGGTGCTGCGCGGGTTCGCGGTCAGGCTGACCTCGATCCGTTCGCCGGCAAATCGTTTCCAATCGAACTGGGACTGGGCATTGGCCTGCCGGACGATCGGCGGCGCCGCGAGTAGGCCAGCGCCAGCCGTCAGCGCCGTCCGGCGCGTGAAGCCACGGTTCATGTCGTTTCCTCCGCCTGCGCAGCGGGTCATGGCGCCCGCCTTCGGTCAGGCGCGCATGATCCGCCCGAAGCGTGGGGTCAGGCAAGCCCAACCGCGCAGAAGCCGGAAGGGGTGCCCCCGCCGATCAGCCCGCCGCGGGAATCGCCCGCCCGCCGATCAGCCGCAGGATGCGGGTCGGCCGTTCCACCCCGATCAGCCGATGCACGATCAGGATGACGGTCCGCCCGGCCGTCGCCTCATCCAGTGTCGCCAGGAAGGCGCGTTCCGTATCGGCATCCAGCCCCGCCGCCGGCTCGTCGAGGATCAGCACCGGCGCCGGCGACAGTAGCGTCCGCGCCAGTGCGATGCGCCGCGCCTGGCCGCCCGAGAAGCGCGATCCGCCCTCCCCGCAGGGCGTCTCCAGCCCGTCAGGCAGGCCGCGCACGAGATCGCCGATCCTGGCGCGATCCAGTGCGCGCCACAGCTCGGCCTCGTTCGCCTCCGGCGCCGCGAGGCGCAGATTGGCCGCGATGCTGTCGTCGAACAGCCGCGCATCCTGCGTCAGCCAGGCGATGCGGCGGCGCAGGTCGGCGGCCGCCAGCGTCGCGATGTCGGTCCCACCCAGGGTGATGGTGCCGTCCCGCGGCGCGGCGAATTTCAGCAGCAGCCCGGCGAGGGTGGACTTCCCCGTCCCCGACGGCCCCAGCAGCGCCACCCGCGCACCTTCCGGCACATCGAGGTCCAGCCCCTCGAAGACCGGTGCGCGGTCGGGCGCCCAGGCGAAGGTCACGCCCGACAGGCGCAGCGCATGGCCCTTGGGCAGCGCCGCCGGCGCAACGGGATCGGGCACCGGCTCGGGCGTGTCCGCCGCCTCGAACAGCCGCCGCGCGCCGGCCGCGGCGGCGGCGAGCACCGCCCCCGCGCGCGGCATCAGCCCAAAGACCTCGGCCGCGGCGATGGCGAGGAACACCGCCACCAGCCCCGTCGCCACCGCGCTGTCGCGCGCCGAAAGCGCCCAGGCCAGCGTGCCCAGCAGCGCCGCCTGGGTCAGCAGCGATCCCATCGCGCCGCCCAGCGCGCCCCGGCGCGCGAGACGCGACTGTGCCCCCGCCAGCGCCTGCCCCGCCGTGGCGACGCGCGTCGCCGCGCGGGCCTCGCCATTGGCGGCGAGCGTGTCCTCGATGCCGGTAAGCGGTTCGACGGCGGCGCTGCGCAGCGCGCCCTGCGCCTCGGCGACCGCCACGCCTTCCCGCGCCGCGCCGGGGGCGAGCAGCAGCGGCAGCACCAGCGCGACCAGCAGCGGCACGACAAGGATCGCCGCCAGCCCCGGCGCCGCGACGCCGACCGCGAGAGCCATCGCCACCACCACGGCGAGCGACGCGACCGCCGGCACGATCACGCGCAGATAGAGCCCGTCCAGAGCCTCGACATCCGCGACCAGGCGCCCCAGCAGGTCCCCCGCACGCCGCAGCCCCAGCCCCGACGGCAGGCGCGCGGCGAGCCGCCGGAAGAACCAGATGCGGGTCTGCGCCAGCGCCCGGAAGGTCGCCTCATGCGTCACCAGCCGCTCAAGGTACCGCGCCACGGGGCGGAACAGCATCACCGGCCGCAGCCAGATCAGCGCGGCGAGGCCGAAGCCGGCCGCCAGCACCGGCGTGCCCGCGCCCTGTGCCACGGCGGCTGAGATGACCCGCGCCGCGAGCACCAGCAGCGCCACCCCGGCCAGCGCCGAGAGGACCGAGACGACGATCCCGGCCGCGAGCCATCCCGTCTGGCCGCGCCACAGACCCAGGACGCGCATCAGGTCAGATCGCATCAGTCACCCGCCATGCGGGCGCCGATGACGCGGCCCGCTTCCAGTTGAAGCACGCGACCGAAGGCGTTGCGCGCGGCGCGCGCATGGGTCGCGACGATCGCGGTGCGCCCGACGCAAAGCCGCCGGATCGCATCGAGCACCGCCGCCTCCGTGCCCGGGTCGAGATGCGCGGTGGGCTCGTCCAGCAGCACCAGCGGCGTGTCGCGCAGGAAGGCGCGGGCGACGGCCACGCGCTGCGCCTGCCCCCCCGACAGACCGAAGCCGCCCTCTCCCACCGGCGTATCGAGGCCCTGCGGCAGCTCGGCGGTGAATTCCATCACCTGGGCGTTGCGGGCGGCGGCCTCGACGGCGGCGTCGTCGGCATCGGGGCGCGCGAAGCGGATATTCTCCCGGATCGTGCCGCGAAACAGGAAGGCGCGCTGGCCGACATAGGAGGACAGGCGCCGCAGCTCCGCCGGCTTCAGCAGCATCGCGTCGCGTCCGTTGATCGCGACGCGCCCGCCATCGGGGCGGCGGAAACCCATCAGAATCCGCAGCACCGAGGTCTTGCCGGCGCCGGAAGCCCCGGTGAGCAGCAGCGTCTCCCCCGGCGTGACGCGGAAGGACAGGCCATCCAGCGCCGGCGGCCGGTCCGGCGCATAGGAGAGCGTGACGTCCTGGAAGGTGAGTGTGACCTTCGGCGGCACTTCCTCCAGCAGCAGGCCCTCGGCTTCCGGCGCGTCGAGCAGCGGCGCCAGCTCCGCTGCCGCGGCGCGCGCCGCGAACTGGTCCTGATAGGCGGCGGAGAAGGCCCGCAGCGGTGCGAAGAAGGCCGGCACGAGCAGCAGGGTGAACAATGCCGTCACGGGTGCCGCATGGGTCCCCCGCACCAGCGCGCCGTGATGATAGGCCAGCGAGGCCAATGCCACGGCGATGATCAGTTCCATCGCGCCATTGGCGATGAAGGCCACGCGCAGCACGCGCATGGTCCGCCGCCGCAGTTCTTCCGCCGCGGCGCCGAGGCGGCTGGCCTCGGCCTCCTGCTGGTTGAACAGCACCAGCACCGGAAGCCCGCGCATGCGGTCGAGGAAGCGCCCCGACAGGCGCTGCAGCGCGGCGAACTGCCGCCGGCTCGCCTGTGCCGCGCCGATGCCCGCCATCGCCTGGACCACCGGCACGAGCAGGCCGCAGCCCAGCAGGATCGCCCCGCTCAGCGGATCGGCGATCGCCGCCACGACCGCGACCAGCAACGGCCCCAGTACCGCGAGCATCGCGGCCGGCTGCCAGCGGGCGAAATAGCCTTCCATCGCCTCGATGGATTCGACGGCCAGGGCGCTCTTCTGCCCCACGGCGCGGTCATCGGCCGGGCCGGCGGCGAGCAGGCGCCCGAAGACCGCGGCGCGCAGCCGCGCCTTGATCCCTTCCCCCGCCGCGACCTGGGCGCGTTCCTGCGCCATGCCAAGCGCGGCCGCGAGCAGCGCGATCCCCGCCGCGGCGGCGAGATCGCCCCAGCCGGCATCGCCCCGCCCCAGCACGGTCGCGAGCAGCCGCGCGACCAACAGCGCCTGGGCGATGCCGCAGGCGACGATGCCAAGGCCTATCAGCACGGGCGGGAGGAGCCGCCTGCGCTCGGCCCGCGCCTCGTGTCTCAGGAAGGCGGCGGCGCCAGCCTCGGCGGCCGGGTCGGAAGATGACATGGGCGCCTTCTAGCCGAGATGATCGCCCGCCGAAATCGAGAGCGCACGACTTGCCCGCGCCGTGGCCCCCCGGCATCACGGGAGGGCAGGAGGTGCCCTATGCTCCCGACCCATGGCCGCTACGACTACCACCCCTGGCCGGAACGCACGCCCTATGACTGGCCGGGCGGGCGGAAGCTCGCCGTCTATCTCGGGGTGAACCTGGAGCACTTCGCCTTCGGCGAGGGGCTGGGGGCCGAGCTCGCCCCGGGTGGGCCGCAGCCGGACGTGCTGAACTTCGCCTGGCGGGACTACGGCAACCGCGTCGGCGCCTGGCGGCTGATCGAACTGCTCGACGAAGCGGGCCTGCCGGCGACCGTGCTGCTGAACAGCGCGATGTACGACTACGCGCCGTCGCTGGTGGCCGCCCACCGCGCCCGCGGCGACGAAATCGCCGGGCACGGCCGGACCAATTCCGAACGCCAATCGGTGCTGCCCGAGGCCGAGGAACGGGCCCTGATCGGGGAAAGCACCGCCGCCATCCTGGCCCAGGAAGGCAAGGCCCCGCGCGGCTGGCTCTCCCCCTGGATCGCCGAGTCGCACGTCACCCCCGATCTGCTGGCCGAGGCGGGTTATGCCTATACGCTCAACTGGTGCGCCGACGATGCCCCGGTCTGGAAGCGGACGCGGGCGGGGAGGCTGCTCGCCATCCCCTACCCCCAGGAGGTCAACGACATCCCCGCCATCGTCGGCCGCAAGGACGGCGCGGAGCAGTTCGCCGAGATGATCATCGACGATTTCGACGAGCGCCTGCACCAGACCCGCGACGGCCTGCCGCAGGTGATGGGCATCGCCCTGCACCCCTACCTGGTCGGCCAGCCCTATCGCTTGCGGCAATTGCGGCGGGCGCTGATGCATCTCGCGGCGCATCGCGACGTTGTGTGGGTGACCACCGCCGGCGGTATCCTGGACCATGTCCGGGGGCTGCCGGCGGGAACCCTGCCCGGAGAATGAGATGCGCCGTTCCCTGCTCGCCCTGGCCCTCCTCGGCATGACCGCCTGCGTGCCGCAGCCGGGGCCGGATACGCCGAAGACCGTCGGCCGGGTGGAACTGAACCGCTACGTCGGAACCTGGTACGAGATCGCGCGCTTCCCGACCCGCTTCCAGGACTCCTCCCGCATCCGGTGCGAAAACACCACGGCGACCTATTCCACGCGGCCGGATGGCAAGATCAGCGTGGTGAATCGCTGCCGCAACGCCCTCGCCAATGGGCGGGAGGAGGTGGCGGAAGGCACGGCCTACAGTGCCTCCCCGGGCAATGACCGGCTGAGGGTAAGCTTCTTCTGGCCGTTCTACGGCGACTACTGGGTGATCGGGCTCGATCCCGACTATCGCTGGGCGGTGGTGGGCGCGCCGGGGCGGGACTACCTGTGGATCCTGTCCCGCACGCCGCAGATGGCACCGGCGGCGTATGACGCCGCGGTCGCGATCGCGCGGCGGGAAGGATTCGACCTCGCGACGCTGCAGCGGACGCCGCAGTAGCGGACGGGAGGGGCTCTGCCCTAGTCGCGCGACGGTCGACCGGAGAGGGGCGCCGCCCCTCTCCGGACCTCACCCCGCCAGGCCATTGTATGGCCTGGACCGCCGGCACTTGGCGCCGGGCAGGACCCGCCAAGCGCGCTTCGGGCGCAGGAGCAGGCCCCGGTGTTCATTCTGACCGCGATGCCCGAAGCCAAGTGGAGGTTTGCAAAGGCCCTTCGGCCTTTGCCAAGGTGGGGTTCGGGGAGGGGCGGCGCCCCTCCCTGATCCAACCGCCGACGCTGATCTCCGCGCCTATGGGCAAAGCCCTCCGACCTACCGCGCCAGTTGCATCACCGTGCTGCGCGGCGGTTCACCCGGCCGGAAGCTTGGCCAGCGTGTCGCCGGATTGGCCCAGCTCGCCCCCGGCACCGCGCCGGGATGCGCCACTGCCGCGAGCAGCGTGCCATCCACCGCGACCGCGGCCCCGGACGCCGCCGCGCCAACCGGCATCGCCATCAACAGGCTGGGCTGACCCTTGCCGGCGCCGTCGGTCGGCACGCGGTACAGCGCCTCGGGCAGCGCGCCGGGGCGGGCACCACGATCCGTGCCGACCAGCAATGCGCCATCGGGATCGAAGGCCAGCGAGGCCGGCGCCCAGGGCCAAGCCGGGGCCGGCGCCGCGGGATCGCCGCGCCGGGCCGGCTGCTGGGGCGGCGCCTCGCGGCCTTGCAGCAGCACCTCGGCAATGCCGGTTTCCGACGCCACATCCCCCGCCGCCGCGCGGAGGGCCACGACCTGCCCTGCCCCGCCGCGTGCCGCGACGCAGAGTCGCCGCCGCTGCGCGTCGAAGGCCACCGCCCAGGGCTCGTCGAAGGGCGTCGCGCCCGCACCGCGCGCGGCGGCGAAGGGATCGCCCTCGGCCAGCGGCAGCCAGCGCAGGGAACCATTCGCGTCGATCCGAGCCGCCGCCATCCGGCCCGCATCCAGCGCCGACGACCCGGCCGCCCCATCCGACAGGAAGCGATAGAGGAAGCCACCCGGCCGCCCATCCACCATCCACACCACGGCGCGACCATCCGCGGAGAGCCCCGCGGCAGCATCCACGGCGCCAAAGCGCCCCGGCGCCGCGCGCTTCACGGGCACGGAAACGGGGTCTGCCGGATCGACCTCGACCAGCATGCCCGCGGCGGATGGCTCGATGCCAGGCAGGCGCCCGACCCAGGCGGCTGCGGCGCCCTCGGCCAGCAGCACGCTGCCCCAGGGGGTGACACAGCCGCCGGTGGCGCCGACGATGCCGGTCGCCGGCCCGCCATCACTGCCGAGGCGGCAGAGCGTGGCGGCGGTCAGACGGCGGTTCTGGAAGCCACCATCGACCACCACCCAGGCACCGCCGCGCCGCGCGACATTCACCAGGGTCGCGCCCTGCATGGCGCCGGCGACGGCGGGGATGTCGCGGCCGGCAGGAAAGGCCATGGCGGCGTCCACGTTCGCATGGGCCACCACCAGCACGGCACGCGGCACACCGTCCGAGGCCTCCGGCGAGGGAATGAGCGCCACGATGCGCGCATCCCAGCCGAATTGCGCCGAAGCGGCCTGCAGCGTCGGATTGGCGGGGTTCCAGTCAGGCGCGTCGAAGGCAACGCGGTCGCCCCAGCGGATCAGCACACCCTCTCGCAGGCCGGGCGAGACAAAGAGATCCTGGCGGATGGTGAGCGACTGCGCACGCACCGCCGGCGCGACCAGCGCCAACGGCGCCGCGAGGAGAAGGCGGCGGGCGATCATGCGGCGGGTTCCTCGATGCGCGGCGGCAGATGAGCGCGGATGGGCGGCAACGCCTCGGTCCATTGCTCCACCTGCACCAGGCAGGATTGCGCGGAAGGCCCCTGCCCCAGTCGCGAAGTGCCGATATCCGGCGTCAGCACGTTCGGATTGCCATGCACGCACAGGCTGCCGGGCACGCCGGGTTCCAGCGGGTCGAACCAGGCGCCGGTCGCCATCATCGCGACCCCGCGCATCAGCCCGGGATCGGTGCGCAGCCCGCCGAGGCAGGCCCCGCGATCGTTGAAGACGCGCACGATGTCACCGGGGCTCAAGCCGCGTTCGGCGGCGTCCTCGGGGTTCAGGACAATGGGTTCGCGCCCGGCGATCTTGTCGGCGGCGGCCACACGGCCCGGATCGAGCTGGCCATGCAGCCGCGTCGCCGGCTGGTAGGACAGCAGATGCAGCGGGAAACGTTCCGCGTCTGCCGCACCAAGCCATTCGCGCGGCGCGATCCAGACCGGATGGCCCGGCGCGTCGTCATAGTTGAAGGAGGCGATCGTCGGGCTGAACAGCTCCACCTTGCCGGTGGCGGTGTCGAGCGGGTGTTCCTCCGGGTCCGCCGCGAAATCGGCGAACTGGGTGTATTCCTCGCCGCGCGCGGGGGCCTCGGCCTCCCACCAGCCCTTGGCCCAGAAGGCGTCGAAATCGGGCGTGTCCACACCGATGCGCGCGCAGTTGGTGCGCCAGATGTCAAAGAGGTGGCGCAGCCAGGCATCCTCGTTGCGCTGTTCGGTGAAGCGGTCGCGGAAGCCGAGTTCCTCGGCGATGTCGGCCAGCATATCGTGGTCGTTGCGCGCCTGCCCGACCGGCTCGATTGCCTTGTGCATGGCGCGCAGGAAGCGGTCGCGGCCGCTGCTGGCAATGTCGTTGCGCTCCAGCGAGGTCGTTGCCGGCAGCACGATATCGGCGTGCCGGGCCAGCGCGTTCCAATGCTGGTCCTGCGCGATGATCGTCTCGGCATTCGCCCAGGCGCGCAGCAGGCGGTTGAGGTCCTGGTGGTGATGGAAGGGATTGCCGCCCGCCCACCAGACGATCCGGGTGTCCGGGTAGCGCTGCTCGCGGCCGTTGAAGTCGTAGGTCTCGCCGGGCTTCTCCAGCATGTCGGTCACGCGCGCGACGGGGATGAAGGTGCCGGTCGGGTTGCGCGTGGCGGGCATGGAGAAGGAAGGAATTTCGCGCCGCGGATGGCCCATGCCGCCGACGCTGCCATAGCCATAGGCGACGCCCTCCCCCGGCTTGCCGATCTTGCCGAGGATCGCGGCGAGTGCGGCAAGCATCCAGTAAGGCTGTTCGCCGAAATCCGCGCGCTGCAGCGACCAGGTGGCGGTCAGCATCGCCGGCTGGTCGGCGAGTTCCATCGCGAGGCGACGGATCGTCGCGGCAGGGATGGTGGTGATGGGCTCGGCCCATTCCGGGGTCTTGGGCGTGCCGTCGGACTCACCGGTAACGTAGGGACGCAGCCGATCCCAGCCGGTGCAGCGCGTCGCGAGGAAGTCGCGATCCTCGCGCCCCGCCGTGACGATCACATGCGCCATGGCGAGCAGCAGCGCGGTGTCCGTGCCCGGGCGGATCGGGATCCATTCGGCGTTGCACCAGTCCGGCACATCGGCGCGGTTGGGCGAGACCTGGACGAAGCGCAGGCCGGCGGCCGCGGCCGCGCGCAGGTTCATCTCATTGGCATGCGCGCCCGATGCGCCCGATGTCACCAGGCCGTTGCGCAGCGGCAGCCCGCCCAGGCAGAGCATGACCTTCGAATAGCGGATGATCGCCGCCCAATCGGTGGTGCGGCCCAGCAATACCTCGTTGGTGCCGAGGATATGCGGCAGCAGCGCCTGCGCCGCCGCGTAGGAATAGGCGTTGATCTGCCCGGTATAGCCACCGCCGAGGCCAAGGAAGCGTTGGAGTTGCGACCGCGCATGATGGAAGCGCCCCGCCGAGGACCAGCCATAGGATCCGCCGAAGATGCTGGTCGGGCCGTGCTCCGCGCGCACGCGCCGGGTTTCCTCGGCCACCAGCCGCACGGCGCGGTCCCAGGAAATGGAAACGAAGGCATCGCCGCCGCGCAGCGCGCCACGCCGGCGGCCTTCCAGCCAGCCCTTGCGCACATAGGGGCGATCCACGCGGCACGGCGCATGGACGATGTCGGGCGTCGCCTCGATCAGGCTGCCGGGAAAGGGGTCGCGTTCGAAGGGCCGGACGCCGACCACGCGGCCATCGCGCACCACGGCCTCGAAACTGCCCCAGTGGGCCGCATGCGGCTTGATCTCGGTCATGACGGGCTCCTTGTCCGGGCAAAGTGGCGCGAGGATGGCCAGATCGCAACCACGCCCCCTTGGGTTGGGAGGCCCGGAGGCCTATGGTGCGGCCTCCTTTCGCCCGAAGAAGGCCTTACCCAATGACCCCGCCGCGCAATTCCAATGCCGCTCGCGACATCGCGAACGTGCTGCACCCCTATACGGACGCCAAGGCGTTCCAGCAGACGGGTCCGCTGGTCATCACCCGCGGCAAGGGCGTGAAGATCTACGACGAGCAGGGCAAGGAATACATCGAAGCGCTGGCCGGGCTGTGGTGCGCCTCGCTCGGCTTCGACAACGAACGCCTGGTGCAGGCCGCGACGAACCAGATGCGGAAGCTGCCCTTCTACCATTCGTTCACGGCGAAGTCGCACGAGCCGATGATCGACCTGGCCGAGATGCTGATCGAGCGCGCGCCCGCGCCGATGAGCAAGGTGTTCTTCGGCAACTCCGGCTCCGAAGCGAATGACTCGGCGCTGAAGATGATCTGGTACATGAACAACGCCATCGGCAAGCCGAAGAAGAAGAAGGTCTTCGCGCGGATCAAGGCGTATCACGGCATCACGCTCGCCGCCGCCTCGCTGACCGGCCTGCCGGCGAACCACAAGCTGTTCGACGCGCCGATCGCCAACGGCCGCTTCATCCATGTCGGCACGCCGCACCTGTACCATGAAGGCAAGCCCGGCGAGACCGAGGAGCAGTTCGCGACGCGCCTCGCCGAGGAGCTGGAAGCGAAGATCATCGCCGAGGGTGGCGCGGAAGAATGCGCCGCCTTCTGGGCCGAGCCCGTGATGGGCGCCGGCGGCGTGATCGTCCCGCCCAAGACCTATTTCGAGAAGGTCCAGGCGGTGCTGAAGAAGTACGACATGCTCTTCGTGGTGGACGAGGTGATCTGCGGCTTCGGGCGCACCGGCAGCTACTGGGGCGCGCAGACCTTCAACATCCAGCCGGACATCCTGGTCTGCGCGAAGGCGCTGTCGTCGTCCTACCTGCCGATCTCGGCGGTGATGGTGAACGAGGCGGTGTTCCAGGGCATCGCCGAGGGCTCCTCCACGGTCGGCACCTGGGGGCATGGCTTCACCTACTCCGGCCACCCTGTCTCCGCCGCCGTCGCGATCGAGACGCTGAAGATCTACGACGAAACCAAGCTCGTCGACCACGCGGCGGAAGTCGGCGCGCATATGCAGGCGGAACTCCGCAAGCGTTTCGCCGACCACCCGATCGTGGGCGAAGTGCGCGGCGTCGGCCTGATCGGCGCGATCGAGCTGTCGGCCGACAAGGCGGCTCGCAAGCCCTTCGACCCCGCGAAGAAGGCCGGCCCGCGCCTGTGCAAGCTCGGCGAGGAGAACGGCGTGATCCTGCGCGCGATGGCCAATGACAGCATGGGCTTCTCGCCCCCGCTGGTGATCACCAAGGATGAGGTGACCGAGATGCTGAGCCGTGTTGAGAAGTCGCTCGACACGCTGGCGGTCGAGCTGCGGCGCGAGAGCATCGCCGCGGTGTAAGGCGCATCGGTGAGGGGCTTTGCCCCTCTCCGAACCTCTCCCCACCAAAGGCCGAAAG
>JAYSDS010000125.1:0-18215 GCA_041914265.1 Roseomonas sp.
CCCCCCCCCCCCCCCCCCCCCCCCCCCCCCCCCCCCCCCCCCCCCCCCCCCCACATCGCGCGCGCCCGTCAGCGTTCATCGCTGACGATGCGGCCATCGACCAGATGCACCCGGCGCGTCGCCCGCCGGGCGAGTTCCGCATCATGCGTCACGACCAGGACGGCGCGGCCATCCTCCCGCGCCAGGCGCGCGAAGATGTCGAAGACGCCAGCGGCGTTGCGGGTGTCGAGATTGCCGGTCGGTTCGTCGGCCAGCAGAAGCACCGGGTCGTTGGCCAGGGCACGGGCCACCGCGACGCGCTGGCGCATGCCGCCGGATAGTTGTTCCGGCAACTTGTCCGCCGCGTCCAGCAGGCCCAGGGCAGCAAGCAATTCCCTGGCACGCGCTTCCGCGGCCGCCGGCTTCAAGGTGCCCAGGCGGCGGATGGGGATCAGCACATTGTCGAGGGCACTGAACTCCGGCAGCAGGAAGTGGAACTGGAAGACGAAACCCAGCCGCGCCAGGCGCAGCGCCGCGAGTTCCGCCGGCGTCAGGGCGGCCGTATCGCGGCCTTCGAGCAGGATGCGGCCAGTGCTCGGCCGATCCAGCAGGCCGAGCAGATAGAGCAGCGATGATTTCCCGGAGCCGGAAGGCCCGGTGATGGCGACGAACTCGCCTGGTTCGACGCGCAGGTCGATATCGGTGACAAGGGTCGCGCCCTCGGGCAGGGTGCGTCCGACAGCCTCCGCCAGCAGGAGCGGGGCGCCGCCGGTCACGCGGCGCCGCGCACGATCTGCACCGGATCCAGCCGCGCCGCGCGTCGGGCCGGGATGACGGCCGCAATCGACGCCGAGGCAACCGCGAAGAAGGTGGCGACGGCGAAGATCCGCCAGTCGCGGGCGAGCAGAAAGCGGTCATTGCCGGCGGGCGTCTCGGTGGCAAAGCGGATCTGGGCAAGGCCCTCGATCATCGCCTGGCCCAGCAGGCAGCCGAGCATGGCACCGAGCATGCCCGCGATCAGCCCCTGGATGAGGAAAAGGCGCTGCACGTCGCCCTCGGTGAAGCCGAGCGACTTCAGGATGGCGATGTCGCGCGTCTTCTCGAACACCACGGTCGAGATGATGTTGTAGATGCCGAAGGCTGCGACCAGCAGGATCGCGCCGGTCACGCTGTACATGATGGCGTTCTGGATGACGAAGACCGTTAGGATGTTGCGGTTCTGCTCCTCCCAGGATTCGGTCCGCTCACCGAAGCGTTCCTCGATCTGCCGCGCCAGGGGTTCCGCATGCGTAACGTCGGCGAGGCGCAGCAGGATCTGGTTCACGACATTGGGCCGGTCCTGCAGCACCTGGTTGACCTTGAGCAGCACATAGCCCGCTGTCTGGTCGAGACTGGCGAGGCCGGTGTGGAAGATGCCCACGATCTTCATCTGCAGCGATACACCGCGCGGCGAGACTGCCACCACGGTATCGCCCATCTGGACACCGAGCCGCTGGGCGAGGCTGTCCCCGACGACAAGGCCGTTGGCCGTGGCGCGCAGATCTTCGAGCCGGCCGTGCAGCATGTCCTTCGTGATGTTCGACACACGGGCGTAGCGCGACGGGTCGATGCCGGTCACGGTGATGGAGACGTCGCGCGCGCCATAGCGGAGCAACGCCGTCCCGGTGAGGATCGGCGCCGCCGCAACGCCGGGGATGGCTTCCAGGATCGCCAGCTTGTCGCCCGCGGCGCGGATGCCGCGCACGCGATCGATAGGCTTCACGCCGCTGATGGCGACCGCGCCATGCGGGGCGGCGAGTTCAGCCGCCTGGGGCGTCGGGTGCCGCGTCTCGTCCTTGATGATGATGTGCGGCTGCACATCGATCACCTGCTGGATGAAATAGAGCTGGAAGCCGCGCATCATCGACGAGATGGCGATAAAGAAAGCCACACCCAGCGCCACGCCGAGCACCGAGACCAGCGTCTGCCGCCGCCGCCGCGACAGCATCCCGCGCGCGAGGTCCAGGATCAGCATCATGGCCGCAGACGCACCGCCTGGCCATCAGCGAGGGTGGCGGGCGGGTCGAGCACCACCGCTTCGCCGCGCGCCAGGCCGTGCAACACCTCGACGGCGCGGGGACCTTGCACGCCAAGTTCGACAGGCCGGCGTTCGACCGTTTCGCGGCGGATCACGAAGACACCGCCGTCCCGCACCGCCGCCGGCGGCACCAGCACGGCCTCGTCGGTCTGGCGCAGGACGATGTTCGCCTCGACCGTCATGCCGATCATCAACGGCGTGTCATCGGGCAGGATGAGGCGCACGCGATAGGCCTTGCGCGTCGCGTCACCCTTCGGGGTGATCTGGCCGACGGTCCCCGTCAGGACCTGGGCCGGGAAGGCGTCAGCGCGCAGCAGCACGCGCTGTCCTTCGCGCACCTGGGCGATGTCCTCCTCATCCACCTCGGCCGTGACGCGCAGCGGCTGGGGCTCGCCGATCCAGAACAGGCTCGCGGGGGTATCGACCACCTCGCCGACCTCGACGTCCCGCCGCAGGACCAGGCCGGCCGATGGGGCGCGGACAATGTAGTCGTCGAGCCGCCTCCGCGCCGCGTCGGCCGCGGCGCCGACGGCGCGCGCCTCGGCCTCCGCCCGATCCAGGGCGGAACGGGAGGCGATGTCGCGGGTGACCAGCGTCCGGGTGCGGGCGAGTTCATCATCGGCGAATCGGGCGCGGGCTTCGGCTTCCTCGACCCGGTGGCGGGCCTCCCGGTCGTCGAGGCGCGCCAGGGGCTGGCCTTCGGCGACGCGCTGGCCTTCCTCCACCATCACATCCGTGACACGGGCGCGGACGGCGGGACCCACACGGGCCCAATGAACAGGTTCGACGCTGCCCGTGGCGTAGACGGCCCGCAGGGCCGGCCCGGTGGTCGCCATGGCGATCGAGACGGCCGGGGGCGTGCTCCACCAAAGCCAGGTTCCGCCGGCCGCGAGGAGCAAGAGAGCGAATAGGACGATCCGGCGTGGCATGCATCGGCACGGGTAGCACGAGACGGCTGATACCGGCGGAACGAAACACACGGTTGCACGTCCTGCGTCCCGAGGGTAGAGAGCCCCGCCCAGGCCGGTTGGTGACGACGGCCATCAGGGAGCCGGCATAGCTCAGTGGTAGAGCAACTGATTCGTAATCAGTAGGTCCGCGGTTCAAATCCGCGTGCCGGCACCATTATCAAGCACTTAGCCGATACGATTGGTGGATTTCTCCGACGTTCCGACGGTGGTTCCGACGGGCGTTCTCCGGTAGTTCCACCCCATCCCGGCCCTGCGAACGCCTTGCTGCTGCTTGAGGCGCCCCTTCACTGCGCAGTCCGCCATGTTGTCCCGCTGCGACCCGAGAAACAAATGCCGCGGATTGCAGCATCCGGGGTTCGTCGCAGTGGTGACAAACCAGGGCTCCGACCGGGAACGGGCGCACGATTGCGGCACCGAGGCGATGAGCCTTCCAGGTCGACTTCAGGAACTTGAAAGCTCCGTACCCCTTCCGGTCCAACGCTCCGACCCACATCCAGCACTCATCGTCCCCCCTTCGCTCAACCTTTCCTCAGAAACGCGCCTGCACGGCGACGGGAATCTCTGGTGTCATGGCATGGGGTGGACGCCGCCGATCTCGAAGGGCCTTGCGCTTCTGCCGCGCGACGGTTTCCCGGGCACGGGCAACCACGTCAGCAAACGTCACTTCGGCTTCCTCCTTCGCACCTGCCGCTCCGCCTTCACCCGGAGCTTCGCTGCCGCCTCGAACTGTTCGGGCGTCCGCCGGGCGTATCGCCGCGCCATCGCCGTCGTTTCATGGCCGGTATGCGTGCTGAGCGCGATCACATCCGCGCCGGCGTCCGAGAGCTCCGTCGCCGCGGTCGCACGCAAATCACGGAACTGAAGGTCTGCTGGGATCTCGGCCGCATCCGCGATCTCGCGAAAAGTGTGCCGGAAGTGGTCGCCGCCCCAGGGGAGCCCCGTCGTTTCGCAGATCAGCACCTGCACCGCCTTCCTCGGGGCCTTCTTCAGGGCCTGGCGCAGGTCCGGGTAGGCGCCAGCGACGAGCGGCACCTCCGCGCCCGTCTTGGATGTGGTGAGCGACCGGGTATCCAAAGCAGTCCACGTCAGGGTGAGAATGTCCGCCTGCCGGATGCCGAGGCGCCAGCCCAGCCGCACCGCCAGCGCCTGCGATGGCCACCCCATCGCGACCGCCTTGTCGCAGAACGCCTCAACCTGTTCGCGGGTCCAACGCTGTTTCCGCGCAACCAACATCGGGAGTTCCATGCCGGCCCAGGGGTTGCCCTCGACGTGCTCTTGCCGACGCGCCCAGTTCCACACCCGCCTGGCATAGCGGCATGCATAGTGGGAGGCGGATTCCCCCCGTGCTTCACGCAACTCGGCGTGGATCTTGTCGGCGTGGCGCGGCTTCAGCGCTTTCGCTGGCAGCGTTCCGAGCTTGACGCCGCCGATCTCATGCGCCGACAGAACGCCTGCCAGCCAGCGGTAGTCGCGCTGTGTGCTCTCCGCCAGTTTCTCGAACTTCGAGGTCCCCTCGAACTGCGAGAACAGCCACCGAACGGTTCCAGGGGAGCCCTTCCCCGGGTCGCCAGTGAGATCCCGGTTGAGATTGCGCGCGAGCGCCCATGCCGTAGCCTGATCGGCACCCAGGGCGACTGTCTTATGCGACGGGCCTCGCAAGCGCGGTGGTGGCTCCCAGAACCACCGGCCCTTCCGCAGGTAGGTGTACGGGGGTCGGGCGTTCGGATCGTCAACTACCATCGGCGGGCCTCACCGGAATCCGAGTGCGCGATCGAGATGATGCTCGGCGGCCTGCACGCTAGCCGACGGCCCCCCGGCAGAGTCCAGGGCCCTGTCGACGGCCCGGACATCCCAGCGGGCGCTCCTGTCAGCCGGGGCGGCTCCCCACATTGGTGGCGGCAGCAACCCGGCGCTGACCCTCTCCTCCAACTCCGTCGCGCTGATCCCGCCGAGATAAGCCCTCAGGGCGGCTCGGGTCAGCAGACGCGGAGCATGACTGCTGCGGTCGGTCACTGCTTGCTTCCTGCCAGGTGCTGAAGGAGTTTCCGAATGCCTCGACGGGTAGGCGGCGCGGCGGCTTCAGCCGCAGCTGCGTCGAAGAGGGCGCCGATCCGGGCCGCGGCAGCCTTGTTCCCGCCGGCGCGGGCGACGCCCGCGGCGCGCTGGTCACCGATGGCAGCATCGGCCATGTGATAAGTCTCTTCGGCCAAGTCCTCGGCGGCCACCAGGGCCGTCCGCAGCCCGACGAGGAAGGCCTGCAGTTCCGTCGAGCTCACCCTCTTCAGCGCCCGGGCGCGCTTCACGGCAATCGAAACCGCCTCTTCCGGCGGCTTGCTGCTCGGCCATGGGCGGCGGTCAGCCATTGGACACTTCCCCAGGCCAGGACGGCCCATCGAGGGGGACGCCGTTCGCCTGCCGCGCGGCGCGGGTGCCGCGGTGGGCGCCGTAGACCACCCACCAGGCGCGGCGGCGCCACAGGACGCGGCCCCCGTGCCGCTCGAAGGCCTGCCCTTGGAACTGGACGAGCTCGACGCGGGCGAGGCGCATCGTGGCGCGCGCCCATTCGAAGAGGGTGCCGGCGGTGCTGGGGTGGAGCTTGCCGTCGCGGTCCCTCCACGGCCGCGGGGGCATCGACAGGTATTCGCGGTGGTAGAAAATCACCGTGTCGAGCAGGCAGCAGTAGGGCCGGGCGTGCGCCGGAGACGGGGCCTTCGTCTCCAGCGGCTCCCATATCGTGAGCAGCCAAGGGCGCGTAGCGTGCCGAAGGGCGAGGCATTGCTCGAGCTTCGGCTTCGGGTTGAACGGCGGCCAGTCCAGTGCGCTGATCGCCCCGGCCGTCCCGTCGGGCCTGCTGGTGTCGGGCCAGCGATCGCGCGGTTCACGCATCGGAGCCCTCCACGCGCCTGATCCAGTGCCAGAGGTCCTGCATGTCCAGCGCGGCGCGGAAGGATACCCCAGCGCGCTGCCGGGCGCCTCGGTGCTCCTGGCGGATCCAGGCGGAGAAGATCGCATAGGCGTCGCCCCAGGACGGCGGCGGCACCGGGGCGGCTTCGATCATCGTCATGCCGTGGCTGCCTTGCGCTGCGGGTCACGCGCCGCCCAGGTCCAGACGAACCACCGCGCCAGGCGCGCGCTCTCGGCTTCCTTCCCCCGCGGCCAGCGCCGGCAGCGGAGGACGTAGCCGGTGGTGCGCCGCGGCCGGACCTCGACCACCTCGTAGCTGGTGCGGCCCTTCTCGGTGCCGATCCAGTTGCCGGGCACTGGGGCGGGCATGTCCTTCCCCCACCACACGGCGGTCAGGGTCACCAGCTTGCCGAGGGGTGGCTCGACGATCATCGACGGTCAGGCGTCCGGGAGCTCAAGGGAAGCGCGGACCAGGCAATCTTTCGCTTCGAGCAGCTTGCGCAGCCCGGCGCTCTTCTCTGCGCTGTCGGGCAGCCTGGCGTCCATCGTCTTCGCCAACTCGCCGATCGGGGCGCTGATCTCCTGCAATCGTTCGGGGAGGTGCCCGTAGTCGAAGAACTTCATGATGGGATTCGCGCGGCGGGGTTCGGTGGTCATGGCTCCGTCCTTTCGGATCCACGTTTCAGGGATCGGCAGAAGGCGGCTGCAGCGAACTCGCCATAGTGCGCTGCGCGGTCCACAAAGTCGGCGCGGAGGCCTGCCCGTATGACCCAGGCCAGCACGGGCACGTTGGTGAAGCGGTCGGCCCCACTGGCCGCCAGAGCCGCACGTTGTTGACCGGAAGCGTTCATCGCGGCTTCTCCTGCGCCACGATCTCGGCGATGGCCTGCAGGTTCTCAATGCTGAGGCTGTGGATACGCTCGCCCTCATCGCGTTGGTTCACCGGGGCGGAGATGATCTCCCACGTCTCCTTCCCATTGGGCTCGCAGCTGTGGCGGAGGACCGTGAGTCGGCCATCGGCATCACGCCCCACGGTCCATATCCGAGAGAGCGGCTTGCGATCAGCCATGGAGTGCCTCCGCAATCTCACGCTGGACGGCGCAGACATGCTCGTGCGCATCGTGCTGATCTTGGAGCGCGATCACCGTGTCGATGTGCATGTAGGCGCTGCTTTGGACGGGACGCCGATGCAGGCGATCCAGCGTGTTTAGGGCGCCGAACACATCTGGATAGAGCCAGCGAGCCAACCTGATGCGGAGCCGGGAAAGCGGCTTGATCATCGCGGCACCTCAGCGGCGAGGCCGCGCAGGTGCCGGGCACGCTCCATGAGCAGCTGCTGCGCTGGCAGACCCTGAAGGGCGGTGGCGCGTCGTTCGAGCGCCCTCGCGCGCCCCACGATGGCGTTGCGCACGTCAGCGGCCGCCGCCGGCGGCACGGTGAGTGATACGGGGGCTGCCGGCTCGATGGCACGGCGGACGCGGGCCATCAGAGGGGGAACTCCTCGTCCTCAGGCCCCGGCTCCGACGCGGCGATCAGAGCGGGCGGTAGGATCGCCTGGATCGGAAGCGGGAGCTGGTACCGCTGCGTCGGCTGCCGCTCGAAGGCGACGGCCGCGGTGCAGGGCGTCAGGCGGTAGATCGACGAGCCACCGTGGAAGATGGCGGGCAAGAGTTCGTTGTCGAAGATCGGTTCCAGCGCGAGCATCTTCGCGCCGAACCGCTCGACCTCGACGATGCGCCCGATGATCGTAGTGTGCCCGAAGAACTCGACGATCGCGTACTCGCCGGGCGGGTGGACAATGGTCTCGTTCATCTCGTTGCCTCCGTTGGGCGCTCGCCCTTCTCTGCCAGCCTCTCGAGGTCCGCGATCATCTCCTCGGCGACCTCGTCTTCCGTGTATTCCCAGCCCGGCAGGAGCTCGTGCTCGTAGCGGTCATTCACTCGCTTCAGGCCGGGCAAGGTGATCCAGCTCGCGACCCAGACGCTCCGACGCCGGCCGCGCACCGAATGGATGTGGGCGACGAAGGTCGCGATATCGCCAATCGGCACGGGCCAGCCGTCGCGGAGGGCGCGTGCTGAGGCGGCAGCCTGGGCGCGCTCCTCCATCGTCGGGGGTGGAAGTTTCGGTGGCGCGCGACGCTCAACCCGCATGAGCGTCTCCCGGTGCCCCGGGTGGCGGCGGCAGGGGCTGCCAATGCGTCGGAGTGGTGAGGACCTCAATCTCCGCACCGACGAGGAACCAGCCCCGCCGGCGCGAGCACCAGGCCAGGACAAGCGGCGAAGGCGCGTCGAAGCCGGTGCCGAACGCCATGAGGATCTCGCGGCCGTCGCGCGGAGCTGTGTCGGCCGGGCGCCAAGCATCGGTGCGAGGAGCGACCGGGTTCATGCGTCATTGCTCCACGGCTCGACGCCGCGCTCAGCTTCAGGCGCACGCCGCGGCTGGTTGGGCCATTCGGGTTTGGTGCCGACGATGTCCTTGAGAATCTGGGACACCGCGTCGCGCATGAGGGCCATGAAGCGATCGAAGAGCGCCCGGTCGCGTCGCACGAGGCTGGCCTTGATGGTGCCGAGCAGAAGCGCGCCCTTCATTGTCTCGGGCATCGCGTAGTAGGCACGGATCTCGTCCTTGATCTCACGGATCTCGTCCTTGATCTCACGGATCGCGAGACGCCCGATCTGGCGGCGGTCAATCATTCGCTCGCCCCTCCCTTCGGCGCGGGGGCGGCGGCGAGCGCATCGTTGATGGCGTTTGCGGCAGCCGCGACCTTTGCATCGCCGTCGTAGTGCAGCGTCACGGCGCTGAACGGATGACGGCCGGCGCCCATGTCCCAATCGACCGGCCTCGGCACCGCCACGAGCGACCCATCCCGTAGGCCGGCGAGCATGGATGCGGGGATGCCGGCCACGCGCTCCGCAAGGAACTCTGGGATGCTGGACTGCTTCGGGAACCGCCCTTCCCGCATGTCGTGGGCGATGTGATCCCTCTGCGTCACGCCTGCGGGGTAAACGGTTAGCAATCTCTCGTAATCGTCGAGCAACATGATGACCGCGAGGTCGTGATCATCGCGATCTGGTATCGAGCATTCGCGGATGCGATCCCGCAGCGCTTTCGTCAGCATCACCGCTCCTCCCCGCCAGCGCGGGCGCGGACATGCGACAACGCGACGGATCCGCTGACGCCGGATACGTGCACCACCGGCGTGTGCCCGCTCAGGATGTAGGCGGGGGAAATGACCTCGCCCTCGACGCCCGGGCCATCGCCCATGACGCCCTTCCACGCTGTGACCTTGCTGCGAGGAGGGTGCTCCGCATTGAAGCGGTCCACCTGTGCCTGCATCTGCTTCGTGCTGGGCCGCTTCACGACGGAACCTCCAACGGCGCGGGATCGAGGCGCCCCTGCTCCATGGCGCTGATCTGGGCGGGGCTGAGTCCTATGCGCTGCGACAACTCCATCAGCGTCTCACCGCGGGCAGCACGGGCCTTCCGGCAGACAGCGCCACGCTCCATCCATTGCAACTGGATCGCGGGCACCTGGCCGGCGCCGTCGCAGCGTGGGCACCGGACCTTGGGCTCGAAGTTGCCGGTGCCATCCTCACGGTCGACAAAGGCGCCGAAGCTGCCGTCGCCACGGCAAGCCGGGCAGGTCATCGTGGAGTCCGTCATGCAGCGAGTTCCTTCCTGGCCTGCTCGATCGCACGGTTGAGCCGGGCCATGGCGTCGTGGCTGCCACCGGGCACATCGGGGTGGGCGTCCCTCGCGCGGATCCGGTAGGCCGATTCCGCGGCAGCGAGGTCGGGGCGCGCATGAGGGGCGAACCCTAGAACCGCACGCCAGTCCTCCGGCGCCGGCAGGGCCACGAACCCGGTGAACATGGCGCGGATCATGTGCTTCGCGCCCCAGCGCTCCATGCCGCGCATCGCCTCGATTGTCTTCGCGATGGCGCGCAGGTTGCCGGCGACGGTGTTCCATCGATCGCAGGGGATCGCGACCTGCATCCCGTCATAGGTGCAGTAGGCGACGACGCCGGGGTCGGCCGGGCTCTCGATACCGAGGGTGACGTTGCTCGAGAGCACGACATTGCGCGCGCCGAGGCGGGCAAGCTCAGCCTGGCATTCCTTCAGCGCCGCGGCGAGCGTCATCGGCTTGCCGCCACTCGGCCATTTCTCGCGGTAGCCCTTGTGCTTCGGCCAGCCATCCGGCCAGGCCAGCGGGTAGGCGGTCGGCGGGCTCATCCTTCCGCCCCATCCGCGCGAGCCCCGGTGTTCCGCACCACCTGCACGGCGCGGTCGTCCCAGAGGGCGATCATCTCGAAGTCCTTGACGTTGGTGACCAGCAGCGCGGCACCGACGTGCTCGCGGCACCAGGCGCAGATCGCATCGACGATCGCCCGGTTGATGCCGGGCCGAGGGTCGGAGATCCGCGCCGTGAAGATGCGGACCTCGCGCCCTTCGGCCAGCCAGGTTTTCACCCGCTCCACCATCGCGGGGATCGGAGGGCCGATGTGCGTCTCGCCGCGCCAGCCGTCGTAGTGCGCCAGCGTCCCGTCGAGATCGACGCCGATCCAGCCTCGCGTTTCAGTGGCCATTGCGCGCCCTCCTGACGGTCGGCTTCCAGTTGAGATGCGGCAGCGGGACGGCGCCGGGCGGCAGTTCCTCCCGCCCGAACTCGATCAGCCCCTTCGCTCTCAGGTAGTGCAGCGCGAGCAAGCGCGCGCCGGGCGCATCGGCGGCTTCGGTGCCGGAGGCGATCAACGCAGCCTCGATCCCGCGCTGCGTTTCCCGCAGGTCAGCGAATTCGGCCGGAATCGCAGCGAGCGCGGCACGCTCGGGCGGCGTGGTCTCAACCGGCTTCTTCAGGGCATCGAGCGCCCTTCGCAGCCCGGCCTCGCCGTGACCGCAGGACGCACCATCGACGAGCCATTCGCGCTCCGGCAGGCCGGTCGCCCAGCGCCCATGGCGGTCAATCCAGCCGAGGCGCGGGATCTGCACATGCTGGTAGCTGTACCCGCCGCGGCCACGCCCGTAGTTGATGTGCGCTGTTCCTCGCGCCTGCCCCGCCAAGATGGAATCGCGCGTGATCTCAGGCATCGGAGACGCCCTCTGTCACCGCTCGCCCGCGCGCCACGGCGTCCGCGAAGCGCCTCGCTCGGCGGCGCTGCGACTTCGTCTTCACCTTGCGCCATGCGCCGTGCCACCAGTGCCATTTGATCCCAGCCGCATCGCGGTAAGGCTTCGGACGCTCCCCCGGGGCGACAGGAGGGTGTCCGGGCCTTGTCGGCTCAATCGGCATCGTCATCTCCCGTCCACCAGGCGATGAGGCCACCGAGGGCACGAAGCGCAGCCCAGACGGCGCCGACCACGGCGAGTGTGGCCAGCAGGACAAGCCAGTAGGAGATCATGTCGCGACCTCGCCTTCGAGCCGCTCGACCTCCGACGCGAGCACAGACCACCTGGCGCTGTGCCCATGGCGCGCGAGCTCCTCATCGCGGCGCTGGCGCAGGTAGGTGATGATCCCGACGCGGTGGTCGGCGACCCAGCATTGCTGCGTGACGACGGGAAGATCGGCGAAGGGCTGGCCTGACGAGTAGGGCGTGCGCCGCTGGTTGTCGTCCCATGCGGCGGTGGTCGCAGCGAGGAGGGCATCGCCGGTGGTCGCCCGACCCGCGCCGGTTCGCGCAAGCTCGTCCTGCGGGTCAGCCGGCCCGCTCGCCAGCCGCTCACCAAGCGCCTTCGCAACGGCTGCTGGCGTCCAGGGGTTGGCGGCGCCGATGACCTCGAGCGCTACCGCCTCGATCTCCGCGCGGGTCATCACGCGGCGGTCTCCGATGACGTGCGCCAGATCCAGAACCCTTGCGCGCCGGTGGCTGGCTGGTATGTCGATACGATCTTGGCGAGACGGTCCCGCTTTCTGGCGATGCACGAGCCGACCATATCGGCGAAGCGCTCGAAGCCTTCGCGACGGAGGATCCGGAGTTCGTAAACCAGACGGTCACCACGGTGTGTCGTTGAATTCTTCGTCTCGCGGATGATCGCCGGGATGCTGAGCCAGCCGAGGTACTCCACCGCCCTCTCGAGCTTGGAGCGCGTAGTCGAGTAGATCGCCACGCGGCGGGAGAAGGATCGCGGCCTGCCCCTCACCGGCGTGATCTGCGCGTTCCCGTCGCTGTCGAACAGGCCACGCAGCCACCAGCCGACCTCGTCGCTATCGGCCGGCTCGTAGGAGCGGAGGCCGCTGAAGCGGCCCGTGGAGTTCGAAGCGCGGCAGCGCCAGTATCGCGTGCCATCGGGTAGGAGATTGGCGCGCTTCCCTGTTGAGACGAACAGAGCAACGCGAAAGGCGGAGACGAAGTCTCGGTCCTTTGCTCGCAGACCGATCGTTCTATCGGTGCACCACCCATCGCCGTGGAGGACGCCGGCAAGGTACGGTCGCGCCATGTGAAGTAAGGAGGGGCGCTGTTGGATGGCCCGGTCACTCATCGCCAAGGGTCCTGACGATCAGCCCACCGATGAAATCGGCCATGCCCTTCAGGTCGTGCCCCTCGGCAACCTCCTTCATCATCGTCAGATCCTTGACGTGCACCGCCTTTGCATCGCCCGCGATCAGGGCGCGGAGGAGCGGAGCAAGGCGCGCCCGCGCGTCGGGCTCGTCCGTCAGGCGGGGGAAGAGCGCTCGCTCGAGGTCCTCTGCCGAGGCGGCGTTGCGCGCGGCCTTGGTCTGGTCGGGCTTGCCCCGGTGGTGCGCTTCGTACTCGCGGAAGCGAATCATTGCCCGCGACGCCGCTTCTCGGAGCGCGACCACACCGGCAAGTACGGCCGGCCCTTCCGCGGCCGCGTGCAGTTCGAAGGCGACCTGGCGCAGGGCCGCCTCCGGATCGGAGGCCACGTCGCTGGCAACGGCCTCTGCAAGAACGCCACGCCGAAGCCGGCCGGCCGCGCGCTCGATCGCCATCGCAGTCAGGGCGATGCGTCCGCCGCGGAGCTCGGGCCGTATGTTGATCGCGAAGGACAGGTCGCGCACGGCTTCGCCGAGCTCGCCCAGGGCGACCAGGGCTGCTGCATCCTGCTGCCGCTGTTCGGCGGCCGATGGCGCCGGCTCGGTGCGGACGGTGGCTGGGCTCATGGCCGGATTCCTTCGCGGGGCTGAACGTGGCGGTGGCGCTCGAAGGTCAGGACGACGACTTCGGGATTGCGGTCCCAGGCGCCTCGCCCGTGCAGGCGGTCCCAGAGGGCCCGGTACGCACCGACGGGGTCGCCGGCGCACAGGTCCCGGTCATCCGGATCGGCGGTCCAAACGGCGCGGCCGCCGACGGTGAGCAGTCGGATTCCCTCGAGCCGGCAATCCGCCGGCGTGATGTCGTGCAGCAGCTCGCGGCGCACGGCGGCGACCGGCAGCGCGAAGCGCGGCGGCAGGTAGGGACTGCGCGCCGCCACCAGCACGTCGCCGGCCCGGGCCTTGGTCCATATGGAATCCTGCCGCCGTGACCACTCCCCGGTGCGCCGATCCAGCCGCGGCACCCTCACGGCGAGGCGTCGCGTCTGCGTCTTCAGGTCCTCGTCGATCAGCCGCAGCGAGGCCTCGGAAAAGGTGATCTTCCGGCGGGTGGGGGCGTCCGTGAACATGGGGACGTCACGCATGAGCACCGTCCTCATCCCGACGCGCGAGCGTGAGAGCGATGGCGACGGGCCGGACCCAGATCGGCAGGGCGCTGAGCTGGAAGCCTTCGCCGCTCCACGCGAGGAGTAAGGTCCGGCCCATGGTCTCGGCGATCGCGCGGCTCGATCGGCGCGGCACGGCATTTCCGATCCGCTCCCGCCAGGCGGTATCGCTGTCGCCCTCGAGCAGGAACGGCACGCCGGTTGCCCGATAGGCCTCGACGTCGAAAAGGCTCTGCAGGGCGGCCAGCTCGAGCGTGGTGAACGGGCGGTGCCAGGTGCCGTCCTCGGCGACGATGAGGCAGGCGAGCCGGGCATCGGGCGCGGGCAATGCCCGCGGATCGGCGACGCTGCAGCGGCCGTTGTCGTGGCACGCCGCGGCGGCGACGGCGCCGGCGGGCTCGGTCCAGGGTACGACGCCATAGTGCCCGGCTGTGGCATAGGCGCTGCCGGCTGGCCGATCGAGACCGGGCCGGGGATCGGCGACACAGAGGGCGCCGCTGCCCGGACGGGTGCTGCCGGTCACGGTCGCCGCCGGCGCGTCGTACCGGTGAACCCGATGCTTGTTGCGGTGTGCATCCGGGCCCCAGGTGCAGCGCGGGTCCGCCACGGCGAACGCCCCGTCGCCGGTGGTGCTGGCGCTGATGACGGTGCCGGCCGGCTCGTCCATCCGGGTCACGCGGTACTTGCTGAGGTGGCGGCCCTCTGCCGGGCGGGGGTCGGCGACGCACTGGCCCTTGCCCTCGGCGCCGGTGACGGTGCCCTTGGGCTCCGACCATGGGGTGACGCGGAACTGGTTGTTGAATTTCGCCGGCCCCTGGTGCCGCGGATCGGCAACCGCATATCCACCGCCGCCGACGATCCCCTTGCCGCCGATCGTCCCGGTGGTCTCGTCCCAGCGGCGCACGCCGTACTGGCCGTACTCGCCCCGGGCTTCGAAGCGCGGGTCCGCGACTGAGAAGGCGCCGTTGCTCGGCGTGGATCGGCCGGCCACTACGCCCGCGGGATCTTCCCACCGCTTCACGCCGAGCATGCCGCCGTGCGGGTCGCCGTCCGGCACGAGGCGATAGTCCTGCAGGATGCCGTCGGCGACGCGGAGGCGCTGAAGGCTTCGCCAGTCCCGTCCGGCCTCAACAAAGGCCAGCCGGACCCACGTCTTCCATTGCAGCTCGGGCACCCGATGCATCGGGCCGCCGACCGCCAGGTCGCCCGGCAGAGGCAGGCGGCCGAGCACCTCGCCGACGCCGCGCAGGCGGTGCTTCGGGGGCTCGTAGAGGAAGGGCGGGACCTTCGCGATGTGCCGGGCGACGAGCAGGAATCGCTTCCGGCTCTGCGCGAGGCCGCCGATCTCGCCGCAATCGTGCGCGGTCTCGGCGGTGGCGTAGCCGGCGGCGCGCAGGAGGGCGATGATCTGGTTGAGCAGCGGCCGGCCCCGGTTCGCGATACGCGGGACGTTCTCGAAGATGATGAGCTCGGGCGGATCGTCGGCCCAGGCTTCCAGCATCAGCCACACGCCGCGCAGCGTCAGGCCGTTCAACGCCTGGTACTTCAGGCTCGCACTGCGCGCCTCGGGCAGCAGTCCGGAGAACCCTTTGCACGGTGCCGATAGGAAGACGATGTGCGGTCGTTCGCCACCGGCGGCGCGGCGGATGTCGACCGGTGTTGCCTCGCGCCAGCCGCGCGGCGGTGCTTTGCCGTGGAAGGCCTGGTACTGCCCGCAGTCGAACAGATCCAGCAGTGTCCCCGGCTCGCCGGTGAGCCGTCGGAAGTCGGCGATGCCGGCGGGATCCACATCGACGCCGCCGATGCAGCGGAAGGCGGCGCGCAGCGGGCCGAGCTCCACCCGGGCGTCGTTGAAGCCCGCCGCGCCGGAGCCGAGGCCGCAGAACAGATGGAAGTGCCGGATGTCGACGGCGGCGCCCGCGAGCATCATGCGCGTTCACCCCGCTCCGGCAGCCGCCGCCCGTTCGAGGCGACGAGGCGCGGCGCGCGCGGCTCGGGCATCGCTCGCGCCGGCCGCGGCGGCCCCAGGACGGTCAGCGCGAAGCCGATGGAGAGGAAGAGGGCACAGAAAGCCCAAAGGGACAGGGTGTCGAGCACCGGGCGGGCGACGCGCATCTTAGGCGGCCTCCCCGGTGGCGGCACCCATGGAGGCGAGCGCGGCCGCGATCAGCCCTTCGACCTCGGCGACCTGATCCGGGTGGGTCTCCCGGATCTTCGCGAAGGCCTCCCGGTTCGCATCGCGCAGCTTCTCGAGGCTCGCCCGCGCCTTCTTGTTCTGGCGGTGCGCGATCCCCCGCTGCCAACCATCGAGCCAGACCTCGATGTCGCTCGCCGTGCGGGTCTCGCCGTCTTCGCCGTGCACGACGAACCCGACGCGCGGCTTGCCGGCCGCCCAGGCTGCCACCGATGCGCCGAAGGCTTCGTCCAGCATGACGCCGTTCTTGATCAGCGGCCGGATCGGCGCCCCGATCTTGTTCGGCTGCTCGAGGTCAACGGTCCCCGGCTTGGTAGGGCTGAGGACGAATAGTGCCGTCATCTCATAGGGCACGTCGTCCGAGGTGGTCGCCTTAAAGGGGCCGTCGACCACCTTCTTCTTCCCCGTGTCGGGGTCGACCACCATCATCGGGCTCGACTTGCCGCGCATGCAGAAGATCAGCGGTGTGCGGATCTGCAGCAGCCCGTCGAGCATCTCGCGGTGGGCGGTCTTCGGCTTGATCCAGGCCGCCATCTTCACGCTATCGGCCTTGCCGGCGTCGCCCTTCGACATCCGCTTGACCTCGGCTTCCTGCATCGACAGGACGCCGCCTTCGCCCATCCATTCGTGGCTGAAGCTGTCGATCAGGATTGCCGGGTACCCGGCCTTCGCCGCTTCCCGCACCGCATCGAGAAAGCGCACCGGCGTGAACGGCGGCTCGAGGTTCGCAACATCGAAGTCGAAGTAGTCGGCGTAGTGGCTCGCGCGGCGCGCCTCGGTGTCGATCACAGCGAAGCGCTTGCCGTCAGCGATGCCTTTGGCGATGCGCATGCCGCTGTACGTCTTCCCGCAGCCGCTCGGGCCGGCCAGGCCGATCAGCAGGGGGACATGCTCGCGAACGGCGGGGCGGAACATGCTCATCGGGCGAATTCCTCGTGCTCGAGCACGACGCCCTGGCCGCCGCCGCGCATGCGCAGGACCTTGCCAAGGCCGTGGATCTGGACCCGCGCGCGGTGGGCCCGCATGGCCCAGTCGTCGGCGGCATAGACGGGGGGATCGAGCGACATGGTCTGCGGCGCGTAGCCGGGCCACCGGCCGGTCCGCATGCAGCGCTCCCACGCATGAAGAGCCAGCTCGAGCTTCGACTCCCCGAGCTCCTCGAAGGCTGGGCCGACCGTGTAGCAAGCGACCCCGTGAGGCCTGAGCGTCTCCACGACGGCGAAGACATAGGGGCCGGCGGGCCGGCCGAAGACCTGCTCGAATCCTCGGCGATAGAAGGATTGCCGGAGGTCGTAGCCGAGGTTGTGTACCTGGCGGCGATAGTCCTCCGGCGTCCCCGCCATCTCGGTGAACTTGAGGTCCACCATGGGTGGCCGCGCGATCTTCGTTGGCAGCCAGTCCACCATGGCCCGGCACCAGGTCGGGCCCTCGCGCCAGATCAGCACCGCCTCGGGCAGCCCGTCCGCAATGCCCTGCGGGGCGTCCTGCATGCGTCGAAGCTGAATGCGAGCCGCGGCTGCGATGCGCAGCACATTCCGCCAGCGCTCTTCGAGTATCGGCGGGCGGCCCTGTCTGCGAGCCTCGTCGCGATGCAGCCGAGCCGAGTGGCTCTGCCAGCTTGAAGCATCCACGAGGTAAGGCTTCCGCCCGGCGCCAAGCAGGAGCCAATGCAGAGCGCTCCCGAGCTCCATCGCATCGGTGGGCACCGCCGGTCGCCATGCCGGATTCAGGCGCGGGTGGAGCTCCCAGGCATGTCGTGGCGACCGATAGACCAGCTCGATCGCCACGCCGGCGGAGAGTGACGGCTCCGGGCACGGGTCTGCGTGATAGGCGTCGGCCGACATCAGGTAGAGGCCGGGCCCACGCACCTCGTCGGTGCGCTGGACCTCGATCTCCCGGCTTTTCCGGACGCGGGGCTTCCGGGTCATGCCGGTACCGCCATCGGCTCGAAGCGCCAGGTCGCGGTAATCAGCGCGCCGGCGGCGTCGCGCCGCAGCTTCAGGTTGCCCAGCACCGTCGCGCTCCGCGGATCGGACACGCCAAGCATGCGCAGCAACCGGCCGGCACAGCGCTGCCGCGTGGATAGATCCGTCGTGGCCGTCGCATCCGCGCCGGGTTCCAGCATCTGGACCGCAAACGTGCAGAGCTGATCGAGCGCCTGTTCCTCGACGGACCGGTCGGCGGGCTCCTTCACGACGCCGATCTCGACGCCGTTCAGGTGCAGCGGCACGGCACGTGGCCCGCCGCGGCGTGCAAAGGCGGCAGATGCGCTCATGCCGCTGCGGCCTCGCCGTGGCGCTGCAGATCAGCGACCCACCCCCGGCCGTTCTCGGTCAGTTGCACATACACCGATCTGCGGTCTGCGGGGTCGGCCACGCGGGCGGCCAGGCCCTCCTTCGCGAGCCGATCGAGCGCGCGGGTGATAGCCGGCTTCGA
>JAYSDS010000126.1:0-17834 GCA_041914265.1 Roseomonas sp.
TACCGGGCAACAGGCACCGCTCGCGAGACTTACAAGGGGCAGCGCCCCTCCAATTCCCGTAGTGGAACGCGATCCCTCCAAATCGATGCATGACGTCAGGCACCGCGATCAGGATCGCCACCGAAGCCCGTCGAGCCAGGTTTGGCGAGGAGTGCGCTCCCTCTCCAACGCGCCCTCACGGCAGGTTCAGCATGATCCGATGTGCCGCACCCGGCGTTCCCTGCGGCAGCCGCGGGCGCAAGCGGGCAGCGAGCAGATGCACCCCCGGATGCCCCTTTGCCTCCGGCAGCTCGGCTGAGGCCTCCGCGAGCGGTCCATCCTCGGTGCAGAAGGGCCGAAGCCACGCATTGAGCGCCCGTGCCGCGGCTGCCGCGCCATGGCCGCGATGCAGTTCCCGCGCCCCTCGCAGGGCCAGCGCCTGCAGGAAGCGCCCCATGCCGAGCACCCAGGGCAGCCGCGCGGCCAGCGCCGCGTCCGCCGTTGCGGCAGGTGCGTGGAAGCGCGGTGGCCTGAGCAGCGTCGGCGCGAGCAGCATGGCCGCGCCGTCCGCGCCGCGCGGGATCAGCAGCGTCAGGCCCAGCGTGGCGAGGCTCGCCTCCCGCCCCGATCCCGGGTCGCATTCGGTCGCGCTGCCGCCGATCATGGGCAGGCCGGTCTCGGTGCCGTCCTCGCGCCCTTCGATCGCCGCGGCCCAGCCATCGCGGCGCATGGCGGCGGCGATGCGCGAGGCGACCACCCAGCCGCCGCCGATCCAGCGCGGAGCGCCCTCGCCGGTCGCAACCAGCACGCGGGGCGCTGCCAGGGCGAGGAAGCGCGCCTCCTCGCTGTCGCGCAGGGCGCGCCAGGCGATGTGGCGCGGGCCTTCATGGACGCGGCCAAAGTCCCGCTTTGCCGGCAGCGCGGTCCAGTCCGGCAGGTCCAGCATCTCGGGCGCCGCATGCGCCACCACGGGAACGAAGGCACCAGCCCCGGCGGCGGCCAGGCCGCGCAGCGCCAGCACATCCTCCGGTCCCGTGCCGAAATCGTGGTCCATCAGCAGCAGGCCGAAGGGTTCGCCCGAACCCAAGCCCTCATCCCACAGCAGCGCGGCGATTTCGCTATCCGCCGGGTCCTGCACGGCGCGCAGGTCGCGCGTCAGCTCCCGCGCGGTCAGCGGCATCAGCTTCACCACCACGGGCGCCTCGGCCTCAGCTTCGGCCAGGCGATGCAAGGCGCGCCAGGAGGCCTCGAGCGCCACGAAGCGCGGATGGTTGCGGATCGCGGCGAGCATCATCGCGATCATCGCCTCGACTTTCGCGAGGGCACGGTCCTCCGATCCGCCGGCGACGGCGGGCGCCGGCCGCGCGGTCTCGGTGGCGGCGAGCACCAGGGCGAGCGGATCCTCGCTTCCGTCCATCGTGTCGGGCATCGTCACCTCCGCTTGGGTCGCGGCGCGCGGGCTCGCGCGCGACAGGCCGATAGCGCGCCGATCATCCGGCGGCAGCGCCGCAGCGCACATCATGGCAGGGTAGCGTCGTGCGCGGAGCCTGTCCCGCCATGGCTTGACGTGCTGCGGCGCAAGACGCTGCATGGTGCGGCGTGCGAGCCGACCTCACCCTGCTTCCCCTCCTGGCCCTGGCCGGCTTCGCCTCGAGCGGCGGGATGCGGCTGCTCGACCCGCTGCTGCCGCTGCTGGCGGCCGATTTCGGCGTGGGAGTCGCAGCGCTCGCGCCGGTCGTCGCGGGGTTCACGCTGGGCTATGGGGCGGGGCAGCTCGTCACCGGGCCGCTCGGCGACCGCTATGGCAAGGTGCAGGTCGTCGCCGTCGCGCTGACGCTGTGCGGGCTCGGGCTCGGCGGATCGGCGCTGGCCTGGGATGTCCCGTCCATGATCATGCTGCGCAGCGTGACGGGGCTGGTCGCGGGCGGCGTGATCCCGCTCGCGCTGGCCTGGATCGGCGATGCGGTGTCCTACCAGGATCGCCAGGCGACGATCGGGCGCTTCCTGACCGGGAACGTGATGGCGTCGCTGCTGATCGGACCGCTATCCGGCATGGTCGCGGAGATCGCGGGCTGGCGGGCCTCCTTTGTCATGCTCTCGGCACTCGCGCTGGTGGTCGGCGCGTTGCTGCTGCGCCGGACGCGGCGCATGCCGGCCGAGCGACGGGACACCCCGACGCGGGGCCTCGGCCTTGGCCAGTATGCGCGGCTGCTGCGTGCCCCGGCGGGGCGGCGGCTGATGGCAGCCGCGGCGCTGGATGGCGCGGCGCTGTTCGGCGGCGCCTTCCCCTTCACCGGTTCCTACCTGATCGAAGTCTTCGGGCGATCGGCCGGCGAGGCCGGGCTGATCGTCGCCGTCTTCGGCGTCGGCGCCTTCCTTTACACGCGGCTGGCCCGGCGGCTGATCGGCCTGCTCGGGGAGAAGCGGCTGGTTGCGCTCGGCGGCGCGGTCCTCGCCATCGGGCTCGCCGGCATTGCCGTCGCGCCGGGCTGGTGGGCCGTGGCGCTGATGCAGTTCCCGATGGGCATGGCCTTCTACATGTTCCACGGCGTGCTGCAGGCCCGCGCGACCGAGGTGCTGCCCGAGGCGCGCGGCACCGCCGTCTCGGCCTTCGCCATGGCGCTGTTCCTGGGGCAGAGCCTCGGTGCGCTGGCCTTCGGCGCGCTGCTGCACGCGGCGGGCTACGGCGCGGTCTTCGCCGGCGCCGCGGCAGCCGTCGCTGCGCTCGCGGCCTGGGTCGCGACGATGCCGGCGCGATAGGGAAAGGCGCTCATACCAACGGCACGGGCCTCCGGCCCGGGCTGAGGTCGCGTATGCCGCCGGAGGACAGGCAAGAGGCGGATATCAGCGGTCGACGCGATCGACCGTTGGTGTCAGCCCGCTTCGTCCTCGTCTTCCTCGATCATCGCGGCCTTGAGCTGATCCGTGCTGATCAGCAGGATCCTGCGCGCATCGAGGATCTGCGGCGCCTGGTGCTGGAGCTCCTCCCACCGCTCCTCCACCGCGTCGAGGGCGGCGTCGAGGTCGGGGAAGATCTCGATCTCGGGCGCGGCGCCGGAGGCGCGCCAGCGCAGATGGACGGGGCCTGGGTTGCTCATGGCTCGGCTGCCTGCGGTCGTGATGCGGGGCGGGATGGATATTCGGTTCCGCCCCGCGCGTCCATCACGCGAAGCCGTCCAGCACCACCTTGCCGATCATGGTGCCGCTTTCGACCAGCGCATGGGCCTCCCGCAGCCGTTCCGCCGTCATGGGGCCGAGGTGGCGCGTCATGGTGCTGCGGATGCGGCCATGATCGACCAGGTCGGCCAGCGCGTTCAGCAGATGGTGCTGTTCGATCATGTCGGGCGTGCCGAAGATCGGGCGGGTGAACATCAGCTCCCAATGCAGGGAGACCGATTTGGGCATGAGCTGCCGCGCATCGATCGGCGCCTGGCTCTCGATGAGCACGATCGCGCCCTGCGGCGCGATGGAGGCGACGATCTGCTCCCAGTTGCGCGCCGTGGTGTTGGTCGAGAAGACGTAGCGCGGCTTCACGCCGATCGCCTTGAGCTGCGCCGGGATGTCCTGCCGGTGATCGACGACGTGATGCGCGCCGAGCTGCTGGCACCAGGCGATCGTCTCCGGCCGCGAAGCGGTCGCGACGACCGTCAGCGCCGTGCGCTGCCGCGCGATCTGGATGACCATGGAACCCACGCCGCCCGCGCCGCCGATGACGAGCAGCGCCTGGCCTTCCCCGGCCCCTTCGGCGAGGTGCAGGCGGTCATGCAGCCCTTCCCAGGCGGTGATGGAGGTCAGCGGCAACGCCGCGGCCTCGGCGAAGGTCAGCGCCTTCGGCTTGCGGCCGACGATGCGTTCATCGACGAGCTGCAGCTCGGCATTGCTGCCGGGGCGCGTGACCACGCCGGCGTAGAAGACCTCATCGCCCGGCCGGAACAGCGTGCAGAGCGGGCCCACTTCCCGCACGACGCCCGCCGCATCGAAGCCGAGGATGCGCGCACCTTCCTTGGGGGGCTCGGTGCGCCGCCGCTTGGTGTCGACAGGATTCACCGAGACGGCGCGTACCTCGACCAGCATGTCGTGGCCCTCGGGCGCGGCCGGGACGGGGATGTCGAGGTCGAGCAGCGCCTCCGCATCCTCGGTCGGCAGGCACTTCGTGTAGCCAATGGCTTTCATGACATCCTCCGCGATCCTGTTGCGGTGGGTATAGACGCGGATGGCTGAAGGTTGGAGGGGCCACGCCTCTCCAGGCCACCCCACCAGATGACGGTGTCATTTCGAACGCCGTGTCTTGGCGCGTGCTTCGGGATTGAGCGTGGCAGCGGGGGCCAGGAGCGCCCGTGAGGAGCGACGCCCCTGCCGGAGGGTCAGCCGACCCGCAGCAGCGCCGGTCCGTTGTCCCGCAGCCAGTCCTGCGCGGCTTCGCGGTTCGGCGTCAGCCGTTCCACATGTGCCCAGAAGCGCGGCGAATGATTCAGCTCGCGCAGATGCGCGACCTCATGCGCCACGACATAGTCCAGCACCCAGTCGGGCGCCATCACGAGCCGCCAGGAGAAGGCGAGCGTCCCATCCGGGGCGCAGGACCCCCAGCGGCTGCGCGTGTCCTTCAGCCGGATGGTGCGGAACATGGCGCCCAGCGCCGCGGCGTGGCCTTCGGCGAGCACGGCGATGCGGCGCTTCGCCTCCGCGCGCAGGAAGTCCTTCACGCGGCGGGCCAGGAATTCCTGCTGGCCGGCAACCACGATCGCGCCGCCATCCAGGAAGGCACCGCCGCGCGCGGCGGGATCGTGGCGGATGACATGCGGCATGTCGCCGACCATCACCTCCGCGCCCGGCACGAATTCGACGGGCGGCGCCAGGGCCGACAGGCGCTGCATCACCCAGGCGGCATGCGTCGTCAGCAGCGCCATGCCAGCGCGGCGCGCGGTGCGCATCGGCAGCGTCACGACGACCTGCCCGGCGCGCGGATCGATGCGGATGCTGACGCGACGCGCGCGTGTCGACCGGCACCAGCGCACGGGGCAATCAACCGGCGTACCGAGGATATTCGGACGCAGCACGACGGTTTCCGAATCGGAGGGAATCATGCGCCGAACATGGCGCAGCAACAGGGCTCGCTTCAACTGCTTGACAGCATTCTTCGCGCATTCCGGAGTGCATGCATGACCGATGCGCTTCGTGTGTTGCCGCCGATCGTCCTCCTCGGGTCGCTATGGGGCGTGACGCCGGTTTTCGTGAAGCATCTCGGCGCGCTCGGATGGCCGCCGCTGATGATCGCCGTGTTCGGCGCGATGGGAAGCTGCGCGATCCTGGTGACGCTGTGTCGGTTGCGTGGCATTCGCATTCCGACCGATGCACGGCATCTGCGCTACTATGCGGTGTCGGGGCTGTTCGGCATGGCGCTCGCGAACCTCGTCGGCTTCACCAGCCTGCAGCACATCCCCGCGGGCTTCTTCGCCATGCTCGTGCCGCTGTCGCCGATGATCACCGTGATGGTCGCGGCACTGACGGGGACGGAACGCGCGACGCCGCGGCGCGTGCTCGGCACGGCGATGGGCGTGGCCGGCGTGCTGCTCGCGATGGCGCCGGGCGCGGCCTTGCCGGATCGTTCAGTGCTGGGCTGGGCGATGCTCGCCGCGCTGACGCCGGTCTGCTACGCCGTGGCGAATATCATCGCCGCGCGGCTCGCCCCGCCGGGCACGCCGACGCCGGCGCTCGCCACCGGCACGCTCACCGCGGCGGGATTGCAGGTGGCGGTCTTCGCGATGCTGCTGGGACAGTTCCGCCTGCCGCCACTCGACGGCCTGCCGATCGCCGCACTCCAGATCCTGGTGATGGCGAGCGCCTTCCTGCTGTGGTTCCGCTGCCTGTCCGCGCTCGGTGGCGTCATCACCTCGCAGAGCGGCTACATCATCACGCTGACGGGCATGGCATGGGGGTGGCTGCTGTTCGGCGAGCGGCCGGGGGCGTTGACCATCCCGGCCGCGATGCTGGTGCTGGCCGGGCTGGCGCTGGTCACGCTGCCCGGCCGCCCGATCACCCGATCAGGTGCTTGATCTCGGTCTCGACGAAGGCGAAGGGCGTGTCGCCGTCATTGACCACGTTGTGCTCGATGCCGGCGAGGCGCGCGTAAGCCACGCCGTCCTTGATCTCCGCGCGCATCGTCTTGCCTTCGGGCAGCTCGATCAGCATCGAGCCGTCGGTGACCGGCACCACGACATAGGCCATGCCGTGGCGATGCCAGCCGGTTTCCGAACCCGGCGGGAAATCCCACCGGGTCACGCGGACATTCTCATCATCCACCTGGACGGTGGCGATGGCCGGCGCGCGGCAGCGCAGGGGCTCGTTCATCACTCCGCGGCCTTCGCCGGGGCGAGGCCGGGCAGCGGCAGCGCGCCGGCCGCATCCCACGCCGCCCAGACCTTGTCGGCCTGTTCCTGCGTCAACGGCAGGTGCGGCGGACGGATCACGCGCCAGCCGGCATCGCCGGTGCTGCGCGCGATGATCTCGCGCAGGCCCGGGATGAGCGGGACGGAAGTCGCGGCCCGGCGCGTCGCGGTCAGCGTCGCCTGCGCCGCATCGGCCTCGGGGCCCGTGCGCTTCGCATAGACGATGCCGCCCCAATGGCTGTTGCCGTTCGACGCGGCGGTGATGCAGCCCGCGCCGCCCTCGGCGAGAATCTGCTGGAGGAATTCGTCGCTGCCCGAATAGACCTCGAACCCATCCGCGGCGAAGGCCTTCACCATCGCCAGCATGTTGGCGTAGTCGCCCGAGGAATCCTTCACGCCCTTGATCGTGCCGGGGAAGGCCTTGATCAGCCGCCCCATCAGATCGAGCGAGAAGGGCACCGCCGACTGCTGCGGGAAGTGATAGAGATACAGCTTCACCCCGCCGCCGACGCGGTTCACGACTTCGGAGAAATAGGCGAACAGCCCGTCATCGCTCGGCCCCTTGTAGTAGAAGGGCGGCAGGACGAGCACGCCGGGGCAGCCGGCGTCGCGCGCATGCTTCGTCAGCTCCACCGTATCGGTCAGGGAGGCGCAGCCGGTGCCCGGCATCATCCGCGCCGCCGGCACGCCGCGCGCGATCAGCCCTTCGAGGATCGCCTTGCGCTCATGCAGGCCGAAGGAATTGGCCTCCCCCGTCGTGCCCAGCACGCCGAGGCCATTGCAGCCATTGGCCAGCAGCCACTTGGCATGCGCCGCCATGCGATCGAGGTCGGGCGTCAGGTCCGGGCCCATCGCCGTCAGCACCGCGGCGTTCACGCCGCCATAGATCGCGTTCTTCATCCCGGTCTCCTCCGGTTCTTCGCCCCGGCGGGCCAGCGGCCCGGCCAGGTCACGACATGGTCCTCGAAATCGCCAGCCTCGCGTTCCGCCACCGTGCGGTCGCGGACCGAGACGCCCGCTTCATGCACCGTTTCCGCGCTGCCGGAAACCAGGGGATGCCACCAGGGCAGATCCTGCCCTTCCGCGACCAGCCGATAGGCGCAGGTGGGCGGCAGCCAATCCACGGCAACGACGCGCTTCGGCGTCAGCTTCACGCAGTCGGGCACGCGCTTCTTGCGGTTCGGATAGTCCTTGCACAGGCATGACTGCCCATCGAGCAGGCGGCAGGCGACGTTGGTGAAGACGAGCGCGTCGGTGTCCTCGTCGCGCAGCTTGTGCAGGCAGCAGCGGCCGCAGCCGTCGCAGAGGCTCTCCCATTCCGCTCGCGACATGGCGTCGAGCGGCTTGGTACGCCAGAAGGGAAGGGTGTCCGTCACCACCCTATTCTAGCGCGGCGCCCGGCGGCGCTCCATGGGCCGGTTCAACCGATGACGAACCAGTCGGCCGAGACCTCCGCCACATTCACGCCGATCAGCAGGACCGTGATGTTGTTCGCCGAGAGCAGCGTCTGGGTGGTATCCCCGCTGGCCGAGGCGATCAGCGCATCGCGGATCGCCGCCGAGCCGACGACCAGGTCGTCCCCATCGCCATTCGCCGCACCGCTGAAGTCGAGGATCACATCGAAATGACCAGCCTCGGCGGTGAGGTAGAAGGCGTCCGACCCGGCACCGCCGAACAGCAGGTCGTTGCCCGCGCCGCCATCGATGGCGTCGTCGCCGTCGCCGCCAATGATGACGTCGTCGCCCGCCTGGCCCTGCAGCACGTCGTCGCCCGCGCCGCCATCGATCGTATCGGCATCCGCGCCGCCGAGGATGCTGTCGGGGTCATCCTCCCCGAGCAGCAGGTCGGCCCCGCTCGCGCCGAGCAGCGTGTCGCTTCCGGTGTCGCCGAACACCGTGTCGTTGCCGGCGCCGGCCTGGGCATAGTCCAGCCCATCCCCGAGCAGGATGAGGTTCGCCCCCGCGCTGCCATTGGCCGTGTCGTTGCCGGCGCCCGCATCGATCACATCCGCGGCGGTATCGGTGCCGGCGTTGATCAGGTCGTTGCCGGCATCGCCGACCAGCACATCCGCGCCGTTGCCGCCCTGCAGCGTGTCGGCCCCGCCGCCGCCCAGCAGGAGATCCTCGCCGTCGCCGCCGAGGATGGAATCGGCGCCCTCGCCGCCGGCCAGCGTATCGGCGCCGGCGCCGCCGTTCAGCGTGTCGCGGCCGGCCCCGCCGAAGGCCAGGTCATTGCCGGCCCCGCCCAGCAGCAGGTCCCCCACGGAGCCGGCGACGAGCACGTCGTCGCCGTCCAGTCCCGACAGCGTGTTGGCGAGGCCGCTGTCGTTGACCAGCGTGTCATTGCCCAGTGTGCCCGAGATAGCCACGTTGCCGCCTCCACAGCCCGGCGCCATCCGGGCCCCCGGATGCTCGGGGAGGTGCCCCGCCGGGACTGCGCTTTCTGTCACAGATCGCATGCGGCACGATGCATTTTTCGCGCCCCGCGGGTGTGCCGCTCTCTCAAGACTGGCCGTCGGGCCGCACCCGCCCTATAGCCGCGGCATGGCCCGTGGCCCGTCGCTTCGCATCCTCCTGAACCTTGCCCTCGACAGCCTGCTGGCCGCGCTGGCGCTGCCGGCCGCCGTCTGGGCCGCCTCGCCGGGCGCCTGGCCGCCTACCACCTGGTGGGTGGGCGCGATCCCCGGCGCGGTGCTGGCGCTCGGGCTGGCCGGGGCGCCACTGCGCCTCGCCCAGCAATACTGGCGCTTTGCCGGCCCCCGCGACCTGATGGCCGTGGCCGGCGCGGCGCTGGGCGCGGCCGTGGTTTTCTCGGTGGCGCTGCGGCTCGTCGACGCCTGGACCCCGCCTAACGATGCCTTTCCGCTGATTCATGCCGCGACGCTCGGCCTGCTCCTGGCCGGCGCGCGGGTGGCCAGCCTGCTGCAGGCGGCGCGCCGGTCCGGCGAATCCGCCCCCGATGCGCAGAATGTCCTGCTGGTCGGCGCGCCGGAGGGCACCGACCTGTTCCTGCGCGCGCTGTCGCGCGACCGGCAGGCGCATTACCGCGTCACGGGGATCCTGTCGCTGCGCGCGCGCCAGGCGGGGCGGCGCATGCAGGGGCATCCCATCCTGGGCACGGTCGAGGAGATCGAAGGCGTGCTCGACACGCTGCGTGCCGAGGGGCGGCTGCCGGGGGCGATCGTCCTGGCCTCGGGCCTGCCGGGACCGGCGCTCGAAGCGCTGCTGGATGCCGCCGACCGGCATGGCGTGCCGGTGCGCCGCGCCCCGGCGCCGACGACGCTCGCGCCGGCCGGCGATGCCGCGGGCCGCCGCGTCGAATTGCGCCCGATCTCCATCGAGGACCTGCTCGACCGCCCGCAGGTGCCGTTGGACCGGGAAGGCATGGCCCGGCTGGTGCAGGGCCGCCGCGTGCTGGTCACCGGCGCGGGCGGGACGATCGGCGGCGAACTCGCGCGGCAGGTGGCGGCGCTCGGTCCAGCCTCGCTGACGCTGCTCGATCACGGCGAATACGTGCTCTACGAGATCGACCTCGAATTGCGGGAGAAGCACCCGGAGGTGGTGCGCCGCGCCGTGCTCGCCGATGTGCGGGACGAGCCGCGCATCCGCCGGCTCTTCGAGGAGATCCGGCCCGAACTGGTGTTCCACGCCGCCGCGCTGAAGCATGTGCCGATGGTCGAGAACGACCCGCTGGAGGGGCTGCTGACCAATGCGCTCGGCACGCGCATCGTGGCCGATGCGGCGCGGTCGGTGGGCACCACGGCGATGGTGTTCATCTCCACCGATAAGGCGGTGAACCCCACCAGCGTCATGGGCGCGTCGAAGCGCCTCGCCGAGATGTACTGCCAGGCCTTCGACCGGGAAGCCCGCGTGGCGCATGCGGGCATGCGCTGCATCACCGTGCGCTTCGGCAACGTGCTGGGCTCGACCGGATCGGTGGTGCCGCTGTTCCGCCGGCAGCTCGAGCGCGGTGGGCCGCTCACCGTCACCCACCCCGACATGCGCCGGTACTTCATGACGGTGCGCGAGGCGGTGGGGCTGGTGCTGCAGGCCTCCGTCGTCGGCACGACCGACCCCGAGAACATGCCGCCCGAACTCGCCGATGGCGGCATCTTCGTGCTCGACATGGGCGAGCCGGTGAAGATCGTCGATCTCGCCCGCCGGATGATCCGCCTGGCCGGCTTGCGGCCGGAGGAGGATGTCGAGATCCGCTTCACCGGCCTGCGGCCGGGCGAGAAGCTGTTCGAGGAGCTTTTCCACGGCAAGGAAGCACCCCGCCCGACCGAGTATCCGGGGCTGCTGGTCGCGACGCCGCGCACCGCGGATGCCGCGCTGGTGGGGCGGGCCATCGACGAGATCGCGGCGGCGGCGCGCGGCGGAAGCCCGCGCGCGGCGCTCGCGCAACTCGGACGGCTGGTGCCGGAATTCGAGCACGCGCCGGACGGGACAGTGGCGACGCGGTAGGCGGTTGCCGCGGCACGGCGCAGGGCTACCCGGCAGCAGGACGACGGTGCGGACGGGAGGGGGGGGGGGGGGGGGGGGGGGGGGGGGGGGGCGCCGCCGGCCGCCCCCCCGGCCGCCGCCGGCGCCCCCGCCAAGGCCCCGCGGCGGGGCGGCCGCCCCCCGCACCCCACCCGGCCAGGCCATTGTATGGCCTGGACCGCCGGGACTTGGCGCCGGGCACCACGCTCATCCCAAACCCTCGCAGTGCGCTTGGGGGCGCCAGAGCGGCTTTCGGCGCCATTCCGCCCGCCATGCATGGTGCCAGGTTGAGGTTTGCAAAGGCCTTTCGGCCTTTGCTGGGGTGAGATTTGGAGAGGGGCGAAGCCCTTCTCCAATCTTCCCCCAACGCCCGCCTCTGCCTGCGCCAATGGGCAACGCCCAATCGAACCATTCGCATCACCAGGAAGGCCCTTCCGGCTCTGCAGGAGTAGGCTTCCTCCCACCGCCCGTGCCATCGCGCGCCGGGCGATCCCCGGCCCGGCACGCCCGTTGCTTCCCTTGGCGGCTTTCACCGTCAGGGACGTTCCGGCCATGACCCTTCCCGCCTTCACCCGCCGTGCGTTGATGGGCGCCGGCGCGACCGGCCTTGCCGGTCTGCCGAGCCTCGCCGCCGCGCAACAGGAACGTGTCATCCGCTATGGCATCTCCATGGCGGACATCCCGCAGACCACCGGGCAGCCGGATCGTGGGGCGGGCGCCTATCAGTTCACCGGCTACACGCTCTATGACCCGCTGGTGGCCTGGGAGATGGACGTGGCCGACCGGCCCGGGAAGCTCGTTCCGGGTCTCGCTACCTCCTGGGAGGCCGATCCGGCCGATCGCCGCAAATGGGTCTTCCGCCTGCGCCAGGGCGTCAAGTTCCATGACGGGTCGGATTTCGACGCCGATGCGGTGATCTGGAATTTCGAGAAGGTGCTGAACGCGCAGGCACCGCATTTCGACCAGCGCCAGGCCGCGCAGGTGCGCCCGCGTCTGCCCTCCGTCGCCTCCTATCGCAAGCTCGATGCGATGACGGTCGAGGTGACCACCCGCGCGGTGGACAGCTTCTTCCCCTACCAGATGCTGTGGTTCCTGATCTCCTCCCCGGCGCAATACGCGAAGCTTGGCGGGTCGTGGGACCGCTTCGCGTCCGAGCCTTCGGGCACCGGGCCCTTCCGCCTCGCGCGCCTCACGCCGCGGCAGAGCGCGGAGTTGGTGAAGAACACCGGCTATTGGGACCCGAGGCGCATTCCCAAGGTGGACCGCATCATCCTCCTCGTCGCGCCGGAGGCGACGACGCGATCGAACGCGCTGATCTCGGGCCAGGTGGACATGATCGAGACACCCGCGCCCGACATCGTGCCGCGCCTGCGCCAATCCGGCGCGCGCATCGTCGAGAATGTGACGCCGCATGTGTGGAACTACCATCTGAGCCTGCTGGAAGGCTCGCCCTGGCGCGACATCCGGCTGCGCAAGGCGGCGAATCTCGCGATCAACCGCGAGGAGGTGGTGGCGCTGCTGAACGGGCTGGCGAAGCCGGCGGTGGGCGTGGTGGACCCGTCCTCCCCCTGGTTCGGCCAGCCCGAATTCCAGGTCCGCACGGATATCGACGAAGCCCGCCGGCTGGTGCGAGAGGCCGGCTATAGCGCCCAGAACCCGCTGCGCACGCGCTTCCTCGTCCCCTCCGGCGGGTCGGGGCAGATGCTGTCCATGCCGATGAACGAGTACATCCAATCCGCCTGGCGGGAGGTCGGCATCCAGGTCGAGTTCCAGGTGGTGGAACTGGAGGTCTCCTACACCTGCTGGCGCCAGGGCGCGGCGGGGGAGATCGCGCGCTCGGGCAACGTCACCGCGAACAATGTCGCCTATGTGACCTCGGACCCGCTCTATGCGCTGATCCGCTTCTTCCATTCCAACCAGATCGCACCGACCGGGGTGAACTGGTCGCATTACCGGGATGCGGAGATGGATCGCCTGATCGACGCGGCGATGCAGAACTTCGACACCGCCGAACAGGACGCCCTGCTGCGCAAGGTGCATGAGAAGGCGGTGAACGAGGCGCTGCTGGTCTTCGTCGTCCACGACACGAACCCGCATGCGCTCGGGCGCAACGTGCGCGACTACGTCCAGGCGCAGCACTGGTTCCAGGATCTCACGACGATTTCCTGACCGGCATGGATCGGCGCCGCGCGACACCGCGGCGCCGGCCCGTTCAGCCCAGCGCGAACCCCGCCATCCAGGCGCCGTGCAGGCCGTGCGGCACGCGGCGCGGGATCAACACCTCGGCGACCGGTTCGGGTGCGGCGATATCCGCAGCATCAAGCACCACGAGGCGGGAGCGGTCGCCGGCCCGGTCGTAGACATAGGCCAGCAGCCAGCCGGCGACGGGGCCGCGCGCCGGGTCCGGCACGAAGACGGGCTCATCCACCTCCTGGCCCGGTCCGAAGGCGCGGCGCTCCATCCGGCCGCGCGTCAGGTCGAAGCGGCCGATCGTGTCATGGACGCCGGGCGGCAGGGCCGCCCCGCTACGCAGCGCCAGCCAGCCCTGGGTATAGGGCCGCCCGACGAAGCGCGGATCGACGCGGGGGAATTCGCAGGCCTGGTCGTCCAGCGTCTCCATCCGCGCCCCGTCCGCGCCCAGGATCACCCGCTCCAGCCGGGTGCCCGGCACGCCGAAGCCGGCACGATGGATGAAGTCCGCCGCCACCGTGCCGTCGGGCGTCTCGAACGCGTTCATCAGGTGGAAGCAGAAGAAGGCCTCGGTATCGAACCAGCGGATCGCGCCGTCCCCGCGCGGGACCAGTGCGATGCGGGTGCCGGCCTCCGGCCGCCATTCCAGGAAGCGCCCGCCGCGCCGCGCCGCCTCCAGGTCGAAGACCAGCGGGCAGCAAAGGAAGACCAGCCAGTTCTCCGTGATCGCGAAGTCATGGATCATCAGCGACTGGCCGAGGTCGATCCGCCTCTGCCGCCCCACCCCACCGGCCGCGTCCAGCACCGCCAGGTCGAGCAGCGGGCTGCCGGCCTGGTAGGAGAAGACCAGCAGCTCCCCCGTCGCCGGATCGAGCCGCGGATGGGCGGTCATGCGCGGCAATGCCCCGCCGAAATCGGTCGGTCCCCTGGTGGACAGGTCCGGCCCCAGCTCATAGGGCTCGCCCCCTTCCCAGAGCGCGAGCAGCCGTCCCGCATGGCGGATGATGGCAATGTTCGCGAGGTTCTTGAACGGCCCTGGATCGTCGCCCGGCAGCAGCAGGGCAGGGTCGGGCCGGCGCGGCGCCATCAGCCCGCCATAGAGGGCCCGCCCGGCCCGCCGTTCGGCGGCCAGGCCGCGCGTCGCCACATAGCGGTTGCGATAGCGCGCCTGCCCCCGCTCATCGAAGGCGAGCGCATGGATCATCCCATCCCCGTCGAAGGGATAGGTGTAGCCTTCGGGCCGAAAGGCCGGGTTGGGGCCGTTGCGCAGATAGGCCCCGCCGCGCAGCGCCTCGGGGATCGTGCCGCGGATCTCCAGCGCGGCGAGGTCCACCTCGTCCGGCACGGGCGCGAAGCCGCCGGTGAGCATGACGGGCGGGGGCGGCTCGGCGGCGGCTTCACCGGGCAGGGGGCCGGAGCCACCGGCGGCGGTCAGGGCGATCAGGGTGCGGCGCGGGATCACGCGGGGTCTCCTTCGGTTTGGCGGGCGGACCCATGCCCGCCGCCGCGCCGCGGGGACAGCACCGTTTCGCCAGGGGTGCGATTGCCTTCGCGAGCGGGCTGCGCCATCCATTCGCGCTGCGTGAACGGGATATCGGGCATCGCCGCGCTGCGCGGCACCGCACTGGCAGGCTGGCCGAGGCTGGTGCTGCGGCTGTCCGCCGTCGCCCTGCTGATGACGCTCATCGCCCCCTATGGCACCTATGGCCTGCCGCTGGGCTGGCGGGCCTTGTTCTGGCTGGCCGGGGTGTTCGCCGTGGCGCTGCCCATCGTCGCGATTCAGCGGATGCTGGTGGCGCGGCACCGCCCCGCCTGGCCCGAGGGCGCGCAATGGACGGCCGCGGCGGCGCTCGCCGCCCCGATCGCGGCGCTGCTGGTCGCCCTGCTGCTGGCGGCCGTCGCGGGCGCCGACCCGGAGCTGGGGCTCGCCCGGCTGGCCCTGCTGGCGTTGCAGGTCTTCCTGTTGTCGCTGGTGGTCGTGGTGCTGCTGCTGGCCCTGCGGCGACTCTTCGACCACGGCCCGGCCGCCGGGGAGGAGGCGGGCGCACCGATCCCGGTCGAGACCACGCCCATGCCGTCCGGCGCCACGGCCGATGCCGGCGCGGCCGCTGCCGAGGCGGCCTTCCTGCGCGGCGCGGCGCCGCGCCTCGGAGGCAGCCGGCTGCTCGCGCTGCAGGCGGAGGACCACTACCTGCGGATCCACACCGATGGGGGCTCCGAACTGATCCTGATGCCGCTGGGCCGGGCGGTGGATGCGCTCCATGCGGTGCCGGGCCGGCGGGTCCATCGCTCCTTCTGGGTCGCGGATGCGGCGCGGGTCGGCATCCGCCGCAGCGGCAGCACGACCCTGCTGCTGCTGTCGGGCGGTCTCGAAGTGCCGGTCAGCAAGCGCCTGCTCCCTGAGCTTCGGCGCGAGGGCTGGCTGCCGAAATCCCCCGAGGGACAGGACCGCCCGCCCACCACGTGACGATGGTCAGCGGGGCGAGAACGGCCCTGGCCGCGGCTGGAGCCACAGGTTGACCGGCGGCGGTCCCGACGGGACCTGGCTGATGGTCGGGTCGGGCGGGCACATGGGCCGCATGACGCCGCAATCCCAGGCGAAGCGGTCCGGCAGCCCGGTCAATTGCCCGCCGCGCTCGAAGCGGCATTCGCAGAGTTTGCCCGCCATGCAGGCGGCTTGGCCCTCGGACTCGGCGGTGCAGGCCGGTGGGGCCTGGGCCGAGGCCGGCAGGGTGGACAGCAGGAGGAAGGCGAGGATCAGCCGCATGCCCCAGCATGTGCCGGCAAGTCTTGCGGAAGGCTTGCCGTCCGCCGCGGCCCTATGTCGGCAGGGTGCCGACCACGACCGGTCGGCTGGCGTCGCCCTGCTCGAACATCACCCAGACCGAGTCGCCCACCGAGGGCGGCGCCGCGGCCGGCACGCCCAGGGCCCGGCAGGGCAGGGCCCACAGGCCGCTTCCCTCGGCGGTCACCGCCGGGACCATCACCCGGACGCGACCCGTGGCCATGGGGTCGAGATTGTCGATGCAGACGCCGCGATAGATCCCATGCATGCTCATCCGAAGCCTCCGCGCGTGCCCCGGCGCAGCATGGCACGGGCGCCCGGGCAACGGCAGCGCGATGCCGTGCGCTTGACGCGCCGCCGCGCAGACTGTCTATGGTACCGACTGGTAACAACGCCCTGGCCTGCCGACACGGCGCCCGCCGGTCTGCCTGCTGGGCCCTGGGGTGTCCTGACCCCGCGGCGGGGGATTGTCCCGCGCCGCCGGAGGACCCGGGCCACCGACCCTTTGTGACCCGCCAGACGGGGTGCCGGCATGGCCCGGACCGCGCCGCCCGGCGGACCCATTCCTGGCCTACCGCCCCGCGCGGCCCCTTCCGTGCGTGCGGACCAAAGCATGCGAGGCTTGCCGATGCCGCTCGGAGATTCCCTCCCGGATCCGGACAGTAGCGATTTCGTGCGTCTGGTCGGGCACGATGCCTGGACCAGCCGGATGGATACGCTGAACCGCCGCGCCCAGTCGGGGGCCATGTCCGGCCGCGCCGCGCTGCAGCGCCACGCCGTGGAATTCGCCCTGGCCCGCACTGCCGACCCGGCCGGCGCGGCGAAGCCCAGTGCGAGGCCGGGCCCGGCCGAGCGCCACATCCTCGCCTTGGCGCGGGACGTGGTGAGCCTCGCCGAAACCCTGCCGCGCGGTCCCCGGGCGCGGCTGCGCGCACGGCTCGAGGAAGGGCTGAGCGGCGAAGCGACGCTGGTGCCGCTGTGGCACCTGCTGCGCGCCGCGGCACTCTATCGCGCGCGCGGCTTCACGGTGGATTTCGCGGGCCTGGCTGAGGAAGCCCCCTTCGACCTGCGCATCGAGCGCGGCGGCACGGTCGCGGAGGTCGTCTGCGAGACGGTTTCGGCCGAGGAAGGCCGCCCGGTGCATCGCGGCGACTGGTACGCGCTGGTGGATCGCGTGCATCCCGGCCTGCAGACCTGGCTCGCCGCGCATCCGGGGCGCTACCTGCTGAAGGTGACGCTGCCCGAAGGCCTGTCCGGCCCCGGTCATGCCGCCGAGCTGCAATCCCGCATCATGGCGCTGCTCGCCGCCGAGAAGCGGCAGGACAGCAGCGCGGATGCGGTGCTGAAGCTCGACCCGCTGGTGCTGGCCGGTGCCCAGGCCGGCAGTGCGCTGCCGCAGCATCTGCGCGCCCAGTTCGGGCCGGAGGCACATCTCGCCGTCACCGCCGCGGCCGGGGGCGGCAGCGTCTTCGTCATGGCGGCCCGCGCCGGGCGGCAGAATGCGGTGGCGGAGGCCGTCGCCGCGCGCATGCGCCAGGCGGCCGAGGCCCGGTTGACCGGGGCGGCGCCGGGCATCGTCTCGGTGTTCCTGGACGACCTGGATCGCAGCGAATGGCGTTCCCTGCGCGACACCCTCCAGCTCGAAGGCGCGGTGCGGCGCTTCCTCACCGAACCGGTGGCGAGGCGGATGGTCGCGGCGGCCTGCGCGTCTAGGATGGAGCTGTACGGCATGGCACCGCCGGATGCGGCGCCGGATGGCGAGCTGCGGTACCGCAACCCGGGGCATCCGGCCGGGAAGCTCGCGGCGCTGGCGGCGGCGGTGACGTCGGCGGATTAGGCGACGAGGAGGGGCTTGCTGAAAGCCCCTGATCCGTGGCCGTCGAGTTGGAGGGGCGCCGGCCCTCCGGGCCATTTTGGTAAGGGCCGGAGGCGTCTTCGGGTACTGGCAGTTCCGCTGCGGAATTGGAGGGGCGCTGCCCCTCCAAGCCACCCCGCCAAAGGCCGAAGGGCCTT
>JAYSDS010000127.1:0-4874 GCA_041914265.1 Roseomonas sp.
GGATGCGCCTTGCCATAGGCCACGAGCTCCTGGATCGTGCGCGCCGGCACCGACGGATTGACCACCACGAAGGCGTCCGAGGCGGCGACGCGCGCGATCGGCGCGAAATCGCGATCCGCGTCATAGGGCGGGCGCATCATCGTCGGGCTGATGGTGAAGACCGCCGTGGGGAACAGCAGCAGCGTATGCCCGTCCGGCCGTGCGCGGGAGACGATCTCGGCCCCGATGGTGCCGCCCGCGCCGCCGCGATTCTCGATGACGATCGTCTCGCCGATGATGCGCGACCATTCCTGCATCAACGGCCGCGCGACATTGTCGGTGCTGCCGCCGGGCGGATAGGGGACGATCAGCGTGACGGACCGCCCCTGCGGCCAGGCGGATTGGGCTAGGGCAGGCCGCGCGAGCAGCCCGGCGCCGAGCAGCGGCAGGATGCGGCGATGCAGCGTCGGTGTCATGGCGTCTCCTCCTTCAGCGTGGCGCGGGCATCCACGGCGATCGCCCCCTGCCCTGCCGCGCGCAGGATCAGCGGATTGACGTCGAGTTCCACGAGGCGCGGGCCGAGATCGGCGGCGAGCCAGGACAGGTGCTCCAGCGCCGCGGCGGCGGCCGCGATGTCGGCGGGCGGACGGCCGCGCAGGCCATGCAGGACCGGGGCGACGCGCAGCCCTTCGATCAGCGCGCGCGCCGCGGCGGCAGAGAGCGGCGCCGGCGCCATGCGCACATCCTGCAGGAATTCGACCAGGATGCCGCCGGCGCCGACGATCACCATCGGCCCGAACTGCGCATCATGGGTCGCGCCGAGGAAGAGCTCCGCCTCGCCGCGCGCCATCTCCTGCACGACGCAGCCTTCCGCCGCGCCAGGCGCGGCGCGGTCCAGCGCGGCCATCACGGCCGCGAAGGCGCCGCGCAGCGCTGCCTCGTCGCCCAGGTTCAGCCGCACCAGGCCGAGATCGGATTTGTGAACCACCGCACGGCTGACACCCTTCAGCACCACCGGGAAGCCGATGGCGCGGGCTGCCGCGACGGCCTCATCCGCCGTCGCAGCGGGCGCTTCGCGGGTGACGGGCAGACCATAGGCGGCAAGCAGGTGCTTCGCCTCGCCCTCGGTGAGCGTACCGGCCGGCAGGCTCGGTGCCGGGCCGGCATGATCCGGCCGCGACGGTGCATCCCCGGCCATGCGGCCGGCCGCCGCGGCATCGAGCGCGCGCGACACGGCGAGCGCGTCGGCCATGCGGTCGAAGAAGGGAAAATCCGCCGCGCGCATCACGGCGCGGGAGGCATCGCCCACCGCGCCCGCCGTCATCAGATAGAGCAGCGGCTTGCCTCCCTGCCGCGCCAGCGGCGGAAACAGGCCGGTCCGCCCGGCCATGTCCGGCTGCGTCGTCATCGGCACCACCACCGCGCCGACATCGGGGTCCGCCATGAAGGCGCCGATGCAGTCGGCGAGCCCGTCTCCGCTGGTGCCCTCGTGGAAGGACCCGGTATCCACGGGCAGCGCCACATGGCTTTCCGGCATCCAGCGGCCGAGCACCGTGCGCGTCGCCTCCGCCATACGCGCGATACGCAGCCCGGCGCCGGGCATCATGTCCGCGAAGGTCACGGTGCTGCCGCCGGAGGACGCGATGGGCGCGAGGCCAAGCCCTGGCGCCGGCCAGGGCGGCAGGCGCACCGCCGCGTCGCAGGCCAGCACCATCGCCTGCGGGTCCTCCATCACCACGGCGCCGGCGTCGCGGCACACCGCTTCGAAGGCGGGGAAGGCCCCGGCGAGGCTCGCCGTATGCGATCGCGCCGCCTGCGCGCCGGCTTCGCTGCGCCCGGCCTTGACGATGAAGACCGCCTTGCCCGCCGCGCGCGCGTCGCGCAGCAGCAACCGGAATCGCGCAGGCTCGCGCAGCCCCTCGATGTAGAGGCCGATCACCCGCGTCGCCTGATCCGCGACCAGGTGCTCCAGGAAGTCTTCCAGCCCCAGATCGGCCTGGTTGCCCACCGAGACGCAGCAACTGAACCGCGCGCCGTGATGCCGCCCGAAGGACAGCAGCGTGCCCATCAGCGCGCCCGATTGGCTGATCAGGCCGATCGCGCCCGGCGCATAGTCATCCTCCTCCAGCGCGAGGCTCGAGGACAGCATCGCGCGCCCGACCGGATTGAAGATGCCGAGGCAGTTCGGCCCCACCAGCCGCATCCCCGCCGCGCGCGCGATGGCAAGCACGCGGTCCTGCAGGGCGGCGCCCTCCGGCCCCGCCTCGGCCAGCTTGCCGGTGATGACGATGCAGGCGCCGACGCCGGCCGCCGCGCAATCGGCAACCTGCGCTTCCAGCGACGCGGCCGGCACGGCGAGGATCGCGACATCCGGCGGTTCCGGTGCCGCGCTGACGCGCGGAAAGGCCGGCAATCCGCGAATGGTCGCGCGATTCGGGTTGATCGGCAGGAGCCGGCCCGGAAATCCGTGCTTCAGCAGGTAGTGGATCACCCGCCCGCCGAACTTGCCGACATCCTCGGACGCGCCGACGACCGCGACCGAACGCGGCGCCACGATGCGCGCGATCGGCAAGGGCCGCTGGTCCTTCGTTTCCTCCACGCCCCGTCTCCATCCGCGGGTTCGATGGAGAGAGGCTAGGACAGCTTTGCGGCGGCGTCAGCCCACCGGATCGGCCCGGAAGCCATTTCCCCACCGCGACAGGCGCGCCCGGGATGGCGAGGGAAAATGCGCGAAACACAGCAAGGTGCGCGCTTCGCAGGCACATTCGAGCACGCGGCGCCGCGTTTCGGCGGCGATGGCCGGGTCCCAGTCGGCACGCATCGAGATCTCGGGGTAGCGTGCCTGCAGCGGCGAATGGATCAGGTCGCCGGTGAACAGCGCCTCCTGCCCCGCCGAGGCGACACGCAGCGCGACATGGTGCGGCGTGTGGCCCGGCGTGGGTTCCAGCCGGATCGCCTCGGTGATGGCATGGTCGTCCGCCACCATCTCCGCCCGGCCGGCCTCGACGATGGGCAGGACCGAATCGGTGAAGGGGTAGGAGGTCGCCTTGGCATTCTCCGCGTTCCAATAGGCGAATTCCTGGGCGGAGAAGACGTATCGCGCCTTCGGAAAGGTCGGCACCCAGCGCCCGTTCTCCAGCCGCGTATTCCAGCCGACGTGATCGACATGCATGTGGGAACACATGACGATGTCGATGTCCTCCACCGTCAGCCCCAGCGCCGCGAGGCCGCGCATATAGGCGTCGCCGCGCATCCGGTTCCAGAAGGGATGGTTCGGCCGTTCCTTGTCGTTGCCGACGCAGGTATCCACCAGGATGGTGTGGTGCTTCGTCCGCACCACCCAGGACTGGATGCAGAGGATCAGCTTGCCCGTCACCGGATCGAGCGCGGTGGGTTCGAGCCAGTCGCGGTTCCCGGCCAGCAGTTCCGGCGTCAATGTGGGGAAGAAGGTCAGCGGATCGAAGATCGGCCGCTCCTCCTCGATGATGCGCTGGATGGTGATGTCGCCGAAGGCGAAGCCGGTGCTCATCGATATCCCCTCCCCTATCGCGCCTCGTGGTCGCGCGGCGCGCGCAGCAGCACGATGCCGACCACCAGGGCCGGCAGGCCGCATGCCGCGAAGCCCAAGCCGTAGCTGCCGGTCGCGAGCAGCACGGCCGAATAGACCAGCGGCAGCAGCAGCCCGCCGAACTGGCCGAAGGAGAGCACGCCCCCCGTCGCCGCGCCACGCCGGCCCTCGGGCGCGAGGCGCGCTGCCTCCGCCAACAGCACGCCATGCCAGGACATCGCGGTCGCGCTCAGCACCGTCGCGACGATGCCGATCAGGACGAGCGGCCAATGCGCGCCGAGCAGCGCCATCGCCGCCGACCCGCCGGCCATGCCGAGCGCGAGCCAGCTCATCACCAGCCCCGGTTCCACATGCCCGCTGCCGAGCCATCCCCAGAAGAGCCGGCCCGGCACGGCGATGACCATCGCCACCGAGAAGACCAGGCCCGCCGCCGCGAGCCCATGCCCGAATTCCGTCAGCGCCACGACGAAATAGGAGGTGAAGACCGTCTGCAGCCCGTTGAAGGCGAAGCAAGCGAAGGAGAGGCGCCGGAGCCCGGGCGTCACCAGCACGCTCGTCAGCGTGGTGTGGAAATCCGACAGGCGGAAGCTCTGGCTCGGCATGCGGTCCGCATCGAACTCGCCGCGCAGCGGCTCGAGCACGGCAGCGAAGACGACGCAGGCGAGTGCAGCGATCAGCAGCGCCCCGCGCCACCCCGTCTCCATCGTCAGCCAGGGGCCCAGCAGCCCCGCGGCGAGCAGGCCCGCCGGCACGGCCGTCTGCTTGATGGAAAAGACGAGCGGCGCCTGGCGCACTGGCGAATAGCGGCCGAGCAGATGCGAGCTCGCCGGCGTGGACATCGCCGCGGCACCGCCACCGATCACCGCGGAGAGAAGGAAGAGCACCACCGGCCCCACCGTCGCCACCGCCATCCCGAGGCCGAGCAGCACCAGCGCCACCTGGCTCATCCGCATCGCGCCGTGTCGCAGGATGAAGGAGCCGCAGCCGAGCTGGAACAGCAGCGCCGAGAGCGACTGCGCACCGACATAGATGCCGAGCCAGGCCGGATCGATCGCGAGATCGGCAAAGATCGCCGGCGCGATGATCGGCGGCAGCGAACGCCCGACGGTCGCGAATGTCTGCTGCAGGAACATGGCTGTGAGAACGACCAGCAGCAGCTTCGTGGCGCGATCCAAAGGCATCCTGGCCCGTCTTCATCCCCGGAGCGCAGCGTCGCGGCCAGGAGCGCCAGGAATACCCGGGCCGCGGGGGGGCGAGTCCCCCCCCAGCCCGAATTTTCGGCGGGCCTGCCCCCCCCGCCCGGCAATGTGGGCGGCCGCCAGCCGCA
>JAYSDS010000127.1:4884-17540 GCA_041914265.1 Roseomonas sp.
CGCGCCGTGCCGCTACGATAAGCGCGGCACGGCGGTGCTGCGAAGCCCCCCACTGCCCTATTGTGCGGCGGGCCTGCCGCCTCGGCAGGCAATGTCGGGCTGCCGCATGCCGATGGTATGCCAATCCGCTCTTGCTGCGAGGCCGCCCCGGCCCTTTCATGCCGCGCGAGGATCAAGCCAGGAGACCGGGTCATGGGCTTCCGCCGACTGCGCGCCACGTTGCTGGCCGCCGCCATCGTCGCCATCCCCTTCGTCAGCGCCCCCGCGCAGGCACAGCAGCGCCCGCTGGTATGGGGCGACTCGCTGCCGGCCACGCTGGACCCGCACGCCATCTTCGACGTGCCGAGCCAGTTCATCCTGCTGAATGCCTATGACGGTCTCTACCGCTACCAGGGCAACCCGCCGCAGCTCGTCCCCTGGCTCGCGGAGAGCCACACGACCAGCGAGGACGGCCTGACCTGGGAATTCACCCTGCGTCCGGGCATCAGGTTCCAGGACGGCAGCGAGATGACGGCCGATGACGTCGTCTATTCCTTCCGTCGGCTGCTGGGAATGCGGCGCGCGCCGGCGGCCGCCTTCACCCCCGTGCTGAAGGCCGAGGACGTGACGGCGACAGGCCCGCGCACGGTGCGCTTCGTATTGTCGCAGCCCTATGCGCCGTTCCTCTCGGCCATCCCGCTCGTCGCCATCGTGAACCAGCGTGCCATCGCCCCGCATGTGCAGGGCGACGACTGGGGCACGGCCTGGCTCGCCGCGAATGGCGCGGGCTCAGGCGCCTATCGCATCGTGCCCGAGACCTATCAGGCGCGCGTGCAGCTCGACATGGAACGCTTCCCCGGCCACTTCATGGGCTGGTCGCACAATCAGCGTTCGATCGATTCCGTACGGTCGCGCCCGGTGATGGAGACCTCGACCCGCGTGCTGGCGCTGCTGCGTGGGGAGATCGACGCGACCGATTCCTACCTGCCGACCGACCAGGTGGAGCGTGTGGACCGCAATGCCCGCACCCGCGTCGCGCGGGACGAGAGCATGCGCGTCTTCATCATCCGCATGAACAATCAGAAGCCGCCCTTCAACAATCGCGACGCGCGGCTGTGCTTCGCCCATGCCTTCAACTACCAGGGCTTCAACGAGGTCGTGCTGCGCGGCCTCGTCGTGCGCAATGGCGGGCCGAACCCGAACAACCTGTGGGGCAACCCGTCCGACCTCCAGCCCTATGCCTTCGACCTCGCCCTCGCGCGGCGGCATTGCGACGCGGCGCGCGCCGCCGGCGTGCCGCTCGACCGCGAGATCGAGATCCATGTCCAGAACGAGCTGGAGCAGACCGTCCAGGCCGCGCAGATGTACCAGGCCGATCTGCGCCGCGTCGGCATCAACCTGCGCATCGTGCCGAACACCTGGCCCGGCATCACTGGGGCGACGGGGCAGGCCGCGACCACGCCCGACATGTGGATCCACTGGGTCTCCACCTATTTCGTCGATCCCGAGAACTGGATCGGCCAGATGTATGACAGCCAGTTCCACGGCACCTGGAAGGCGTCGTCCTGGTACACCAATGCCGAGGTGGACACGCTGCTGCGCCGCGCGCGGGCGAGCCGCGACCAGGCGGAGCGCAACACGCTGTACCAGCAGGCGACGCGCCAGGTGGTGGCCGACAGCCCGGACATCTGGGTCTACAACACGTTGAACCTGCGTGGCCTGTCGCGCCGGGTGCAGGGCTACCAGTTCTCCCCGGTCGGGTCGGGCGGCGAGATGCGCCTGATGTGGCTGGAGAACTGAGCGCAACACCATGGCGCGCTATATCCTGCGGCGCATCCTGCTGGCGCTGCCGGCGCTGTTCGGGCTGGTCATCCTGACCTTCGTGCTGTCGCGCGTGGTGCCGGGCGATCCGGCCGCCACGCTCGCCGGCGATGCCGCCACGCCCGCGCAGCTCGCGGATATTCGCGCGCGCTACGGTCTCGACCGCCCGATCATCGAACAGGCCGCGATCCATGTCCGGCAGGTGGTGACGGGCGACTTCGGGCGGTCGGTCTTCTCCGGCCGGCCAGTGGCCGAGGAGATCGCCCAGCGCCTGCCCGCGACGCTGGAACTGACCTTCGCGGCGCTGTTCCTCGCGACCGTGCTCGGCATTCCGCTCGGGCTGCTGGCGGCGCTGGACCATAACGGGCCGATCGACCATCTGGTGCGGCTGCTTTCGGTGGGCGGGCTCGCCATCGCGTCCTTCTGGCTGGCCATCATGTTGCAGCTCACCTTCTCGATGGATCTCGACATCCTGCCGCTGCGCGGGCGGATCGACGTGGCCCTCGGCCAGCCGCCGCGCGTGACGGGCTCGATCCTGATCGACAGCCTGCTGGCCGGTCGCGTGGACATGTTCGTCAGCGCCTGCCGCCATCTGGTGCTGCCCGCGGTGACGCTGGCCCTGCCTGGGCTTGCCACCATCGCGCGCTTCACGCGGTCCGGCGTGCTGGAGACGCTGCAGAAGGATTTCGTTCTCTACGCCCGCGCCGCTGGCTATGGGCGGGTGCGGCTGGCCGCCATCTACGTGCTGCGCAACGCGGTGAACGTCACGGTCACGCAGATCGGCCTGCTGTTCGGTGCGCTGATCTCGGGTGCGGTGGCGGTGGAGGCGGTGTTCGACTGGCCCGGCCTCGGCACCTATGCGGTGCAGGCGATCCTGTCGGCCGACTACAAGGCGCTGCTCGCCGTCACGCTGGTCGTCGGCGTGGTCTATGCCGTGGTCAATGTGCTGGTGGATGTGGTGCAGGCGCTGATCGATCCGCGCGTCGCCGAGGATCACCGGTGACCGTGCTGCGCCACATCTTCCGCGATCCCGTCGCGGCCTTCGGCCTGCTGATCGTGATCTTCGCGCTCATCGTCGCGATCTTCGCGCCCTGGCTCGCGCCGTATCCCGACGACGCCTTCGAAAGCCACATCCTGCAACGGCTGCGCCCGCCCTCGGCGGAGTTCCCCTTTGGCACCGACAATCTCGGACGCGATATCCTCTCCCGCGTGATCCTCGGCGCGCGCAATGCCTTCCTGGTGGCGATCACGGTGGTCGTCGCGGCGATGGCGATTGGCGTGCCGGTCGGCCTCGCCTCCGGGTGGCGGGACAATTGGCTGTCCGACACGCTGATGCGCGTGACCGACGTCTTCCTCGCCGTGCCGCAGCTCATCCTGGCCCTCGCGCTCGGGCAGTTGATGGCGCCGGGGATCGGCACGGCCATGGTCGCGCTGGCCCTGACCTACTGGCCCTTCTTCGCCCGCACCGTCTATGCCGAGACGCGACGGCTGCGCGGCTCGCTCTTCGTCGATGCGCTGGCGGGCATCGGCGCGTCGCCCACGCGCATCCTGTTCCTGCACGTCCTGCCCAATGCGGCGCCGGCCATCTTGGTGCGCGCGACGATCGGCATGGGCTTCACGATCCTGACCGCAGCACTGCTGGGCTTCCTTGGTGTCGGCGCCGCCCCGCCCTCCCCCGATTGGGGCCTGGCGGTGTCGGAGGCACGGCAGCACCTGCCGGAAGCCTGGTGGTTCCCGACCTTTCCGGGTCTCGCGATCCTGCTGCTGGTGCTCGGCTTCAACCTGCTCGGTGACGGGCTGCGCGATGCGGCCGATCCGCGCCTGCGGCGGTCGCGCCGATGACGCGCCCCATCCTGCAGGTCGAGGGTCTCGCCGTGCATCTGCGCACGGAAGCCGGCCTCGCGCGCATCCTCGACGACGTGACCTTCTCCGTGCCCGCCGGCGGCAGCCTCGGCATCGTGGGGGAGAGCGGCTGCGGCAAGTCGACTCTGATGCGCGCCATCCTCGGCATCCTGCCCAAGGGCGCGACGACGCCGACGGGCAGCATCCTCTTCGACGGGCGCGACATCCTCTCCGACCGTGCGGCCTCCGTGCGCGGGCGCATCGGCTTCGTGCCGCAGGACCCGTATCTGTCGCTGAACCCGGTCTTCCGCGCCGGCGACCAGATCCTCGAGATCATGCGGCGCCACGCGCCGGGATCGCGCCGCGACCATCGCGCCCGCATCGTCGAGTTGTTCCGCGCCGTGCAACTGCCGGACCCCGAGGGCGCGCTGGCGAAGTATCCGCACCAATTCTCCGGCGGCCAGCGCCAGCGGCTGCTGATCGCGGCCGCCCTCTCCTGCGATCCATCGCTGCTGGTGGCGGACGAACCTACCACCGCGCTCGACGTGACGACGCAGCGGGAGATCCTCGCGCTGCTGCGTCGCCTCGCGACCGAGCGCGGCCTGGCGTTGTTGTTCGTCACGCATGATTTCGGCGTGCTCGCGTCGCTCTGCGATCGCGTGACCGTGCTCTATGCGGGACGGGTCGCGGAAGGCGGGCCGACGCGGACAGTGCTGGACAGGCCGGAACACCCCTATACGCGCATGCTGCTCGCCTGCCATCCGGATCGCGCGACGGATCTCGCGGGCATTCCCGGCACCGTGCCGGCAGCGACGGCGCAGCCCTCCGGCTGCCGCTTCCATCCGCGCTGCCCCATCGCGCGGGAGGCCTGTGTGGAAGCCCCGCCGGCGGTGCTCACGCTCGGCGATCGCGTCGTCGCCTGCCCCTATCATGCGGAGCCGGTCCTTGCCTGAGATCCTCGGCGCGACGGAACTGGTCGTGGAGCTCGGCGTGCGCCAGGGTTTGCTGCGCCGGCGCGCGGGCGTGCGCGCGGTGGATGGCGTCGACCTCTCGGTGCAGGCCGGGGAGACCTTCGGCATCGTGGGCGAGAGCGGCTGCGGCAAGACCACCCTGGCGCGGACGCTGCTCGGCCTGCAACGCGAAAGCGGCGGAACGGTCCGGCTGGAAGGTGCGACGGTCTCCGGCCAGGAACCGCGCGCCGCCCGCGCCATGCGCGCGGCCGTGCAGTATGTGCACCAGGATCCGGGTGCGGCGCTCGACCCCTGGTGGCGCGTCGGCGCAACGCTCGCCGAGGGGCTGCGCATCCATGGCATCGCCGATGCCGCGGAACAGGCGGCCCGGATCGCGGAGATGCTGACGGCCGTCGGTCTCGCCCCCGCCATGGCCGAGCGCTATCCGCATGAATTGTCCGGCGGCCAGCAACGGCGCATCGGCCTCGCGCGCATCCTGCTGCTGCGGCCCAAGGTGGTGATCCTCGATGAGCCGACCGCCGGGCTCGACCTGTCCGTGCAGGCGGCCGTGTTGCGCCTGCTGCGCGACCTGCGCGACCGCTTCGGCCTGACCTATCTGTTCATCTCGCACGACCTCTCGGTGGTGCGTCGCGTCTGCGACCGCGTGGCGGTGATGTATCTCGGCCGCATCGTCGAACAGGGTGCCGCCGAGGAACTGTTCCGCGCGCCGCGACATCCCTATACGCGTGCGCTGCTCGCCGCCGCGCCGCATCTGGATGGGCGCGAGACCGGCCCCGCGCTGCGCGGCGATCCGCCCAGCCTGCGCGCGATCCCCGCCGGCTGCCGCTTCCATCCGCGCTGCGCCAGTGCGGTGGCGGACTGCGCCACGCGCGACGCCGTGCTGGAACCCGCCGGCCCGGATCACATCGTCGCCTGCCATCGCTGGCGGGCTGCCTGAAGGCATCCTCCATGTCCCTCTGCGATCCCGTCACGCTCGAGATCATCCGCGGTGCCGCGCGCGCCGCCCAGGCGGAGATGGAGGCGCTGCTGGAACGTACCGCCATGTCCGCCTTCATCCGCGAGAAGAAGGATTTCTACACCGCGCTGTTCGATGCCGATGGCGCCATGGCGGTGGGCAGCGACCTGCCCATCTTCGGCGACATCGTCGGCCCCGTGGCCGAGCGCTTCCCCATCGACACGATGCGCGAGGGCGACCTCTACTGGTACAATGACTGCTACGGCAGCCGCGGCGCGGTGTCGCATTCCAATGACCAGGTCTTCCTCGCCCCGGCCTTCCACGGAGGCCGTCGCGTCGGCTTCGTCATGGGCTGGGCGCATTTCTCCGACATCGGGGGGCTGCGGCCCGGTTCCATCAGCCCCGACGCGACGGACCATTTCCAGGAAGGTATCATCATCCCACCCGCCCGCCTGATGCGCGACGGCGAGACCAATGACGACCTGCTACGCACCTTCTGGCGCAACAGCCGCTTCCCAACTCAATCGCAGGGCGACACGCGCGCGCTGATGGCCGCGGTGCGCCTGGGCGAGAAGCGCCTGTCGGAAATCGCCGCGCGTTTCGACCCCGATGTGCTGGCCGATGCCTTCCGCCAGCTCCTCGCCCGCACCGAGACGACGGTGCGCGCGAAACTGGCCGCGATCTTCCCGGTCGGCACAACGCGCTTCGCCGACACCATCGACACGGACGGCCAGGGCAACGGCCCCTTCACGCTGCGCCTGGCCCTGACGCGCAGCGCCGACGATCGCTTCACTTTCGACGCCACCGAAACCGACGACCAGTCGCCCGGGCCGGTCAATCTGCTGATGCATCCGGATGTGCCGGGCATGGCGCTCGGGCTCTATGTGCTGCAGGGCACGACGGGCCAGGTGTTGAACGCCGGCGCGCCGCGCGCCATCGATGCGGTGCATCTGCGCGAGGGCTCCCTCCTCGCCCCGCGCGCCCCGGCGCCGCTCGGCCTGCGCGGCGTGACGATGATGCGCCTGCTGGCCGCGCTGCATGGCCTCGTCGCCGTCGCGCGCGGCGGCGAGGCCCCGGCCGCGCATTCCGCTTATGTCGTCATCGCCCTGCGCGGCACGGCGGGCGACAAGCGCTTCCTGCTCAGTGACGGCATCGGCGTCGGGTATGGCGCACGGCCCTTCGCCGATGGCACCGACGCGGTCTATTTCGTCGCGCAGGAGAACTACCCGGCCGAGTTCATGGAACTCACCTACCCCGTGCGCCTGCGCACCTATGCCATCAATCGCGATTCCGGCGGCGCGGGCCGCTTCCGCGGTGGCTGCGGCGTCATTCGCGAATTCGAGGTGCTGGCGGACACGGCCATGCTCGCCGTGCGCATCGACAGCGTGGTGAACCCACCCTGGGGCGTGGCCGGCGGGCTCAATGGCGGTTCGGGCCGCGCGACGATCAATGGCGAACGCATCGCACCGCTGTCGGACGGCAACATGCTGAAGAAGGGCGACGTCTTCCGCATCGAGACCGGCGGCGGCGGCGGCTGGGGCCATCCCTTCGATCGCCCGGCGGAAGACGTGCTGGCCGATGTCGAAGGCGGCTTCGTCAGCCCCGACGCCGCCGCGCGCGACTATGGCGTCGTCATCCGCGATGGTGCCATCGACGCCGAGGCGACCCAGGCCCGCCGTGCCGAACCCGCGCCGGTCGGCCTCTTTCATCGCCGGGAGTATCGCGATGCCGTCGCGTGACCTGCTCGTCGCCGTCGATATCGGCGGCACCTTCACCGACGTCACGCTGCAGGATGCCGCGACGGGCCGCGCCTGGACGGCGAAGACGCCCTCCACGCCGCAGGATCCGTCCGAAGCCTTCATCGCCGGGGTGATGCACGCACTCGCCGAAGCCGGTCGTGGTACCGCCGATGTCGGGCGCGTGCTGCACGGCACCACCGTCGCGACCAACATGATCCTGGAAGGCCGCACGGCGCCCACCGCGCTGATCACCACACACGGCTTCCGCCATGTGCTCGAGATCGGCCGCGCGGACCTGCCGCGCCGCGACAATCTCTGGGCCTGGGTCAAGCCGAAGCGGCCCGTCCCGCCGGGCCTGGTCTTCGAGGCGGCCGGCCGTATCGCCGCGGATGGCACCGAACTGGAACCGCTCGACGAGGATGCGATCCGCCATGCGGCGCGCGCGGCGCGTGCAGCCGGCGCGGCGGCGATCGCCGTCTGCTTCCTGCATGCCTTCGCCAACCCCGCGCATGAGCGCCGCGTGCTGGCCATCCTGGCCGAGGAAACGCCCGACCTCGCCCGTACCGCCTCGGTCGACGTGCTGCCCGTGGTGCGCGAATACGAACGCAGCATGGCGGCGGTGCTGAACGCAGCGGTGATGCCGGCCATCTCGGGCTACATCGCGCGTCTGGATGCGCGCCTGGCCGAGGCCGGCATCACCGCGCCCCTGCTGCTGATGAAGTCGAATGGTGGCGTTGCCGGCGCAGCGGCCATCCGGCGCGCGCCCGCGCAGACCGCCCTGTCCGGCCCGGCCGCCGGCGTGGTGGGTGCGCGCGCCGTCTGCGCCGCAGCGGGCGTCACCGACCTCATCACCGTCGATATCGGCGGCACCAGCGCCGATATCTGCCTCATCGCGCAGGGCGAGATCGGCCTCACCCAACATGGCCGCGTCGGTCCCTGGCCGCTGCCGCTGCCGATGGTGGACATGGTGACGATCGGCGCGGGCGGCGGGTCCATCGCGCGCGTCGCCGTCGACGGCACGCTCACGGTCGGTCCGCAAAGCGCGGGCGCCGTGCCCGGCCCCGCCTGCTACGGACGCGGCGGTACCGAGGCGACGGTGACGGATGCCCATCTCGTCCTGGGGCACCTGCCGGATCGGCTGCTCGGCGGGCGCATGTCGCTGGCGGTGGAGAAGGCGCGCGCCGCGGTGCAGGACATCGCGGATGGGCTGGGCCTGCCGATCGAACAGGCCGCGCGCGGCATCCTCGCCATCGCCGACAACAACATGGTCGGCGCGATCCGCGTCGTCTCGGTGGAACGCGGGCATGATCCGCGCGGCTTCACGCTGGTCCCCTTCGGTGGCGCGGGGCCGCTGCATGGCTGCGCGCTGGCGGCGTTGCTCGGCATCACCCGCGTCCTGGTGCCGCCGAGCCCCGGCGTGCTCTGCGCGCAGGGGCTGCTCGCGGCCGACCTGAAGGCGGAGTTCAGCCGCACCGTCGCCGAGGCGCTGGCCGGCGCCGATGCGACCCGGCTGGACGCCGCCTTCCTCGCGCTGGAGGACGAGGCCACCGCCTGGTTCGAACAGGAAGCCGTCGCACCGCGGGACCGTTCCACGCGCCGCGTCGCGCTGATGCGCTATGAGGAACAGGGCCACGAACTGGCCATCCCCTGGCCTGCCGATGGCGACCTTGCCGCGCTCGGCATGGACTTCGCCGCGGCGCATCGAAGCCTCTACGGCTTCGATTTGCCCGAGGTGCCGGTGGAGATCGTCACGCTCCGCGTCGAAGCCGCCGGCGCGCTGCCGACACCCGCCTCCTCGTCTCCACAAGGCGGCGACACCGCGGGGGCAATCATCGGACACCAGACCATCCGGCTGCCCGATGGCGCCGTGGAAGCGCCGATCATCGACCGCGCATTGCTCGGACCAGGCGCCAACTTCGCGGGGCCGGCGATCGTGACGCAGCTCGATGCGACCACGCTTGTCACGCCGGGCTGGCGCGCGAGCGTGGATGCGTCCGGAGCGTTGTTGCTGACGCGCTGAAGGGATTGGAGGGGCAACGCCCCTCCAACTCTCACAGCAGAAAAAGCCGGGTCAGCAGGAGGGCGTTCGGCAGGGAGAGCCCGAAAGCCGCAGCGCCCCTCACCCGCCGAGCGCCCTCTGTGCCTCACCCAATGCCGCCTCCGATTCACGCAGCGCGAAGGCGAGCCGGTTGCGCGCGCGTAGCGCATCCACCGCGGCGAATTTCTCCGCATCGCTGCCGGCTTCCGTCGCCGCCAGGTCACGGATCGGCCGCAGCACCGCCCAATCGGGCAATGGCAGCGCATGAGGGTGCAGGAAGCGATCGCCCTCCGCATAGTCCATCGGCACCAGGGCGCGCGAGACGCGCATCAGCGCGGCATTCACGCGCTGCGCCGTGCCCGTCTCGGCGGCACCGGCGCGCGCGGCGACAGCCTTCGCCGCCTGCTCGACGCGTGCCGCCGCCGCGGTCAGCCCGGTGAGATCGATGCGGCCATCCAACGTCGCCGCCAATGGCGCCAGCGCCTCGCGCAGCGTCGCGGCCATGGCCGCGTGATCCAGCGGCACCACGGTATCCGACAGCAACCGCCACACTGCCTGCCCCAGCACGCGCGTGTCGCGCACCAGGTTCGCCTCGTCGATCTTGTCGATCAGGTCCTCGGGCGTGTGCCACCACCAGCCCAGCGCATTGCGCGCCGCGGCATGCTTCGCCGCCTGTTCGCTGATCGAACCGAACATGGACGGGATGCCGATGCCGACGAAGCTCTCGTCGCTGCTGCGGTTCTTGCGTTTGCCGACATAGGGCTGGTTGGCGTGCCGCGTGACCGCTTCCTCGGCCAGGTGGCGCAGCTCGGCCATCGCCGCCGCATGCGTCAGCACCGAGGCCCCGACGCCGCCGAGGCTGTCCACATTCACGTGGGCGACGCAGCGGCGATCCAGCTCCTCCCAATGCGCATCCGCGTACCAGGCCGAGCCCGAATACCGCCCATGCGAATGCCCCGACCAGAAGCAAACGCGCAGGCCTCGCTTCCACTGCGCGCGGCGTTCGGCGCAAAGCCGCGCGACCTCCATCATCCCCGCATTGGCCGAGCCATTGTCCATCACGCCGAAATACCAGGTGTCGTGGTGGCCGGAGAGCAGGACGAAGCTGTCCTCGCCCCCCTCCGGCGCGTCCAGCTCGGCAACCAGGATCGGCGTCTTGCGCCAGCCCGTATCGACTTCGGCGTTCAGCGTCACCACCGGCTGCCTGCCGGCCGCGAGCGCATCGCGGATCGCGATCCCGTCCGCCTGGCTGACGGAACAGACGACGGTGTCCGGCATCTGCCCGACAGTGCTTGTTCCGGGACTGCCCCAGACGGGGGAGATGCACATCTCGTGGATGTGCTCGTGATGGCTGATATGCAGTTGGCCCGCCGCGCCCGCGCGGGTCGCGCGCTGCGCCGTCGCCGGCGTGGCCATGCCCTCGATCAGCAGGATGCGGCCGCGCAGATCCTTGCCCACAAGATCCTTCTCGCTCGCGCTGCCCACATGGACCGGCACGCCCGACAGCCCGCCCGCCGGCGAGGACTGCGAGAAGGACTGCGTGATCGCCTTGATCGCCTGGCCATCCACCAGCACCGAAGCCTTGCCCGGCAGGCTGATGAAGGCGTCATGGAGGACCACCTTCGTGTGGAAGCCATAGTCGCGCATGCGCTTCTCGACGAAGCCGAGCGCCTCGCGCTCCTCCGCCGTGCCCGACAGCTTCACCCAGCGCGCGATCTCGCGCAGGTTGGCCATCATCTCGCTGCCGCTGACGGCCTCGGTGAGCGTGCCGGCCATGTCATCCTCCTGCGCTGGACGGCATGATGCTTGCACTCTCCCGCCGGGTCGTGAAGGCGGCATATGCCGGCGCAACGGAGGACCGACATGACGACGACCGAGGCGCTCGCCACCTGGATCGCGACCGAGCCGCGCGCGCGCATGATGGCAGCGGCGCCGCTGGCCATCGCCGGCATGCGCGATGCGATCGGCTGCATCCTCGCAGGCGCGCGGGAAGACACGCCGCGACGGGTGGCCGCCGCCGCCACGCATTGGGGCAGTGGGTCGTCGCACATCATCGGCGACGGGCGTGCCCTGGCCTCCCCCTGGGCGGCCCTGGTGAATGGCACGGCGGCGCATGTGCTCGACTACGACGACACCTTCGGCCCGCTCTCCGGCCATGCGACCGCGGTGCTGGTGCCGGCGCTGCTCGCGCTCGGCGAGGAGATCGCCGCCGATGGCCCCGCGCTGCTCGATGCGCTGGTGGTGGGGCTGGAGGTGCTGGCCGCCGTCGGGCGCGGCGTGAACCCGAAGCATTACGCGCTCGGCTGGCATGCCACATCGACTATCGGCGCCATCGGCGCGGCCGGCGCCTGCGCGCGTCTGATGGGCCTCGATGCACGGGCCGCGCAGGATGCACTGAGCCTTTCCGTCAGCATGGCGGCGGGCACGCGCATGCAGCTCGGCGTGCCGGCCAAGTCGGTCCATGCGGGGCTCGCGGCCAAGGCCGGCATCCTGGCCGCGACGCTTGCCGCTGAAGGCGTCGGCGGTGCGGCGGAGGCCCTCGAAGGGCGTTGGCGCTTTGCGGAGATGTTCGCCGGCCGTCCCGCGCCGGATCACGCGATGGCGCCGCCTGCCACCGGTGCTCCGCTCGCCATCGAGGCCGATGGCCTCGCCTTCAAGGCCTATCCGACCTGCGCGGCAACGCATCTCTCGCTCGATGCCCTGTTGGCCCTGCGGCCGCACTTCGCACCGGAGGAGGTGACGGCGATCGAGACCGAGCTTCCGCTCGTGCTCAGCCGCAACCTGATGCACCCCGATCCGCGCACGGGCATGGAGGCGCGGTTCAGCATGGAATACTGCCTGGCTGCGGCGACCGCGCAGGGCGCGCTTGGGCCCGCGGATTTCGAAGGTGCGGCGCTGGTGCGCCCGGATGTGCGCGCGCTGATGCCGCTTATCGCGATGCAGGGCCTGCCCGAACCGGACAGCGCACCGCCGCCCGCGACCACGGTGCGCGTGCGCCTGGCCGATGGCCGCGTGCTCACGGAAACACGGACCATCCGCCGCGGGTCGCCCGGCAACCCGATGAGCGAGACGGAACAGGTCGCGAAGTTCCGCGACTGCGCGGCGCGGCTGCTGCCGCCCAGGTCCGTCGCCGCGGCGGAAGCCGCGATCGCTGGGCTGGCGAGCGGCGGGACGGCGCGAGAGCTTGTCGCGGCGCTCTGTCCGGGCGGTTGACCGGAACGGGTAGGAAAGGCGCTTCTGTTCTTTCGCTGTGGCGTTGGAGGGGCGCCGCCCCTCCAAACCACCCCGCCAAAGGCCGAAGGGCCTTTGGA
>JAYSDS010000128.1:0-17355 GCA_041914265.1 Roseomonas sp.
GGCTTTGCCCCTCTCGAACTCTCCCCAGCAAAGGCCGAAGGGCCTTTGCAAACCTTCACTTGGCGCCGTGCAGTACTGGCAGAATGGCGCCGAAAGACGCCCTTGCACCCGAAGGGTGTTTGGAGGGGCAGCGCCCCTCCAATTCCACAGCGGAAGTATCCAGCAATCGGGCGGCCTTTGCTGGGGGAGAGGGGCAAAGCCCCTGCCTGGTCCCCCAACCCCCGTTCCGCCTCAGCGCCCCGCCCGCAGCGGTCGTCCGCGATCAATCCGGCAGGAATGGCGCGTCGCGCGTGGCCGCGATCGCGTCCCAGGCCTGGCGCACCGTATCGCCGCCATAGGTGCGTTCCAGCCGACGCAGCCCGAAATGCGCTTCGGCGATCGCATGGAAATGGCTCAGGAAGGCGAGGTTCACCGCCGCACCGGCCGCCGCGCCCAGCACGGGGGCGGCCTGCACCGCGACCTTCAGCCCGACCGTGCCGCCGAAGCGCACCGCGACCGCGGCGACAAAGCGTGGCACCACGACCTGGCCGACCGACCCCTTCAGCGCTTCCGCCAGGGCGAGCCGGACGGCGAAATAACCGCTCTCCGCGGCGTCGTCGGATGGCGTGGTGCCGCCCAGCGCGAAAACCTTGAGGCATTCCGCGGAAGCGCCGGGGGCGGTGAGGTCTTCCCCCTGTTCCGCGCCCACCGCGGCGATCTGGCGCAGCAGGATGGCGGTGGAGACGGGCAGTTCGACGATCGTCCCCGGCAGGCCGAAAGCCCCGCCCATGGCGCCGGAGGCCGCGACCAGCCCGCGATGGAACCAGCGCGAGGGAACCGGCAGCGGCGTGACCGTCGGGCCGGATCGCAGCGCGGCGGACATCGCCGTGCTCAGCGCGGTGCGGACCGCGGTGTCGACCGCGCCCTGCACCCCGGCCGGTAGCCGCGCGCGCAGGGCCTCGATGGGCATGCCGGCGGCGCTGGCCAGGCGCGCGGCAAGGGAGGGATTCTCCAGCGTGTCATGCGCGGCGCGCAGCGCCCGGTCCGCCTCGGGAGGCAGGATGCCGGGTCGGGTCAGGGCAAGGCTCATGGTCCTGAGGTGGTCCCCGGGGCTTCGGGGGGCAAGGGCCGGTGGCCACACCATGGCGGCATGACGCTTGCGTGCCCGCCCCGGCGATGGACACCATCCCGCCCATGGCCGGACCGATCCGCTTCGTCCTCAACGGGCAGACCATCACCCTGCCCGAAGGGACATCGCCCACCACCACCCTGCTCGACTGGCTGCGGGGGCCGGCGCATCTGCCCGGCACCAAGGAAGGCTGCGCCGAGGGGGATTGCGGCGCCTGCACCGTGGTGATCGAGGGCGGCGCGACCCGTACCCCGGTCAATGCCTGCCTGATGCTGTTGGGCCAGGCGGCCGGGCGCGTCATCCGCACCGTCGAGGGATTGCGCGGCACGGATGGCGGCGCCCATCCGGTCCAGCGCGTCCTGGCCGAGGGCGACGGCACGCAATGCGGCTTCTGCACGCCGGGCATCGTCATGTCCGCCTGGGCCTGGACGCGCGAGGGCGGCGACCCGCATGAGGCGCTCGCCGGCAACCTGTGTCGCTGCACCGGCTATCGCCCGATCCTCGACGCCATGGACGCCATGGCCGATGACGGCGCCGCGGCACCCGAGGCACCACCGGCGCCCGACATCGTCGCGACGCCGGCGCAGCGCTTCTTCCTGCCGCGCAACCTCGAGGAACTGGTCACCCTGCGCGCCGCGCATCCGGGGGCCTGGCTCCTGGCCGGCGGGACCGATCTCGGCCTGCGCGTCTCGGAACACCGCGAGGCGCCGGAGGATGTGATCTGCCTGCTCAACGTCGCCGGCCTGCAGGCGCTGGAGATCGGGCCGGAGGGCATCGTCGCCGGCGCGGCGCTGCCCTATGGGCGCCTGCTCAAGGCCTGTGCGGCGGATGCCGATTTCGCGCCCTTTGCGGCGCTGCTGAAGCGGCTGGGGTCGCGCCAGATCCGCGGCATGGGCACGCTCGGCGGCAACCTCGGCACGGCGAGCCCGATCGGGGATTCCCTGCCGCCGCTGATCGCGCTCGGCGCCACGGTGGTGGTGGCGTCCATGCGGGGCGAACGGGCGATGCCGGTCGAGGATTTCATCACCGGTTATCGGAGCAACGCCCTGGCGCCGGACGAGGTCATCCTGCGGGTCATCATCCCCCGCCCGCCGCCCGGTGCGCTGCTGGCCTGCGAGAAGCTGTCCAAGCGCCATGACCAGGACATCGCGACGGTGGGGCTCTCGGTGCTGCTGGCCTTCGCGGGCGATGCGGTCGCGACCGCGCGCATCGCCCATGGCGGCTGCGGCCCGCGCGCGGCGCGCGCCGCGGCAGCGGAGGCCGCGCTGATCGGCGCGCCTTTCGACGCCGCTTCGGCCGACCGCGCGGCGCGGGCGCTGGAAGCCGAGGTCGCGCCGCTGTCCGACCTGCGCGGCAGCGCCGCGTATCGTCGCATCGCCGTCGGCAACCTGCTCCGCCGCATGGCGCTGCGCGGCGCGGGCATCCCGGGCGATGTCATGGCGTTCGGCACCCCGCACGCCCCGGGGGCCGTGGCATGACCGCGAGCGTCGGCCGTTCGGTCGCGCATGACAGCGCGCTCGCCCACACCACCGGGGCGGCGCACTTCGCCGACGACCTGCCTGAGCCGCCGGGCCTGCTGCATGGCGCGCTGGTGCTCTCGCCGGTCGCGCATGGGCGGCTCGATGGGCTCGATATCCCGGATCTGCCAGGGGTGGTGCGCGTCGTCACCGCCGCGGATGTCATCGGGCCGAACGATATCTCGGGCTCGGGCAAGGGTGGGGAGCCGCTCTTCGCCGAGGGCGTGCTGCGTCATCACGGCCAGCCCATCGCGCTGGTGCTGGCGCAGACGCGCGACGCGGCGCTGCGCGCCGCCGCCGCCATTCGCCCGGCCGTCACGCCGTTGCCGCCGCTGCTCGACCCCGAGGAGGCGATGGCGCGGCAGGACTACCTGATGCCGCCGCAGATCATCGCGCGCGGCGATGTCCCGGCCGCCTTCGCCGCCGCGCCCTTGCTCGCCGAGGGCCGCTTCCAGGCCGGCGGGCAGGAGCATTTCTACCTCGAATCCCAGATCGCGCTGGCCGTGCCGGGGGAGGATGGGGAGATCGCCATCACCTCCTCCACCCAGCATCCGACCGAGGTGCAGCACGTCGTCGCGCACGTGCTCGATGTCGACTACGCACGCGTGCCCGTCACCTGCCGGCGCATGGGCGGGGGCTTCGGGGGGAAGGAGAGCAATGCCTCCTGGATCGCGGCGGCGGCCGCGCTCGGCGCGCTGCTGACGGGGCGGCCGGTGAAGCTGCGCCCGCCGCGCAAGGCGGACATGGCTGCGACGGGCAAGCGCCATCCTTTCCTGTTCCGCTGGAAGGCCGGCTTCGACGCCACGGGGCGCATCCTGGCGCTGGAGGCGACGCTCGCCGCCGATGGGGGGCACAGCCTCGACATGACGCCGGGCGTGGTGTTCCGCGCCATCACCCATGCGCTGAACTGCTACGACGTGCCGGCAGTGCATCTGACGGCGCTGGCGCTGCGCACCAACACCGTCTCCCACACTGCTTTCCGCGGCTTCGGGGGGCCGCAGGGTGTGCTGCTGATGGAGGATGTGATCCGCGGCGTGGCAGAAGCCACGGGCCTGACCCCCGAGGCGGTGCGCGAGCGGAATTTCGCCGGCGGCGGGAACGGGGCGCACACGCCCTATGGCCAGGCGCTGGAAGGCGACCTGATCCGCCGCGTCTGGGCCGAATGCCGCGCCGATGCGCGCTGGGACGACCGCCGCGCGGAGATCGCCGCCTTCAACGCCTCGCATCCCTTCCTGCGGCGCGGGCTGGGGTCCTTCGTGCTGGCCTTCGGCATCTCCTTCGGCCTCCGGCACCTGAACCAGGCCGGCGCGCTGGTGAACGTCTATGCCGATGGCTCGATCCGCCTGAACCATGGCGGGACCGAGATGGGTCAGGGCCTCAACATCAAGATCGCCCAGGTGGTGGCCGAGACCTTCGGCGTGCCGCTTTCCCGCATCCGCATCACGCCCACCAACACGGCGGAAGTGCCGAACACCTCCCCCACCGCCGCCTCCACCGGGTCGGACCTGAATGGCTGGGCGGCGCATCTCGCCGCCGGGACGATCCGCGGCCGCATGGCCGATGTCGCTGCCGCGCTGTGGGACGTCCCCGCCGATGCCATCCGCTTCGCCGATGACCGCGCCTTCGTCGATCACCCCGGCGACAACCGCGCCATGGGCTTCGGCGAATTGGCGCATCGCTGCTGGATCGAACGCGTCTCGCTGTCCGCCACCGGCTTCTACCGCACGCCCGACATCCATTGGGACCCGGTGGCGATGACGGGCGAGCCCTTCTTCTACTTCTCCTACGGCGCCTCGGTGGCCGAGGTGGTGGTGGACACGCTGACCGGGGAGCACCGGGTCCTGCGCGCCGATCTGGTGCAGGATTGCGGACGTTCCCTGAACCCCGCCATCGATCGCGGCCAGATCGAAGGCGCCTTCGTCCAGGGCATGGGCTGGCTGACCTGCGAGGAACTGGTCTGGGACGCCGAGGGCCGGCAGCGCACGCTGGGCCCGTCCACCTACAAGATCCCCGGCTCACGCGACGTGCCGCCAGTGTTCAATGTGCGGCTGCTGGCGGATGCGCCGGCGCGGTCGGAGACGATCTTCCGGTCGAAAGCCGTGGGCGAGCCGCCGCTGATGCTCGCGACCGCAGTGTGGAACGCGCTGCGCGATGCGACAGGGGTCGCCTTCGACCTGCCGGCAACGCCGGATCGGATTCTGCGGGCATTGCGCGGGGGGTGAGGCCGAGAGGCTTTCCTGATGGCCGGTCTGGTGTCGCGGCTGGCGGTCGGAGGAAGGCTCTGCCCTCCTCCGAACCTCCTCCCGCCAGGATGCCGGGCATCCTGGACCGCAGGTACTTGGCGCCGGGCGCGAAGCCTGTCCCAAACCCTCGCGGCACGCTCTGGGCGCAAGGGCCGGTCTCGGCGTTGATCCTGGCCGTCATGCACTGTGCCAGGTAACGGTTTCCAGAGGCCTCTGGCCTTCCTGACTACCCTTGAGCTTACGCTGTGGAACCGAGAGGGGCCTTGCCCCTCTCGAACTCTCCCCAGCAAAGGCCGAAAGGCCTTTGCAAACCTTCACTTGGCGCCGTGCGCCACTGCCAGAATGGCGCCGGAAGACGCGCTTGTGCATGACGGGCGTTTGGAGGGGGCAGCGAAGGCGCTTGCCCAGCACCAAAAGGCTGCGGTCCAGGTGCCCCCCCCCCCCTCGGGGGGGGGGGGCGGGGCCCCCCGCGGGGGGGGGGGGGGGGGGGGGGGGGCCCCCCCCCCCCCGCTTCCTCGCCAGCGGATCCATTCGCCGGAAACGCCGCCAACGTAGCGAGGTTTGGAGAAAGGCACCGCCCCTCGCCAATCTCCCTCACGCCCCCGATAATCGCGTCTTCGCGAAGGGCAGGCTGCGCACTCTCTGCCCCGTCAGCGCGAACACTGCGTTCGCTACCGCCGGCGGCACGCCTGGTGTCCCTGGTTCGCCCACGCCGCCCATTGGTGCGCCGCTTTCGATCACGCGCACATGCACTTGCGGCATCCGGTCGTTGCGCAGCAGGCGATAGCTGTCGAAGTTGCGCGTCGCGACTTCGCCGCCGGTGATTTCCACCGCCTCGTACATCGCGGAGGAGAGGCCGATCGCGGCGGCGGACTGCACCTGTTCGGCGATGGTGCGCGGGTTCACGACGCGTCCCGGGTCGATGGCGACCCACAGGTCGTGGACCACGACCTCGCCGTCGCTGACCGAGACCTCGGCGATGGTCGCGACCTCCGACCCGAAGGGTGATGCCATCGCCAGGCCGCGCGCGCGGCGCGTGCCGTCCGGCGCGGTGAAGGGCCCGCGACGCCAGCCACCGGACAGTCCCGCCACTGCCTGCAGCAGCGCGCGGTGGCGCTCGCTGTGTTCCAGCAGCGACAGGCGCAGTGCGAGCGGGTCCTTGTCCGCGGCGGCGGCGATCTCGTCGAGGAAGCTCTCGAAGAAGAAGTCGTTCATCGAATGCCCGACCGAGCGCCAGAAGCCGAGATTGATCCCCGCCGGGTGCGGCACGGGCACGAATTCCACGCGCTTTGCCGGGAAGCGGTAAGGCTTGCCGGTCAGCCCTTCCATGATCGACCCGTCGATCGGCGGGTTGCCCAGGCTGCCCGTGCCGAAATGGCGGGAGATCGGCCCCTCGCCATAGCCCGCGGCGTGCAACGCGATGACCTCGCCCACCACGTTCAGCCCGGCGCGGAAGGTGGCGACGGTCATGGGGCGATAGGCGTCGCGGGCGAATTCCTCCTCGCGCGACCAGATCACCTTCACCGGTCGGCCCGTGGCTTTGGCGAGCAGGATCGCCTGGGGATGCGCATTGCCCGGCCCATAGGCGAAGTGCCGCCCGAAGAAGCCGCCGAGGGGCGGGGAGTGGATGCGCACCTTCGCCGGCTCGATGCCCGCGATGCGGGCGGCGCTGGCCTGGAAGATGTCGGGCGCCTGGTTCGGCACCCAGACATCCAGCGTGCCGTCCTCGTTGAAGCGGGCCGTGGCGGAATTCGGTTCCATCTGCGCATGGGCGAGGTAGGGCGCGTCGTACTGCGCTTCGATCACCCGCGTGGCGTTGGAGAAGGCGACGTCGATGTCGCCGGCGTCCTCGGCGGTGCTGCCATGGGTGCCGGCGGCGGCCTTCAGCCGGCCGAGCATGGTGTCGGTGGAGAAATCCGCCTCCATCACCGGGCCTTGCAGCGCCTGCCAGGCGACCTGCGCCTGGTCCACCGCCTTCTTCGCCCGCCACCAGGTGTCGGCGACGACGGCGACGGCGCCGGGCAGGCGATGGACGGAATGCACGCCGGGCAGGGCCTTCAGCGCTTCCTCATTCGTCACGGCGGCGGGCTGGGCGCCGGCGCGCGGCGCGTGCAGCACGGCGGCGAGCAGCATGCCGCCGACCGCCACGTCGATGGCGTAGGTGATCTGGCCGGTGGCGCGTTCCCGCACGCCGAGCCTCGCGAGCGGCTTGCCGATCACGCGGAAGTCCGAGGGGTCGCGCAGCGGCGGGTTGTCGGGCGGCGTCAGCGCCGCGGCGGCCTCGGCCAGCTCGGCATAGGGAATGGCGCGGCCGCCGGCATGGACGACGCGGCCCGGTTCGGTGGTCAGTTCCGCCGCCGGCACGGCGAGGCGCTGGGCCGCGGCCTCGATCAGCATGGCGCGGGCCGTCGCGCCCAAAACGCGGAAATGCGCGAAGGAGGAGCGCACCGAGAAGGATCCGCCGGTGAAGCGCGCATTGCCGCCCTGCATGACGCGGTAATCCTCGCCTGGTGGGGCGCAGGTCACGACGAAACCGGCAGGGTCGGCGTCCAGTTCCTCCGCGATGATCTGGGCGATGGCGGAATCGATGCCCTGGCCGCCCTCGACGAAGGGGTTGCGCAGATGGATCGTCCCGTCGGGCGCGATGCGGAGATAGGCATTCACCTTGCCGGCATGGCGCAGCGCGGCCCCGGGGGTGGCGCCCTGCGCCCTGGGCGCGCGGATCGGCATGGCGAGGCCGAGGAAGAGCCCCGCGCCGGCAGCCGTGAACAGGCCGCGGCGGGAGAGGTTGACGGGCCGTCCCGCCGGCATCGCGCCGGCGAGGGCCGCGGCGAGGCCGCCGCTCACAGCCGTTCCCCGGCGAGCGCGATGGCGCGCGCGATCGCGTTGTAGGTCCCGCAGCGGCAGATATTGGTCATCGCCGCCTCGATATCCTCGCGTGAGGGTTTGGGCGTCGTCGTCAGCAGGGCGGTTGCGGCCATCACCTGGCCGGACTGGCAGTATCCGCATTGCGGTGCCTGGGCCTCCACCCAGGCTTCGACGACGTGGCGGCCGACCGGGTTCTCGCCGATGCCCTCGATGGTGGTGACGGCGCGGCCGGCGACGGCCTCGACCGGGAGGGAGCAGGCGCGGGTGGCCTCCCCGTCCAGCAGCACGGTGCAGGCGCCGCACTGGGCGACGCCGCAGCCGTATTTCGTTCCGGTCAGGGCGAGCTGTTCGCGCAGCACCCACAGCAGGGGCGTGTCGCCTTCCACCTCGACCTTGCGAATGGTGCCGTTCACGGTGAATTCGATCATCGTCCTGCCCCCAGCGCCTTCCCGGCGCCGTTGGCGCATGATCGGTTCACCTTCGTTCACCCATCATGCGCCAACCCGTTATTCGATCACGTGATTCAGACCTCCGGTGCTTTCGCACCTGACGCCGTCACGCCGTAGATGGGTCGGGATGCCCGAAGGCGAAAGTCTTGCCGTCAGCGCAGGCCATAGAGCGCGCGCAGGCCACCGGCCCGGTCGTTCGCGCCGATGTCCCACACCATCCAGCCGCCGCGGCCCTGGCGCAGGGTGAACAGGACCTGGGTCACGCGGCCCCATTGCCGGAAGACGGCCTCGACCCGCGCCTGGTTGCCGTCCTGGGAGAGGGTGCGGATCGTCAGGTCCCGCACCTCGGGATCCTGGGAGGCCGTGATCGGGTCGAAGTTCATGCGCGGCACGTCGCCGTTGCGTTCGGCCTCGGCCAGGTCGCGCCCGATGGCGGCGGCGAGGTCCGGCGCGAAGAAGCGTTCCCGCAGCCGGCGATCCAGGGGCACGCCGGGCGCTCGGCCAGTCACCGAGGGCATGTGGGCGCGATAGAGCCCGGCGACGAAGGCGCGCGGATCGGAAGCCTCCTGCGCCTCCGCGGTGCCGGCGAGCGCGACACAGCCGGCGAACAGCAATCGACGCGACAGGAACCCGGCGGCCATGACCCAGCTTCTCCGGTTGGGCGACGCCGAATGCCTACGCTCGCGGCTGCGCGGGGCGCAAGGGAGAGCGATTCGATCCAGGAATCATCGGGATGATCGCCGCTCAGGGCCAAGCCACCTCTGGCGGCAGGGACATCAGGATGGCTTCGACATTGCCGCCGGTGCGCAGGCCGAACAGCGTGCCGCGGTCGTGCAGCAGGTTGAACTCGACATAGCGGCCGCGGCGGACGAGCTGGGCGCGGCGTTCGGCCTCGGTCCAGGCTTCATGCATGCGGCGGCGGACGATGGCGGGATAGGCGTCGAGGAAGGCGAGGCCGACATCCCTGGTGAAGACGAAATCGGCCTCGATTCCCTTGCCCGGGGTCCGGTCGCCCAGCCAGTCGTAGAAGATGCCGCCCAGCCCGCGCGGCTCGTTGCGATGGGGCAGGAAGAAGTACTCGTCGCACCACTGCTTGAAGCGCGGGTACCAGTCCGGATCGACCTTGTCGCAGGCGGCCTTGTAGGCGGCGTGGAAGCCGCGCGCATCCTCCTGCGCCTCGGCGCTGTCGGGAAACATCGGCGTCAGGTCCCCGCCGCCGCCGAACCAGGCGCGGCTGGTGACGATGAAACGGGTGTTCATATGCGCCGCCGGCACGCGCGGGCTGCGCATGTGGGAGACCAGGGAGATGCCGGTCGCCATGAAGCGCGGATCGGCCTCCGCCCCCGGGATCTGCTTGCGGAAGTCGGGGGAGAATTCGCCGAAGACGGTGGAGACGTTGACGCCCACCTTCTCGAAGACGCGGCCGCGCATGATCGACATGACCCCGCCGCCGCCTTCGGGCCGCGTCCAGGCGGTGCGTTCGAAGCGGCCGGGCGGCAGGCTCGCATGCGGGCCGCCGGCGAGCTCGTCCTCGATCGCTTCGAACTCGGCACACAGACGGTCCCGCAACGATTCGAACCAGGCGCGGGCCGGCGCGGCCAGGGGATGGTCGGCGGGGGCGCCGCGACGCTCTTCGATGGCGCCGGCTTCGGTCATGCTGCACTCCTGCGATGCGACGGCCCCACGGGACCGGGCCCCGGATGCCCCGCATCGGGCCTGCTGCGCAAGACGTGGCCCCGCGCAGGCGTGACGACTTGACGCGCATCAACGCCAGCCGCGAATTGCGGGAGATTCCGTATCGGACCCGAACCGTACCGCGCCCTGATTGAGGCATGAAAAGCATACCGTCGCGCCAAGTGTCGCTCCGCCGCCGCAGTGCGGCAGTCGTGCCATGGACACCCCGCGCGGGAGCAACTTATAAGGTCCGCCGCGCAGTGGAGGATAGCGCACGTGGCCGCGTGCCCGCCTTCCGCTGCATGCGGGTGCCTGACCGGTGCCCGGAATCGGGATGATGCGGCCGGCGCCGCCCCTCGGCACGCCGGCGGAAGGGATGGTGAGGCATGGCGGAGAGTGGCGAAGCCACCGCACCCGGCGCGACGCCGCGGCGGGACTTCCTGAATCTGGTGACGGCGTCCTTCGTCGGGGTTGGAGTCGGCGCCATTGCCTGGCCCTTCATCAATTCCATGCAGCCGGCACGCGACGTCCTCGCGCTCGCCAGCACCGATGTGGAGCTGGGGCCCATCGCGGTGGGCCAGGCCGTCACGGTCATGTGGCGCGGCAAGCCCATCTTCGTCCGGCATCGGACGCCGAAGGATATCGAGGAAGCGCGCACCGTTCCGCTTTCCGATCTCAAGGATCCCGCCACCGACCAGTCCCGCGTCCAGAAGGAGCAGTGGCTGGTCATGATCGGCATCTGCACGCATCTGGGCTGTATTCCGCTGGGCCAGAAGCCCACGGACAACAAGGGCCCGTATGACGGCTGGTTCTGCCCGTGCCATGGCAGCGCCTATGACACCTCGGGTCGTATCCGCCAGGGTCCGGCGCCGCGCAACCTCGATATTCCGCCTTACAACTTCACTTCCGATACGAAGATTCGGATCGGCTGAGGGGCGCGACGATGGCAAGCGGACTGCACAACAGCGACATCCCGAACCCCGTGTTGCGCTGGATCGACCAGCGCATGCCGGTCTTCACCATGATGCAGAAGGAGTACGGCTCCTTCCCGACGCCGCGGAATTTCAACTACTTCTGGAATTTCGGCGCGCTCGCCATGGTCAACCTGATGATCATGATCGCGACGGGCATCTTCCTCGCGATGCACTACACGCCGCACACGACGATGGCCTTCGATTCCGTCGAGCGCATCATGCGCGACGTGAACTTCGGCTGGCTGATGCGCTACGTGCACGCCAATGGCGCGTCGATGTTCTTCATCGTCGTCTACATCCACATCTGGCGCGGCCTCTACTACGGCTCCTACAAGGCGCCGCGCGAGCTGCTGTGGATGCTCGGCGTCGTCATCTTCCTGCTGATGATGGCCACGGCGTTCATGGGCTACGTGCTGCCCTGGGGCCAGATGTCCTTCTGGGGCGCCACCGTCATCACCAACCTGTTCAGCGCCTTCCCGCTGGTGGGCGAGTGGATCGTGACGCTGCTCTGGGGCGGCTTCTCGGTCGACAACCCGACGCTGAACCGCTTCTTCGCCCTGCACTACCTGCTGCCCTTCGTGATCGTCGGCGTGGTCTTCCTGCACGTCGTCGCGCTGCACATCACGGGGTCCAACAACCCGCTCGGCATCGAGCCGAAGGGGCCGCAGGACACCCTGCCCTTCCACCCGTACTACACGGCGAAGGACAGCTTCGGGCTGGTGCTCTACTTCATCTTCTTCGCCGTGCTGGTGTTCTTCGCGCCGAACTACCTCGGGCATCCGGACAACTACATCCCGGCCGACCCGCTGGTGACGCCTGCGCACATCGTGCCGGAATGGTACTTCCTGCCGTTCTACGCGATCCTGCGCGCCGTGCCGGACAAGCTCGGCGGCGTGCTGATGATGTTCGGCTCGATCCTGGTGTGGTTCGTCCTGCCCTGGCTCGACCGCTCGCCGGTGCGCTCCATGCGGTTCCGCCCGATCGCGCGCATCGCCTTCCTGCTGTGGACGGTGGCCTTCCTGGTGCTGCTGTGGTGCGGCGGCAAGCCGGCCGAGGAGCCCTACGTGACCATCAGCCGCTTCGCGACGGCGTACTACTTCGCGTACTTCCTGGTGATCCTGCCGCTGCTCTCGCGGCTGGAGAAGCCGCTCCCGCTGCCCGAGAGCATCGCCCGCGCCGTCCTCGGCGGTGGGCCGCTGCCCGCGGGCGCCGCGGCGAAGCCGATGGAGAAGGCCTGAGACATGCTGCGTTCTTCGCTCAAGGCCCTCGCCATCATCGGCGGCCTGATGGCCGTCGCACCCGCGGTCCAGGCGGCGGAGGGGGAGATCCACATCCCCTCCCAGCCATTCTCCTTCCATGGGCCCTTCGGGACCTATGACCGCGCCAGCGCGCAGCGCGGCTTCCAGGTCTATTCGCAGGTCTGCGCGGCCTGTCACGGCATGCGCCTGCTGTCGTACCGCAACCTGCGCGAGCTCGGCCTGACCGAAGCGCAGGTGGCGGCCATCGCGTCCCAGGTGCAGATCCAGGACGGGCCCAACGACGAAGGGCAGATGTTCGAGCGGCCGGGCCGTCCGTCCGACCGCTTCCGCAGCCCCTTCCCGAACCCGCAGGCGGCGCGCGCATCCAATAACGGGGCGCTGCCGCCGGACCTGTCGGTCATCGCCAAGGCGCGGGCCGGCGGCGCCGACTACCTCTATGCGCTGCTGACCGGCTACGGCGACCCGCCCGCGGGCGTGACCGTCTCCGAGGGGATGCACTACAACGCCTACTTCCCCGGCCATCAGATCGCCATGGCCAAGCCGCTCAACGAAGGCCAGGTCGAATTCGCCGACCAGACCCCGCCGACGGTGGAGAACATGGCGCGCGACGTCGCCACCTTCCTGCAATGGGCCGCTGAGCCCGAGCTGGAGGAACGGCGGTCGATGGGCATCAAGATCATCGTCTTCCTGACGATCCTGGCCGGCCTCGCCTATGCGGTGAAGCGCAAGATCTGGGCGAAGGCGCACTGATCCGCCGGCGCCGCCCCGGCGGCGCGCGGCAACCCCCGGAAGGATCGGGGGCGGGTTCCGGACGGCGGGTTCGGTGGCGGGCGCCACCGCCCGCCGTTCGTCTTTTCCGGCCCCACGGCCTGCACGGCCGCCCCTACAGCGGCAGGGGCGCCTCGGCCTTGACCTCCTCCATCACGGCATAGGTCCGCGTCTCGCGCACGCCCGGCAGGGCGAGCAGCGCGCCGCCGAGGAAGGCGCGATAGGCCGTCATGTCACGCACCCGCGTCTTGATCAGATAGTCGAACCCCCCGGCGACCATATGGCATTCGAGGACCTCCGGCGCTCGGCGCACGGCCTCGGCGAAGCGGGCGAAGACGTCGGGGGTCGTCTTGTCGAGCAGCACCTCGACGAAGACCAGCAGGCCGAAGCCAAGGCGCTGCGGATCCACCCGGGCGCCGAAGCCGGTGACGACGCCCTCGGCGATCAGGCGCCGGGTGCGCTCGCTGGTCGCGGTCGCGGAGAGACCGATGCGGTCGGCGAGCTCGAGATTCGTGATCCGCCCCTCGCGCTGGAGAATCCCCAGGATCATCCGGTCGGTCCGGTCAAGCGCCTGCATCATTCACCACCAGATCATCACTCCGTAGAGGAAGCTACGGCCATCATCGCCAATTGACGATGGGGATCCGGTGCCGGACCGCCTAGGCTCCGCGCGCCCTGACCCTTTTGCCTGGACGCGGAGACGACCGTGGAACCGAGCCTGCCCCCGCCCTTCGCCGCCCTGGCCGAGGAACTGCAGCCGCAGCCGCCGCTGCGCGCCGCCATCACCGCCGCCTGCCGGCGCGCCGAGCCGGCCTGCCTGCCGCCCTTGCTGGACATGGCTGCCCCCTCGCCGGACGAAGCGGCGGCGTCCGCCGCGCTGGCTCGCCGCCTGGTTGCCGCGCTGCGCGGCAAGCGCCGCCATGGCACGGTGGAGGCGCTGGTGCAGGAATTCGCGCTCTCCTCCGCCGAGGGTGTCGCGCTGATGTGCCTGGCCGAGGCGCTGCTGCGCATCCCCGACGACGCCACCCGCGACGCGCTGATCCGCGACAAGATCGCCGGCGGCGACTGGCAGGCCCATCTCGGCCTCGATCGCCCGCTTTTCGTGAATGCGGCGAGCTGGGGCCTGCTGCTGACCGGCCGGCTGACCGCGGCGCAGGATGAGGCGGGACTTGGCGCGGCACTGGCGCGGCTGGTCGCGCGCGCCGGCCAGCCGGTGATCCGCCGTGGCATGGATGCCGCGATGCGGATGCTGGGCGAACAATTCGTCGCCGGCCGGACGATCGGGGAGGCGCTGGAACGCGCCAGGCCCATCGAGGCGCGCGGCTTTCGCCATTCCTACGACATGCTGGGGGAGGCGGCCGTTACGGCGGAGGATGCGGCGCGCTACCTCGCTGCCTACGAGACCGCGATCCACGCCATCGGCAGGGCGGCCGCCGGGCGTGGCCTGATCGAGGGGCCCGGCATCTCGATCAAGCTGTCGGCACTGCATCCGCGCTACAGCCGCGCGCAGCGGGGGCGCGTGATGGCGGAACTCGCCCCGCGCCTGCATGGCCTCGCCCTGCTCGCGCGGCGCTACGACATCGGGCTGAACATCGATGCGGAGGAGGCTGATCGCCTCGACCTGTCGCTCGACCTGCTGGAGGGGCTGTGCCTGTCACCCGAGCTCGCCGGCTGGAACGGCATCGGCTTTGTCGTCCAGGCCTACCAGAAGCGCGCGCCTTTCGTGCTGGACTGGGTGATCGACCTGGCGCGGCGCAGCGGGCACCGGCTGATGCTGCGCCTGGTCAAGGGCGCTTATTGGGACAGCGAGATCAAACGCGCGCAGATCGACGGCCAGGCCGATTTCCCGGTCTTCACGCGCAAGGTCCACACGGATGTCTCCTACCTTGCCTGCGCGCGGAAGCTGCTCGCGGCGCCGGATGCGGTGTTTCCGCAATTCGCCACGCATAACGCGCAGACGCTGGCCGCGATCCACGCGATGGCGGGGCCCGGCGCGCCGCGCGACCGCTACGAATTCCAATGCCTGCACGGCATGGGCGAACCGCTCTACGAGGAGGTGGTCGGGCCGGCGCGGCTCGATCGTCCCTGCCGGATCTACGCGCCGGTCGGCACGCATGAGACGCTGCTCGCCTATCTTGTCCGGCGGCTGCTGGAGAATGGCGCGAATTCCTCCTTCGTGAACCGCATCGCCGATGAGGACGTACCCATCGAGGCACTGATCGGCGATCCGGTCGCGGCGGCGCGCGCCATCGAACCACTTGGCGCGCCGCACCCGCGCATCGCCCTGCCGCGGGACCTGTTCGGCGCGGCGCGGCGGAATTCAGCCGGGCTCGACCTGACGGACGAGGCTTGCCTGGCCTCGCTCAGCGCATTCCTGGCCGCGCCCGTGGCGGCGCGCGCCGCGCCGCCGCATGCGTCGGGCGAGGCCCGCCCCGTCTGCAACCCGGCCGATCGCCGTGACCGGCTGGGCGAGGTGGTCGAGGCGACGCCCGATGCCGTGGATGCAGCGCTTGCCGTCGCGACCGGCGCGGCATCGGGCTGGGCCGGCCGCGCCCCGGCCGATCGCGCCGCCGTGCTGGACCGCGCCGCCGCGCTGCTGGAGGCGCGCATGCCCGCGCTGCTTGGCGTCATCGTGCGGGAAGCCGGCAAGACCCTGGCCAATGCGGTGGGCGAAGTACGGGAGGCGGTCGACTTCCTCCGCTACTACGCCGCCGGCATCCGCGATGGCTGGCAGGCGGAGAGCCACCGGCCGCTCGGCGTCGTCGCCTGCATCTCGCCCTGGAACTTCCCGCTCGCCATCTTCACCGGCCAGGTGGCGGCGGCCCTCGCCGCGGGCAATGGGGTGCTCGCCAAGCCGGCCGAGGAGACGCCGCTGACCGCCGCGAGCGCGGTCGCCATCCTGCATGAGGCCGGCGTGCCGGAGGCGGTGCTGCAACTCCTGCCCGGCCAGGGAGATGTCGGCGCGCGGATCGTCGCCGATGCGCGGGTCCATGGCGTGATGTTCACCGGATCGACCGAGGTGGCGCGCCTGATCGCGCGCAGCCTGGCGGATCGGCTGAACCCCGATGGCGCGCCCGTGCCCCTCATTGCCGAGACCGGCGGGCAGAACGCGATGGTGGTGGATTCCACGGCGCTGCCGGAACAGGTGGTGGCGGATGTGCTGGCCTCGGCCTTCGACAGCGCGGGGCAGCGCTGTTCGGCGCTCCGCCTGCTCTGCGTGCAGGAGGAGGTGGCGGATCGCATCCTCGCCATGCTGCGCGGCGCGATGGCGGAACTCGTGGTCGGCAATCCGGATCGGCTGGCGACGGATGTCGGCCCGGTGATCACCGCCGAGGCGCGCGACGCCATCCTGGCCCATGTCGCCGCGATGCGCGCCAAGGGCCGCGCTGTCCACGCCGTGTCAATGCCCGAGGCCTGTGCGCAGGGCAGCTTCGTCGCGCCGACGCTGATCGAGATCGAGGATGTCGCGGCGCTGACGCGCGAGGTGTTCGGCCCTGTCCTGCATGTGCTGCGCTACCGCCGCGATGACCTGGATGCGCTGGTCGAGCGGATCAACGCGACCGGCTACGGCCTGACCTTCGGCGTGCAGTCACGTATCGGCGGGCTGGCGGAACGGCTCGCGGAGCGCATTGCGGCGGGGAATGTCTACGTCAACCGCAACATCATCGGGGCGGTGGTCGGCGTGCAGCCCTTTGGCGGCCACGGGCTGTCCGGCACCGGGCCGAAGGCGGGCGGGCCGCTCTATCTCCGGCGCCTGCTGGCCGGCTGCGATGCCGCGCCGCCGCTGCCGGCCACGGCGCTGCCGGGGGAGTGCACGGTCTTCCTCGACCGGTTGCGCGCGACGGCGCCTGACATCGCCGGTAGCGCCGCGTCGCTGGTGGCGCTGTCGCGTCTTGGCCAGGACATCACGCTCCCTGGACCGGTCGGGGAGGAGAACCGCTACAGCCTGGAGCCGCGCGGCACCGTCTTCTGCCTGGCGACGACGCGAAACGGGCTGCTCCTGCAGATCGCGGCCTGTCTCGCGACGGGAAACCTGGCCTGCGTCGCGGCGCTGCCGAACCTCGACGGGCTGCCGCCGGGCATGAGGATGCGCGTCGTGACGGGAGAGGAAGCCGCCTGCGATGCGGTGCTCGTCGAGGAAGGGCATCCCGCGCTGGGCGCGCTGCTACGCCGCGTGGCGGCCGGCGAAGGGCCGGTGCGGCCGGTACTCGTGCTTGGGGATCGCAGGCGGCATGGGATGGACATGCTGCTGCGGGAACGCAGCCTCAGCATCAATATCGCGGCTGCCGGCGGCAATGCCGCGCTGATGAGTCTCTGACGCGCGGTTGGCTGAACCCGCATCGTGCTGAGGGACTGATTCCGGATGCCGCTGCGGTGGTAATGGGGGGGGGGGGGGGGGGGGGGGGCCCCCACCCCCCCCCCCCCCGGGGGGGGCGCGGGGCGGGGGGGGGGGGGGGGGCGGGCGGCGGGGGGGCGGCGCGGAGCCGGGGGGGGG
>JAYSDS010000129.1:0-17335 GCA_041914265.1 Roseomonas sp.
TGAGGTTTGCAAAGGCCTTTCGGCCTTTGCTGGGGAGGGGTCCGGGGAGGGGCAAGGCCCATCCCCGGCCGACCGCATGGGGCGGTGCCCCTCCAACGTCTACCGCGCCGGCCTCAGCGGCGCCGGCGCGGCGGCGGGCATTCCCGGTTGATGGCGTTGTAGGCCGCGGTGAAGCCGCGCAGGCTGAAGGTGTCGGTCACCGTGCCGCTGCGACCCGTGCGGCGCGGCCCCTGCGCGACCGCCGTGCTGCCGCGGCGGAAGGCGGCGACGGCGGCCTGGCCGTCGCGCGCGAAGGCCGATGTGCCGTCGGCTTCGAAGGGCAGCACCGTGCGATCCACCGTGACGCGCACGCGGGAGTTGCGCGGATAGGGATAATCGGCGGCAAGGGCGACGTCGTTGCGGGCGCGCGACCGATGCGTGACCATCAGGAAGACATCGCTGCGCGCGTGGCTCATCCGCGTCGGGCGCGTGAAGGCGTAGCACAGCTTCTCGCCACGCTCGCGATGCACGGCCGCGGTCCAATGGCCGAAATCGCCGAGATGACGCGGAACGCCCTGCGCCAGCGCGGGAACGATGACGAGGGCGGAGAGGGCCGAGATCATGAGCACGCGTTGCATCGGGAACTGATACGCATCGACGGCGGTGCCCGCAACCGCGCCGTCGATGCGTCGCCGATCAACGCGTCGCGAAGAAGCGGTTCTCCGGTCGTGGCAGGCCGAGATTCTCGCGCAGCGTCCCCCCCGCATAGTCGCCGCGCACCAGCCCGCGGCGGCGCAGGATCGGCACCACATCGGCGACGAAGCGCTCGAACTGCGTGGGGAAGAAGGGCGGCATGATGTTGAAGCCGTCCGAGGCGCCGCCCACGAACCACTCCTCCAGCGCATCGGCCACCTGCTCCGGCGTGCCCCACACGATGCGGTGCCCGCGCGCGCCGGCGACGAGGTAGTAGAGTTCGCGCAGCGTGAGGTTCTCGCGCCGCGCGAGGTCGGTGAGCAGCCGCGCGCGGCTCTGGAGCTGGTCGGATTCGGGCAGCTCCGGCAGCGCCCCGCCGCGCTCCTAGCCCTCCCCGTCTGGCCCGCGGCGACCCCACCCCCCCTGGATCCCCGCGGCGGGGTCGATCGCGCCCTGGAGCTGCGCGTAGAGCGCCTTCGCCTCGGCCTCGGTGCCGCCGATCACGGGGCAGACGCCGGGCAGGACCATCAGGTGGTCGGGGTCGCGGCCGGCTTCCGCGACCTGGCGGCGCAGGCCGTCGCGGAAGCTGCGCCCTTCATCGGCCGTCTGCTGCGCGGTGAAGACCACATCCGCCGTGCGCGCGGCGAGAAGCTGGCCGGGCGCGGAGGAGCCGGCCTGGATGATGATGGGATGCCCCTGCGGCGAACGCGAGCAGTTGAGCGGTCCCTTCACCGAGAAGTACTTGCCCTCGTGGTTCAGCGTGTGCACGCGATCGGGCTCGACATAGACGCCGCGCGCCTTGTCCTTGACGAAGGCGTCGTCGGCGAAGCTGTCCCACAGGCCGCGCACGACGTCGATGAACTCCTCGGCGATCGCGTAGCGTTCGTCATGCGCGGGATGCGTGCCGCGCGTGAAGTTCGCCGCGGACCGCGCGTAGGAGGTGGTGACGGCGTTCCACGCCGCGCGCCCGCCGCTCAGATGGTCGAGCGTGGCGAAGGCGCGCGCGGTGTGGAAGGGCTCGGTGTAGGTCGTGGACATCGTCGCGGCGAGGCCGATATGCCGCGTGCTCATCGCGATGGCCGAGAGCAGCGCGATGGGTTCGAGCCGCGCGACGAAGGAAGGATGCGCATCCGCCCCGGTGGTCAGCCCGTCGGCGAGGAAGAGCAGGTCGAAATGGCCTTCTTCCGCCGTGCGGGCGATGCGCTGGATGAGGTCGAGATTCTCGCCGCCGAACTCCGCTTCGGGATGACGCCAGCCCGCGACGTGGTGACCGGCCCCCTGGAGAAAGAGACCAAGGCGCATCGGGCGCGTCACGGCGGCAGGCATCGACGTGGTTTCCTCATTCGTATTCCGATGCGCGCAGATAGGAGTCGCGGCGCGGCCCTGTCAAACGGGCGCGCCTTGACCGTCGCGCGCGGCGGTTCCTAGCCTGCGCGTCGGCAGACCGGCCCATCGGCGGGATACGGGGCCATGTGTCCGGGGAAGCTGATGGCCAAGCACCATTTCCGTCCAAGCCGCTACCACAACGCGATCGGCACCGCCGAACCCTGCCTGCGCGTCGCCGATGGCGACACGATCGTGGCGGAGACCGTCGACGCCTCCGGCCTCGACGCGCGCGAGGTCGCGGTGGCGAGCCGGCCGAACCCGATGACCGGGCCGTTCTTCGTGGAAGGCGCGGAGCCCGGCGACACGCTCGCCGTGCGCATCGACCGGCTGACGCCGAACCGTGCGACGGGATGGACCTATTCGCCGCTCGCGCTGACCGTGCTCGATCCGGCGGCGATCATCGACCGCCCGCCGTCGCAGCGCGTGGTGTGGGACATCGACCGCGCGGCCGGGACGGTGCGGCTGCAGGAAGCGGTGAAGGGCCTCGAGGATTTCGCGCCGCCGATCCAGCCGATGATCGGCTGCTTCGGCGTGGCGCCGGCGGGCGGCCAGGCGATCTCCACCGCGACGAGCGGGCCGAATGGCGGGAACATGGATTATCGGCGCTTCGCGGCGGGCACGACGGCGTGGTTCCCGGTCTCGGTGCCCGGCGCGCTGTTCTATCTGGGCGACGGCCATGCCTGCCAGGGCGATGGGGAGATCACCGGCACGGGCATCGAGACCTCCTTCGAGATGGAGGTCACGCTCACCGTGCTGAAGCGCAGCATCACCTGGCCGCGCGGCGAGACGGCCGAGGACATCTTCACCATCGGCAATGCGCGCCCGCTCGACCAGGCACTGCAGCATGCGACGACGGAGATGTCGCGCTGGCTGGGGGAGGATTACGGGCTCGATGCGCGGGCGGCGAGCCATCTGATGGGGCAGGTCGTCCGCTACGATGTCGGCAATGTCTTCAACCCGGCCTTCACCGTGGCGTGCCGCATCGCCAAGCGCTGGCTGACGCGGCGGTAGCGCGCCGATCTCCTCCGCAAGGATCGCGACCGACCGGCGCCGCCGGACCCACTGCAAGGAAACGTCAGAATGAACACCACTTCCTCACGGACCGCGCTGATCACCGGCGCGGGACGCAACATCGGGCGCGCCGTCGCGCTCGGACTGGCGGCGGACGGATTCAACGTCGTCGTCAACGGATCGAGCGACCGTGCCGCCGCGGAGGCCGTGGCGGCGGAGGCGCGCGGCTTCGGCGTGCAGGCGCTGGTCGCGATGGGCGATGTCGGGCAGCGCGAGGATTGCCGGCGTATCGCGAACGAGGCGCTGGCCGCCCTCGGCCCCGTGCAGGTGCTGGTGAACAACGCCGCGCTGCGGCCGGCCAAGCCCTTCCTGGAGATCGATCCCGAGGAGGATTGGCGCCGCGTGTTGGCGGTGGACCTCGAAGCCTCCGTCTGGCTGTCGCAGGCGTTGCTCCCGGGCATGGTCGAGCGCGGCTGGGGCCGGATCGTGAACTTCACCGGGATGAATGCGATCCATGGCTATGCCGGGCGCGCGCCGGTGTCGGTGGCCAAGCACGGGCTGTGGGGGCTGACCAAGGCGCTGGCGAAGGAATTCGGCCCGAAGGGCGTGACGGTGAATGCCATCTCGCCCGGGCCCATCGCGGCGGATGACGACGAGCCGGGGGTGCAGACGCATCGGCATGGCTATGTCGCGAAGGTGCCGCTCGGGCGCATGGGCACGCCGGTCGAGGTCGCGACGGTGGTGCGGATGCTGGCCAGCGAGGGCGGGGCCTATGTGAACGGGCAGATGCTCGCGGTGAATGGCGGCGCGGAGACCTGATACCGGGTCAGCCTTTCGGCTGACCCGGTATCAGGGTCTTGGTTTCGCGCGCGGCCGCCCCACCAACCCCGCGCGCCACGCCATTCGCCCTGCCGATGACCTGTTCATCGGCAGGGCGAATGGAGTGAGGAACCATCCGGAAACGCGCCATGCAGCGGCGTGCTTCCCGCGCCGCAGCATCGGGGTTATGCATGTCGGCCGGCTGCCTGAGATCGGCCCGCTGCACGCGCTGACCCCGAGGGAGCCTGCCGCATGACCGACGCGTCCCGTCCGACGATGACTTTGATGACCAGCCTGATCGGCATCGGCAGTCACCTCGCCGGGTGGCGCCATCCCGATGCCTGGTCCGACACCTGCATGAATCTCGACCAGGCGATCCGCATTGCGCAGCTCGCCGAGAAGGGGAAGTTCGACACGCTGTTCCTCGCCGACGGCAATGCCGTGCGGCAGATGGACAAGCCCGAGCTCTTCGCCTCCAACAGCCGTTCCGACCGGCCGGCGGTGTTCGAACCGCTGACGCTGCTCGCCGCGCTGTCGCAGCACACCAGGCATATCGGCATGTTCGCCACGGCGACCACGACCTATGACGAGCCCTATCTGCTGGCGCGGCGCTTCGCATCGCTCGACCACCTCTCGAAGGGGCGGGCCTGCTGGAACATCGTCACCGGCTCCTATGCCGGGGATTCGGTGAATTTCGGCCGCGCCCAGCACGTGCCGCGGCAGGAACGCTACGAACGCGCGCGCGAATTCGTGCAGGTCTGCAAGGGGCTGTGGGATAGCTGGGCCGAGGACGCCTTCATCGAGGACAAGGCGACCGGGCGCTACCTCGATCCGGGCAAGGTCCAGCGGCTCGACCATGTCGGCAAGCATTTCTCCGTGCAGGGGCCGCTCAACGTCGCGCGGCCGATGCAGGGCTGGCCCGTGCTGTTCACCGCCGGCCAGTCGGAGCCGGGGCGGGAACTCGCCGCCGAGATCGCCGAGGGGCTGTTCGCCGTCGCGACGCGCCTGGATGAAGCGCAGGAGTTCTATGCCGATGTGAAGGGGCGGATGGCGAAATACGGCCGCCATCCGGACGAACTGCGCATCGTGCCCGCCGCCTCCATCTATGTGGGTCGGACGGAGGCCGAGGCGGAGGAGCTGTATCAGGAGCTCCAGGAACTGATCGCGCCGAGCCTCGGCGTCGCCTATCTGTCGAAGATCTGCGACGAGGATCTGAGCCAATACCCCATCGATGGCCCGCTGCCGGACCTGTCGGCGGATGTCGCCGGTGCGGTCAGCTATCGCTGGTCGATCGCCGAGACGGCGAAGCGCGAGAACCTCACCATCCGCCAGACCTATCAGCGCGTCGCGCCGAATATCGGCCATGTCGCCTTCAAGGGCACGCCGGTGCAGATCGCCGACCAGATGGAGGAATGGTATCGCAGCCGCGCCTGCGATGGCTTCAACCTCGACATGCCGGTGCTGCCGCGCTGCCTGGAGGATTTCGTCGAGCTGGTCGTGCCGGAGCTGCAGCGCCGCGGCATCCACCGCACCGAGTATCCCGGCACGACGCTGCGCGAGACGATGGGGCTGCCGCGCCCCGTGCGGCGACTCCGAAAGAAGCTGGCGGCGCAGTAGGACCCCGCAGCCGCATCCCGTTGCGGCCTGCCGGGAACCGCCCCGGTGCACAGCAGACTGGCGGGTGGGCAGCTTGCTATAGTTTCTGCGATTTTCGCGAGGGAATTCAGGGGGATAATGGTCGGAGCGGCGGGATTCGAACCCACGACCCCCAGTCCCCCAGACTGATGCGCTACCAGGCTGCGCTACGCTCCGACCGGGACGCGCCGTGTAGCACCGGGTGCGACGGGATGTCACCCCCCTGTGTCGGAAAGGGGCGCCGGCGCGTTCAGCGCCGGTCCGGCACCCCGTAATACAGGCTGACCGTATGTGTCGCCTCGGCGAACATCAGCCAGCGTTCGGCGAGCAGCCCGGCCGTGATTAGCGCCGCGGCGGCGACGGCCAGCACGCCGGCGACCGCTCCGCCCGCCACCAGCGCCAGCAGCAGCATCAGCGCCGGCGCGGCGAAGCCCGCCAGCGCCGCGATCCGCCGCAGCCGCGCCGCATGGACGCGGGCGATGCGGAAGGCCATTTCGCGCAGCAGGTAGTTCGTCTCCGTATGCGGCGGATCGAGCGGTCGCACCGCGCCAATGAAGCCGAGCCCCGTCGCGCTTTCCAGCGTTGCGATGGGCGGCGCGGCGTCCACGCTGGCCCAATAGGCGCGCTTCAGGACGAAGGCCGCGGCACCCAGCACCGCCGCGATTCCCGCCGGCGCCGCCGCTTCACCCCAGAAGGCCGCGAGCACGGCCAGCAGCGCCGCGCCGGAGAAGGCGCCAAACACCAGGTAGCCCGGCGCCACCAGCGGATGGTGCCATTGCCGGATCGTCTTCAGCGAGGCGTAGATCATCCCCGTGCAATAGACGGTGACCGCCGCGCCCGCGGCCGCGAGCAGCCCCATCGGCCGCGCCAGCGCCTCGTTCCCCGCGGCGAGGGCGAGGAACAGCAGCCCCGCCGGCGCGAAGGTCACGACCGCCGCCACGCCCTCGCGCGACAGCCAGGAGGACCGCCATTGGCTCAGCGCCCGCCAGGCCCGTTCCGGCCGCCCCAGATGCGCGGTCGAGGAGAGCAACCCCACCATGACCAGCACCAGCGCCAGGCCGCAGGCGGCCAGGCCGAAGCCCGGGCTCTGCGGCACCAGGCCGAGGGCGCGCAGGATGCCGAGCCAGAACAGCAGCCCGTAGCCGGCCCCCGAGACGACGGTGAAGACGACGATCGACGGCGCGGGATTCATCGCGACAGAACCTTGTCCACCCAGCGCAGCAGCGGGTTGGTGATCTGGGAGGGGAGGGGCCCGGCCTCGCGCGGTGGCCCCGCATCGGCCTTCGGCGCGCGGCGCGGCGGCAGGTAGCGGTTGACCGGCTTGTAGCCGAGCTCGGGCATCAGCTCGATGCCGCCGCGATCGGCGACGAGCTTCGAGACATCGCTGTCGGGATCGCCGAGATCGCCGAAATGCCGCGCATTCGCCGGGCAGGTCGACACGCAGGCGGGCATGCGGCGGGCTTCGGGGATTTCCTCGTTGTAGATGCGGTCGATGCAGAGCGTGCACTTCTTCATCACGCCCTGGTCTTCGTCGAATTCCCGCGCGCCATAGGGGCAGGCCCAGGCGCAGAGCTGGCAGCCGATGCACATGTCGGTGTTGACCAGCACGATCCCGTCCTCGGCGCGCTTGTAGGACGCGCCGGTGGGGCAGACGGTGACGCAGGCTGGCGTTTCGCAATGCAGGCAGGATCGCGGGAAATGCACCGTGCGGCCTTCCGCGCCCTCGCCGGCCTCGTAGGAATGCACGCGGTTGAACCACACGCCTTCCTGCCCGGCGGAATAGGCATGGTGGTCCGGCAGCGGACCCATATGGCCGGAGGTATTCCACTCCTTGCAGTTCGTCGCGCAGGCCTGGCAGCCGACGCAGGTATCGAGGTCGATGACGAGGCCGAGCTTCTTGCCGGTGGTCGCGGGCAGCGAGGTCATGCGCGCTTGTCCCCCTGGTTGTAGCTGACGGTCTCGGGTGCCCGAGGCAGGTCCGGTGGCGGCTTCAGCATGGTGGGGAAGGGATCGGTGATGCCGGCTTCGCCCGGCGCGCATTTCGTGACCGATACGCGCAGGTCGTACCAGGCGGCCTGGCCAGTGACGGGGTCCGCATTGGCGTGGCGATGCCCGCCCTGCGCCGGCAGCCATTCGCTGATGACGTGGTTGAGCAGGAAGCCGCGTTCGGCTTCCGGCGCATCGGCGCTGAGCATCCACGCACCCGACCGCTTGCCGATCGCGTTCCAGGTCCAGACCGTGTCGCGGTTCACGCCTTCCATCAGCGTGAGCTGCGCCTTCACCCGCCCGTTGCGGCTTTCCACCCAGACCCAGTCATCCTGGGCGAGGCCCTCGGCCGTGGCGCGTTCGCGCGACATGTAGAGCTTGTTGGAGCCGTGGATCTGCCGCAGCCAGGCATTCATCGAGCCCCAGGAATGGTACATCGCCATCGGCCGCTGCGTGACGGCCGAGAGCGGGAAGGGCGCGGTGTCGTGCTGTTCCTGTTCGAGCGGCGCGTACCACAGCGGCAGCGGATCGCAGTAGCGGCGGATGCGCTCGCGCAGGTGTTCCGGCGGCTGCTTCGCACCGTGCCCTTCCGCGGCGAGGCGGAATTTCTGCAGCGGCTCCGACCAGATCTGCATCACGATCTGGTTCGCATTGCCGATCAGCCCCATCGCCTTCGCATTGTCGAGGTAGGTGCGGTTGGCGTGCTTGAAGTAGGATTCCTCGGGTGCCAGGTGATGGCGCCAGAAGCATCCATTCTCGATGTAGCGCTTGAGCTGGTCGGCATTGGGCTCGCCGACGCCCTTCTTCGACCCGTCCGCGCCGCGCCAGCCGGCGAGCGGCCCGACGCCCGGCGTGCGCTGGTGGTTCACGATGTAGTCGGGATAATCCTTGAAGCGCGCGCTGCCATCCTCGTTGGTGAAGGCCGGCAGGCCGAGCCGTGCGCCGAGCGCGATCAGCACGTCCTGGAAGGGCCGCACGTCGCGGTCCGGCGTGATGACCGGCTGGCGGATCGCATCGCCCGGGCCATGCGCCGACCCGATCGGCCGGTCGAGGATGGAGATCGCGTCCCAGCGTTCGAGATAGGTCGTGTCGGGCAGGATCAGATCGGCATAGGGCACGGTCTCGCTGAAATAGGCATCGGCGTAGATGACGTGCGGGATGACGTAGTTGCCCTCCGCATCCTGCTCGGTGAGGCAGCGCATCGCCTCGCCGGGATTCATCGAGGAGTTCCACGCCATGTTCGCCATGAACATGAACAGCGTGTCGATGGGATAGGGATCGCGCGCGGCGGCATTGCCGATGACGCTGTGCATCATCCCATGCAGGCCGAGCGGCGCTTCCCAGGAGAAGGATTTGTCGATGCGCAGCGGCGTGCCGGCATCGTCCACCAGCAGGTCGTCCGGGCCGTGCGGGAAGGCGAGGAGGTTGCCCGCGATCGGCGTGTTCGGCGCGCAGGTCTTGCCGGCAGGACCCGGACCGGGCGGGATCGGCCGCGGGAAGGGCGATTTGTAGCGCCAGGAGCCCGGCGTATCGACCGCGCCCAGGATCATCTGCAGCAGGTGCAGCGCGCGGCAGGTGTGGAAGCCGTTGGAATGCGCGCTGATGCCGCGCATCGCGTGGAAGGCGACGGGGCGGCCGACCATCGTCTCATGCCGCCGGCCCCAGACATCCGTCCAGGGAATGTCGAGTGTGATGGTCTGGTTGAAGGCGACGTCCGCGATCTCGGCGGCGAGGCGGCGGATGCGCGCCGCGTCGATGCCGCAGCGATCCGCGACGGCCTCCGGTTCGTATTGCGGGTCGAGGTAGCGTTCGGCCATCAGGTGGAAGGCGGGCTGCACGCGGCGGCCATCCTCCAGCGTGAACTCGCCCACCAGCACCGGCGACAGGTCGGCCGTGTCGGCCGCGATCGCGCCGCGCGCGCGGTCCCAGGCGAGCGGCTTGCCCTCCGCATCCCGCGCGAAGAGCCCGTCATCGGCGCCGCCCGGGTTGCGCACCACCAGCCAGGGCGCGTTGGTGTAGCGGACCAGGAATTCGCCATCGACGCGGTCGGCGCGGATCAGCTCGCCGATCAGCGCCATGATGAACAGCCCGTCCGTGCCGGGCCGCACCCCGACCCATTCATCCGCGACCGCCGAATAGCCGGTGCGCACCGGATTGACCGAGACGATCTTCGCCCCGCGTCCCTTCAGAGCGGCGAGGCCGGTCTTGATCGGGTTGGAATCGTGGTCCTCGGCCACGCCGAAGATCATCAGGTACTTCGCGCGTTCCCAGTCGGGCTCGCCGAATTCCCAGAAGGATCCGCCGATGGTGTAGAGCCCGCCCGCCGCCATGTTCACCGAGCAGAAGCCGCCATGCGCGGCGAAGTTCGGCGTGCCGAACTGCGCCGCCCAGAAGCCGGTCAGCGATTGCGACTGGTCGCGCCCGGTGAAGAAGGCGAGCTTGCGGGGATCCGTCTCGCGCACCTGCTTCAGCCAGCCGGTGGCGATGTCCATCGCCTCGTCCCAGCTGATCTCGGCGAACTCGCCCGACCCGCGCGGCCCGACGCGCTTCAGCGGCGCCTGGAGCCGTGCCGGCGAATACTGCGTCATGATCCCGGCGCTGCCCTTGCCGCAGAGCACGCCCTTGTTCACCGGATGGTCGGGATTGCCTTCGATGTAGCGGACGCGGCCATCCTTCAGATGCACGCGGATGCCACAGCGGCAGGCGCACATGTAGCAGGTGGTGGTCTTGACCTCGTCGCCGATCGGCGAGGTGTAAACGATCTTGTCCGTCGCACCGCCATCAGCCGGCATCGTCATCCCCCGAACCGTCAGTTCGGGAGTAGCGCATGCTCCGCCGATGGCGCAAAGGGGGGCAAGTTATTGAGAATGCTTCGCAACTCAGCGGGCGCGGCCCGCCGAGAAGGCGAGGGTCATCTCATCCGTCCGCGCTTCATAGGTCACGCCCTGGCGCATCGCCCAGGTGTTCACCTGGAAGTAGAGCGGGATCAGCGCCGTCTCGTCGCGCAGCGCCTGGCGTGTCGCCTCCTGCGTCAGGCCTTCGCGTTCGGCATTGTCCATGGTGGTGCGGGCGCGCTGGATGATCGCGTCGATCCCGGGATTGCTGAACCGCCCGCGATTGGCGGTGCCGAGGCCGAGCGTCGTGTCCCAGCTATGCACCTGCGTCTCGAGCATCCCCAGCACCTCGGGGTTGGGCGAGAAGCCGGCGAGGTTCACCGAATAGCGAAGCTGCGCGGCCTCGGTCAGCCAGACGCCGCGCGGCTTCACTTCGACGGTGGCCTGCAACCCGATGCGTGTCCAGAACTGCGCGATGGCCTGCACCACCTGCTCATCGTTCACATAGCGGTCATTGGGGCCGTTCACCTGCACGGCGAAGCCGCGGGGGAAGCCGGCCTCGGCGAGCAGGCGGCGCGCGGCGTCGGGGTCGTAGGGCGGCGGGGGCAGGTCGGGGGAGGTGCCGAAATAGCCCTGCGGACCCAGGTCGCCCGCCGCGACGGCCTGGCCCTGCAGCGTGCGGGAGACCAGCGCCTCGCGGTTGATGGCGATGGACAGGGCGCGGCGCACGCGGGCGTCGCGCAGCGGATTGCGCAGCGGCGCACCATCGGGGGCACGGACGAAGGGGCTTTCCTCGCGCCCGGAATCCAGCGTCAGGAAGATCAGCCGGTTGGACGGGCTTTCGGCGGTGGCGAACTGCGCATCCGTCTTGAAGCGCGCGAACTGGTCGGGCGGGACGATCTCGATCAGCTCCACATCGCCCGAGCGCAGCGCCGCAACGCGCGCGCCGGCATTGCCGATGGGGCGGAATTCCACCGTGCCGAAGGCCGGCGCGGTGCCGGTGAAATTCGGGTTCCGCGCATAACGCACCGGCTGGCCCGGCTGCCAGGACACCAGGCGATACGGCCCGGAGCCGATCATCGCCGAGCCGTCATTGAACATCGCCGTGGTCACGCCGTCCCGCTTCGGGATGATCATCACCAAGGCGAGCTGGTTCAGCAGCAGCGGGAAGGGGCCGTTGGTGCGGATGCGGATGGTGTGCGGGCCGACGCTTTCCACCGCCGAGACAGGCCGCGTCGCGTAGCGGAAGGAGGACGGCGAATTCGGCACGTCGCCGGCGCGCTGGATGGTGAAGGCGATGTCCTCGGCCGTGACGGGACGGCCGTCGGAGAAGCGGGCCTCGGGGTTCAGCTCCAGCTCCCAGGTGGTGTCGTCCACCACGCGCCAGGACCGCGCGATGGCCGGGCGCAACACCTGGCGCGCATCCTGTTCCGCCAGCGGCTGGAAGACATGCCGGGCGAAGGCGATGTTGGTGATCAGGCTGGGGTTTGGCGGGGGGTGGGGGGGGGGGCCACCCTCGACGCCGATGCGGAGTTCCGCGCGATCCTGCGCCGCGGCAGGCAAGGCGAGGGCGGTGAAGGCGGCGAGCAGAAGGCGCTTCATGCGGCTTTCCTCAGGCACAATTCGGTGGGCGCGGTGCCCGGCGCGGGCATCCAGCCGCCGGGGACGCGGGTGAAGAGCGGCGTGGCGAAGGCCGCGCGCACGGGAATGTCGGCGGGCCAGGTGTCACGCCAGCGGTCGCCCTGGGCCATGGCGACCAGCAACGCCACGGGCCGCACGCCGGCGCGTTCCAGCAGCGCGACGCCGGCCAGCGCCGAGGAACCGGTCGAGATCACGTCATCCACCAGCAGAGCGCGGCGCCCGGCGAGGCGCCGCAGGATGCGCGGGTCGAGCCACAGCCGGCGTTCGTCCGGCGCCGTGGAGGACGATGCCGGCACGGACAGCGCTTCGTCGTACCACCGCTTGCGCGACCAGCCCGGCGCGACCCAGTTGCTGTGCCCCAGCCCATGAGCGACATCCGGCGCGAAGACCTGGCCCAGCGTCGGCAGCCCGACCACGATCTCGGCGCCGAGGTCGCGCGCCACATCCGCCATCCAGCCGCCGATGCGCCGGGCGACGGCGATCGCCGCCTGGTTGGCGATGAAGCCGGCCACCGCGACCGCCCCGTAATCGCGCAGCGGCAGGACCAGGCGGGAACCGTCCGGCATGGGCGCGGGGTAGCGGTCGGTGAAGGGACCCTCGGCGCCGGCGGCATCGAAGGATTGCCAGAACTCCATGGGTCGGCCTGTGGTGGATGGGCGCCCAAAATGGCAAATTCGCCGCAGCGCAGCAACGGAGACGACCATGCCGAGCCCCGACGACCTGATGCCCCTCGCGGCCGACATGACCGCCTGGCGGCGCGATTTCCATGCCCATCCGGAACTCGGCTTCGAGGAGACGCGCACGGCGGGCATCGTCGCCGGGCTGCTGAAGCAATGGGGCATCGCGGTCGAGGAAGGCATCGGTACGACCGGGGTGGTCGGCACGCTGACGGGCACGCGCGGGGCGGGCGGCAACCGCGCCGTCGCGCTGCGGGCGGACATGGACGCTTTGGCGATGCCGGAGGCGACCGGGGCGGCGTACGCCAGCACGGTGCCAGGGAAGATGCATGCCTGCGGGCATGACGGGCATACGGCGATGCTGCTGGGTGCGGCGCGCTGGCTGTCCGAGAACCGCGACCGCTTCGGCGGCACGGTGCATTTCGTCTTCCAACCGGCCGAGGAATCCCTCGGCGGCGCGGCGCGCATGGTCAAGGACGGGCTGTTCGACCGCTTCCCCGTCGATGCGGTGTACGGGATGCACAACCTGATGAACCTGCCGCTCGGCACCGTCGCGGTGCCCAAGGGGGCGGTGCTGGCGTCGTCGGATACCTGGGAAGTCACCTTCCGTGGTGCCGGCGTGCATGGCGCGCGGCCGCATCTCGGTACGGATGCGCCGCTCGCCGCCGCGCAGTTCATCGCCGCACTGCCGATGATCGTGGCGCGGGAGATCGACCCGCTGCAGGCCGCGGTGCTGTCGGTTGGGCACATGGCTGCGGGCGCCCGCCGTGCGCCGAATGTCATCCCGTCCGAGGTCTTCCTCTGCGGCACCGCGCGTGCCTTCAACGAGGCGGTGCGGTCGCACCTGGAAACCCGTCTGGTCGAGGTCGCGAACAGCATCGCCGCCACCTGCCGCGTTAGCGCCGAGCCGCGCTACATCCGCCGCATCTCGCCCACGGTGAACCATCCGGCGCAGGCGGCGGTCGCCTATGGCGCGGCGCAGGCTTCCGCCGGTGCGCTGGCGATGGACGACCATCCGCCGCTGACGCCCGGCGAGGATTTCTCGGAATTCCTCGCCGAACGTCCCGGCGCCTATGTCTGGCTCGGCACCGGCGCCCCCGCGCATCCCGAGGGCGTACACCACAACCCGCATTTCGACTTCAACGACGAAGCCCTGCCGCATGGCGCCGCCTTCTGGTGCGCGCTGGTGGAGCAGGAACTCGCATGACCCGCCGGGTCTGCGTCATCGACACCGATCCGGGCACGGATGACGCGGTGGCGCTGTGGCTGGCGCTGGCCAGCCCGGCGCTGGATGTCCGGCTGGTGACGGTCGCGGGCGGCAATGTCGGGCTGTCGCACACGCTGCGCAACGCGCGCGCCATCGTCGGATTGACCGGGCGGGACGTGCCGGTGGTCGCGGGGGCGGAAGGGCCGCTACTCGGCGCCTTCCGGTCCGAGACGGCGGTGCATGGGGCGGATGGCCTCGCCGGCGTCGCGCTGCCCGAGGGGCCGGCGGCCACGCCCGGCATCGCCGCGGATGCGATCCGCGCCCTGCTGCGCGCCGAATCCCGTGTGACGCTCATCGGCGTCGGGCCCGCGACGAATCTCGCCCTCGCACTCGCGACCGAACCGGCCCTGGTCGAGCGTATCGAGGAGATCGTCCTGATGACCGGCGCCTGGGCGGAGGGCAACATCACACCCTCTGCCGAGTTCAACGCCTGGTCGGACCCGGAAGCGCTGGCGATGCTGCTGGAATGCGGCCGCCCGGTGACGCTGGCAACGCTGGAACTGACCGCCCAGGCGCTGGTCACGCCGGAGCGCATCGCGACGCTGCGCACGGCGGGCGAGGGGGCCTGTCTGGCGGCGGCGGCGCGCATCATGGGGGGCGTGCCGCCGTCGCGGCGCTTCGCCCATCGCGGCCACCCGCTGCATGATCCCTGCGCCGTGGCCTGGTTGCTCGACCCGTCGCTGTTCACCCATCGCGACGTGCATGTGCATGTGGAATGCGCCGGCGTCGCGCGCGGGCGCACCGTGGTGGATCGCTGGGAACGCAGCGGGCTCGCGCCCAATGCACGGCTGCTGGAGACGCTGGACGCGGATCGCTTCTTCGCGTTGCTCACCCAGCGCCTCGCCGCGCTGCCCTGAACCGCGACGCATCGGTGGAGGCCGATGCGTCGCGCCGACGCGGTTCAGCTCCCGATCGTGCCCTGCGTCGTGGAGATCTGGTCGCCGATTCCGGTGAAGGCGTTCTGCAGCGCGGAGCCGAAGGTGGCGACCGCGCCGCCCACGACGATGACGACGCCGACCGCCAGGATCGCGTATTCGGCGGCGGTGACGCCCTTCTTGTCGCGCAGCTTCGACAGGATCTGGGAAAGCATGGTCGGCCTCGCTGGGTTCGGCCTTTCGGCCCGGGGGGTTGTCGTTCAGCGGCGCCACCGCATCCCGTGCGTCTTGCCCATTCGCGACGGAGGCCACACGCCGCCGCCCGATGATGCCGTGGTGTCGCTGGATCAGCCTGGGCGACAATGCTTAGGTTTCTGTAAACGCCGGGCCGCCGATCCCTTGTCGCGGCGCGCCCGTCACGCTACGCGACGATCAACAAATCCGGAGGACACATCCATGATGCAGCGCAGGCAGATGCTGGCGCTCGGGGCCGCGCTGGGCGCCCCCGCCGTGGCGCGCGCGCAGGACAACTGGCCGAACCGTCCCGTCACGCTGCTCGTTCCCTTCGCCGCGGGCGGGTCCAACGACGTCGTGGCGCGCCTCGTCGCCCCGGCGCTCGAGCAGAAATTCGGCCAGGCCTTCGTCATCGACAACCGTCCGGGCGGCGGCGGGTCGCTCGGCATGGGCATGGTGGCGCGCGCGCGGCCGGATGGGCAGATGCTGCTGATCTCCTCTGCCTCGAACCACGTCTTCCATCCTCTGGTTTCGGGCGACCTCGGCTATGACGCGCGCGAGGCGCTGGTCGGCGTGTCGATGCTGACCGACGTGCCAAACGTCATCGCCGCCAACCCCGCGGTGGGCGTGTCCACCGTGCCGGAACTGATCGCGAAGATCCGCGCCACGCCGGGCGGCTTTTCCTTCGGTTCCTCGGGCGTCGGTACCTCGAACCACCTGGCGGGCGAGCTGTTCAGGATGCGCACGGGGCTCGACATGACGCATGTGCCCTATCGCGGCGGCGGGCCGGCCCTGACCGACCTTGTCGCGGGCACCATCCCGATCGCCTTCATGAACCTGCCGACCGTGGCGCCGCCGGCCTCGGACGGTCGGCTGAAGATCCTCGGCGTCTGCACAGCGGAGCGCGTGTCGATCCGTCCCGACCTGCCGACGGTGATGGAACAGGGTGTGCCGGAATTCGCCGTGCGGTCCTGGACCGGCCTGTTTGCCCCGCGCGGCACGCCGCCTGCCATCGTCACGCGGCTCGGCGACGCGGTGCGCGAGGCGCTGGCTTCCCCGCAGATCAGCGCGCGGCTGGTCGCGATCGCGAGCGAGCCGATGATCATGACCCCGCAGGAGACCGATGCCTTCGTCCGGCAGGAATATGATCGCTGGGGACCGGTCGTGCGTGCGGCGGGGATCACGGCGAACGGGTGAGGGCGCCGCCGGGCGCATCGCACTCAATGTCAGGTCGAGGGTTGGGCCTTTGGCCTTTCTGATTGCTGTGGCACTTCCGCGATCGTCATTGGAGGGGCGCCGCCCCCTCATAGCCCCTTTTACCGAACCGCTGGATACGGTGTTGATGAGATCGCGACTGGTCTCATCCGCCCCGTTCGCGAAGGCCCCGCCAGCCTTCAGCATGGCCATGAGGTGCCCGACCAGCTCGATCCCGGGAGGGTCGTCCGGCCCGTTGCTCGGCGTGATGATCACCTTGTCGATCAGGGCGCGGGCGGCTTCGAGCACCTCCTGACCCTTCCCGGCCTTCAGCCCTGCCTGCAGCCGGGCGACCTTCTCGGCATAGACCTGCGCGAGGTTGGGCAGTAGCGCCGGCGGCGACACGGGCGCGCTCGACAGAGCCACCTGCAGCTCATCCCGTCGGGCCTCGAGTTCGGCGAGCTTCTTCTGGACCCCTGCGGCCTTCAGCCCATCGGAGACCGCCTCGACCAGGTTCTCGATCTTGCGCTCGACGGACTGCAACTCCCGCCGGCGGACCTCAGCGCCGGAGGAGGCCTCAGCCGAGAGGCGGTTCCATTCGGCGATGAACGCCGCGCAGAACGCTTCCATGAGGTCGGGGCGCATCAGCCGCCGGCTGAGCGCCTCCAGGACCTGGGCCTCGAGCGTCGACCGACGGACGGTGTGGCGATTGGGGCAGCCCTGGCGGTTGCGGGCCGCGGTGCAAGCCAGATAGTCCTGCCCGACCGCCGAGAATGGCCGCCCACAGCAGCCGCAAAAGACCTTCCCGCTCAGCAGGTGCTTCGGTCGCCGCCGGTCCCAGAAGGTGTTGCCGCGGTTCTGGGTCGCAGGAGAGGCCTCGGCGGTTAGCCGCCGCTGCGCCTTCTCCCAAAGATCGTCGTCGATGATCCGCAGCGTTTCCACCGGCGTCTCGACCATGGCCTCCCTGGGATGGACGCGCCTCACCCAGCCGCCACGGACGGGATCGCGCCGGCGGGTGGTGCGGTTCCAGACCTGCAGGCCGGCATAGAGCGGATTGCGCAACAGGCCGTTCTCCCGGCCCGGCCGACCGCGGATCGTCCAGTC
>JAYSDS010000130.1:0-6123 GCA_041914265.1 Roseomonas sp.
CCCGAACGCTTCACCCAGAATCCGCACCACCAAATGCCGGGACTAAACACCTAGAGCAGATCCCGCCCGGTTGGAATCACCCGGGCGGATGAAGATGCCCGCTTAAACAGAGCGGGAGCGGTTCCACCCTCGGGGGAACCGCTCTAGCCTCCGCGCAGAGAGGGAACGACATGCGCTGGATCCGCTTCACGGCCGATGGCCGCACCGCCTATGGCATCCTGGAGGGCGACCGTATCGCCGAAGTCGCGGGCGACCCCTTCCGCGGCCATGAAGCCACCCCGCGTCGCCACGAGTTGAGCGCCGTGAAGATCGAGGTGCCGGTCATCCCGCCCACCTTCTACGCTGCCGGGCTGAACTATGTGGAGCATGTGAAGGCGGGCGCCGCCCGGCGTGGCGAGACGCCGAACATCCCCGCCAAGCCGGATATGGGCTATCGCGCCGCCAATGCGCTGATCGCCCATGGCGAGACCGTCGTCATTCCCGCCGATGCCGGGGAAAAGGTGCATTACGAAGGCGAGCTCGTCGCCGTGGTCGGCAGGAAGGCCAAGAACCTCACCGAGGAGAATGCACTCGACTGCATCCTCGGCTGGACCATCGGCAACGATGTCAGCGAGCGCGACTGGCAGAAATCCGACCGCACCTTCTGGCGCGCCAAGAACAGCGACACCTTCAAGCCGATGGGCCCCTGGATCGAGACCGATCTCGACCTGGATGCGGCGGAAACCATCGTGCGGGTGAACGGGGAGATCCGCAGCCGCTTCGCCACCAACCACATGCTGTTCGGCGTGGCGCGTTTCCTGGCCACGATGACGCGCAACGTGACATTGCATCCGGGTGACATCATCTGGATGGGCACGGATGGTGTTTCGCCCAACCTGGTCTCGGGCGATGTCGTGGATGTCGAGATCACCGGGATCGGCCACTTGACCAACCCCTTCCGGCGCGACGAGGCACCCTGAAGCACTTCATCGCGCTGTGACCGGGAAAGCTGACTCGGGCCGCCCTGCCGCGCTATGACTGCGCCGCAACGCCCGCCAGGAGACCGGACAGGATGAGCGAGACAGCCGTCACCGTGCAGCCCATGCGCTACCTCGACAAGGCCATGGGCGCGTTGCGCGACCTCGGCCTGCCGCTGCCCCAGGCCTCGGCCGAGGAAAGCCCGATCACCGGGCTGCTGTCGAAGATCATGGAGGTCGATTCCGACCGCGTGACGCTGATCGCGCGGGTTTTGAACCAGGCGACGACCTTCAACGAGGTGGTGCGCGAGCAGATCAAGGCGATGGAGGTGGGCGAGCGCTACCAGACCATCACCGCCGCCTTCAATTCCATCCGCGACGATGCCAAGGGCATGGTCGCGCAGATGGAGGACGGCAAGATCTCCACCATGGAGCGCCTGTCCAACATCTGGCAGAAGGCGACGCGCGGCGACATCGCGACGCGCTTCGACAAGATCCGCGACACCTATCTGGAAGTGTCCAAGGACACCAAGGAGAACATCGACCGCGAGCATTCCATCCTCGAGGCCTATCGCGACTTCCGCGGTGCGCTGAAGCAGGCGGAGGTGCTGGCGCTCGAAGTGCTCAAGACGGCCGAGGGGCGTCTGAACACTGCCAAGGCGGCGACCGACGGGGCGGTGAAGGCGGCCGAGGCCGCTGCCTCGCTGGAACCTGCCGAGCGCGCCAGGTTGGAACTCGCCCGCGACGAGGCGCTACGCGTCCTGCAGGCCGAGGACGGCAAGTACCAGATCGCCAAGGATCTCGCCGACAACCTGACCGTCTCCTACAACACCTCCGAGGTCATCATGGCTCGGCTGGTGCAGACGACGACGGCGAAGGAACGCGTCTACCAGCAATCGGTCTCCTTCTTCTCAACCAATGAGGCGGTGCTGACCGCGCTCACAGCCTCCTTCACCGGCATGCACGGGCTGCACGAGAGCACCCGCGCGCTGGAGAGCATGAAGGCGGGCGTCAACCAGTCGCTGGAAGTGCTCGCGGAGATCGGCGGCAAGGTGCAGGAAGCCGCGCTGAAGGCCGGCTATGGCCCGACCATCCAGGCCGATGCGGTGAAGAAGCTGGTCGATTCCGTGGTGAACTACCAGGAACGCTCGCTCGAGATCATCGACGAGATGCGCACCGCCGCGACGCAGAACAGCGAGGAGATCCGTCGCTCGGTCGAGGAAGCGAAGCAGCGCATGGCGAAGCTGACCCAGCGTGCCAGCGCGGTCGCCGCCGCAAATGCCTGAAGCCGCGACGGGCGCCCCGGCGCTCGACGAGACGATGCTCGCGATGGACGTGGTGGACACGATCCGCCACGCCGATCGCCTGGTCGAACGCGAGCTTTCCGGCGAGGAGCGCCAGGCCCGCCTGCGCGACCGGCTGCGCGAGATCTACAGCTCGCAGGGCATCGATGTCTCCGACGCGGTGCTCGACCAGGGCATCGCGGCGCTGGAACAACAGCGCTTCGCCTATGCACCGAAGGGGGAGGGCTGGAAGCGCAGCCTCGCCACCGCCTGGGCCACGCGCGGGCGGTGGGGGAAGTTCGCGCTGGCGGGCCTTGGCGTCGTCGTCATCGGCTGGGGGGCCTGGTACGTCGCCGTCGCCATGCCGCGGGCGCGTGAGGCCGCGGCCATCGCGACCGAATTGCGGACCGATCTGCCGCGTGCGCTCAAGGCCGAACATGACCGCGTGCTCGCCGGCACGCAGGAGGCGCCGGCACGCGAGGTCGCCGCGCGCCTGCTGGCGGAGGGCGTAGCCGCCGCGCGCGCGGGGCACCTCGCCGAAGCGCGCGCGCGTCGTGCCGCGCTGAACGATCTCGCCGCGCGGCTCGCCGCGGCCTACAGCGTGCGGATCGTCAACCGCCCCGGCGAGCCATCGGCCGTCTGGCGCGTGCCGGCCTCCAACCCGCGTGCGCGCAACTACTATCTGATCGTCGAGGCGATCGAGCGCGACGGCCGGCCCGTGGAAGTTCCTATCACCAGCGAGGAGAATGGCGAGACGCGCCGCGTCTCCCGCTGGGGCCAGCACGTCACCGAAGCGGAATTCGAACGCGTCCGCCGGGACAAGCTTGCCAACGGCATCATCGAACAGCCGATCATCGGGCAGAAGGTCGCGGGCAGCCTCGACACACGCTGGAGCGTGGACACCACCGGAGGGGCCATCCTGTCATGGTGAACGGCGTGACCGTGCTGCGCGAGGTGGACGACCACCTCGCGACCGCGCAGCGCGAGGCCTCCGCCGCGCAGATGGAGGCGGATCGCCTCGCTGCCCAGCGCGAAGGGCTGCGCACCGAGGAGGCCGAGGCGCTGCGCGCGCTGGCGCGGCTGCGGCTGCAGGACATGGCCGATGGCCGCACCGCGGTCGAGGCGCTGGACGCGGCCGGCGCGCAGCTTCGCGAAAGCCTGACGCAGCGTGCGGCGGCGCTCGATGCCGCGCAGCGCGAGATCCTCGATGCGCGCGATGCGCTCGCCGCCGCCGAGGCGACCCGCGATGCCGAGGCGGCGCGCCGCCACGCCGCGCAGGAAGCCGAGGCCGCCGCGCTGCGCGAAGCCGACCGCAAGGCGGCGGAGGATGCGGATTTCCAGGCCCTGTCCAAGGCGGCGGAGGATGCCGAACGCATCGCCCAGCACGCCGAGCAGAAGGCCGGCTTCGCCGGGCGCGATTTCGAGGAGAAGGGCCGCCCCTTCCGCGCCGATCCGCTGTTTGCCTATCTGTGGGACCGCGGTTGGGGCACGGGACGCTACCGTGCCTTCCCACTGGTGCGCATGATCGATGGCTGGGTCGCGAAACTCGTCGAGTTCGAACCGGCGCGCCGTTCCTATGCGCTGCTGGCGGAACTGCCGGGGCACATGGCGTCCCATGCCGCACGCATGCGTGCCGAGGCCGATGCGGCGGTGAAGGCGCTGGTGGAACGCCGGCGCGCGCTTGCAGGCCTGCCGCAGGGCGCTGCGCCGGCCGATGGCGGTGCGCTGGAGAAGGCCGAGGATTCGGTCGAAGCCACCCGCGCCACGCTCGCCACCGCCGAGGCGAAGCGCAGTGCGCTCGCCGCCGGCGATGACCCGGCGTCGCAGCAGGCGATCCGGGCACTGGAATCCGCGCTCGGCGCGCGGTCCCTGCGCACGCTGCGGGAGGAAGCGTCCCGTACGCCCACCAAGGATGACGACGCCATCGTCGCGCGGCTGGAGGTGGCGGCCGCCGAGCGCGCCAGGCTGGAACGCGCCCTGACCGATGCGCAGGCGCAGGCCCAGGCGGCGCGGCGACGCCTCGACGATCTGCAATCGCTGCGCCACGACATGCGGGGCAGGGGCGTGGAACGCAGCGACTGGGGCTTCGCGAGCGGCGCGTTGATCGGGGCCCTCATCAGCGAGGTGCTGCGCGGGGCCCTGTCCCGCGACGGCTTCTGGGACCGCATGGAGCGTCAACGCCTGCCGGATCGCATGCCCGGCAGCAGCCAGCCGGGCCCCTGGGGCAATCCTCTGCCCGGCCCGTGGGGCCGCCCGGCGCCGGGACCCTGGGACAGCGGCCGCGGTGCGCCGACGGGCGGGGGATGGTGGCAGGACGACCCGTCGCCGTCCTGGGGCGGCAAGTCTTCCGGCGGCGCCGGTGGTTCCAAGGGCGGCTGGTCGGGCGGGTCCGACACGTCCGGCGGATGGAGCGGCGGCAATTCGAGCGGCGGGTTTTCCACCGGGGGCACCAGCGATTCGGGCGGCGGCTTCCGGACGGGCGGTTCCGTCTGATCTCGGCGGCTTGTTCCGCAACTGCGAAAGGGGGAGCATGGCGGCCGCCGGGCGCTCTCCCTTCTGGGGGGGGCGTCCTGATCTGCATTGATTGGACCAGGGAGAGCAGAATGTCGCTACGCCATCTTGGCGCCGCCCTTGCCTTCACGCTTGTCGGGACTTTCGCTGCCGACGCCTTTGCCCAGAACACCCAGCCCGGGCCCACGCTCGCCTCGGTGCGGTCGAAGGGCATGCTCGACTGCAGTGCCAACCAGGGGTCGCCGGGCTTCGGCGTGCCGGACAGCCGGGGGGAGCAGCAGGGCCTCGACCCCGATATCTGCCGCGCCATCGCCGCTGCCGTGCTCGGTGATGGCGCCCGGGTGCGGTGGCACGTCCTGACCAGCCAGGCGCGCATCCCGGCGCTGCAATCGGGCCAGGTCGACATCGTCGCCCGCACCTTTACCTGGACCCATTCGCGCGAGGTCAATGCCGGGCTGCAGTTCGGTCCGCCGGTCTTCTACGATGGCCAGGGCTTCATCGTGCGCCGCGCGCTGGGCGTGAACCGTGCCACGGAACTGGCCGGCGCCACGATCTGCGTCACCGCCGGTTCGACCAACGAGCTGAACCTCGCCGACTGGGCACGGTCGCGCAACATCCAGGTCCAGCCGCTGGTCTTCGAGAGCAACGAGGACACCCGCAAGGCCTACGTCTCCGGCCGCTGCGACGCCTATACGCTCGACGCCAGCCAGCTTGCGGGCTTCCGCACCTCCCTGCCGGCGGGCGAGCACGTCATCCTGCCCGATATCATCAGCAAGGAGCCGCTGACGCCCGCCGTGCGCAAGGGCGACCCGCAGTGGTTCGACATCATGCGCTGGACGATCTACGCGCTGGTCCTCGCCGAGGAGCTGGGCGTCACCCAGGCGAACGTGGACCAAATGCTGGAAAGCCCGAACCCGGAGATCCGCCGCCTGCTGGGCGTGAGCGGCGATCATGGGCCGGCCATGGGGCTCGACCGGCGCTGGGCCTACAACGCGATCAAGGCGGTGGGCAATTACGGCGAGATCTTCGACCGGCATCTCGGGCCGAACTCGCCGATCGGGCTGCAGCGCGGCGTGAATGCGCTGTGGTTCAACGGGGGGCTGATGTACGCGCCGCCGATGCGCTGAGGCCGCCGGAGCGGGTTCTGCCCGACGAAGGGCGGCGTTGGAGAGGGGCGTTGCTCCTCTCCAAGCCTCACCTTGGCAGAGGTCGAAGGGCGTTTCCGATTAGTTCGATGGTTCCGCCGGTGGGAAGGGGGGGGGGGGGGGGGCCCCCCCCCCCCCCCCCCCCCCCCCCCCGCCGGGGGCCGGGCGGGGGGGGGGGGGGGGGGGGGGGCCGGCGGGGGGGGGGGCGGGCGCCCGCCCCCCCCCCCA
>JAYSDS010000130.1:6133-16994 GCA_041914265.1 Roseomonas sp.
TTTTTGCGTGGGTTCCGCGGTGGGGACCGGGTGGGGCGCCGCCCCCCGGCACACCCCCGCCTGGCCACAGTGTGGCCTGGACCGCCGGGACTTGGCGCCGTGCGCCATGTCAGAGCTACGTCCTTCAAGCGCCTTTCGCGCGCAAGGGCGGGTCGCAGCGGTGATTCTCGCGGCAGCGCCCCTCCAATTCCGTAGCGGGAGGATCGAGGTGATCAGCAAGGCCTCCGGAAACGCTGACCTGGCACGGTGCGCTGCGGACAGAATGGTGCCCGACCCCGTTCCCGCGCACGGCGCGCGCCTGGTTGGGGGCATCCCATCCGTTCTGCCCGACACCAACAGACTGCGGTCCAGGATGCCCAGCATCCTGGTGGGGTGAGGTTTGGAGAGGGGCAAAGCCCCTCTCCAATGCGCCCTGATCAACGGCGACAGCGAAACCGCTCTGACCCTCAGGAAGGCCCTTTCGGCCCGTAACGGACAGGCCCCGGACCTCGGTTTCGCTCAGAACAGCGAATACCCCCCGTCGATCACCAGGCAATCCCCGCTGTGATAGGTGGAGGCCTCGCTCGCCAGATACACCGCGACACCCCCGAAATCCGCCCCCGTGCCCCAGCGCCGCGCCGGGATGCGCGGCAGCACCGCGGCGGCGAATTTCTCGTCGCCCACGCTGCGCGCGGTCATCGGCGTCTCGATCCAGCCGGGCAGCACGGCATTCGCGCGGATGCCATGCCGCGCCAGTTCCACCGCCAGCGCGCGGATCACCGCCACCATCGCACCCTTGGTCGCCGCGTATTGCGTGTTCCGCGCCGCGCCCTCGATCGCCGCCAGCGAGGCGGTGCCCACCAGCGATCCGCCGCCGCCACGTTCGATCATGTGCCGTGCCGCCGTGCGCAGCGTGTAGAAAGCACCGTCAAGATTGACGCGCGTCACGCGGTGCCATTCCGTGCTGTCGAGCTCGGTGAACTTCCCCTTCCGCCCATAGGTGCCGGCATTGGCGAAGCAGGCATCGACCCGGCCGAGCGCCGCGAGCGTGCCGGCGAAGGCCGATTCCACCGCCGCCTCATCCCCCACGTCGCACAGCGCGGCATGCACGCGGACCCCGGTTCGCGAGAGCAGCGTTACGGCTTCCTCGTTCTTCGTGGCGTTGGTGCCCCAGATCGCGACGTCGGCACCCGCCTCGGCCAGCGCCTGTGCCATGCCAAGGCCGATACCGGAATTGCCGCCGGTCACGAGGGTGACCTTCCCGGTGAGGTCGAAGGGCTTGTACGGCATCAGCTTGTCCTCGGGCCGTCAGGTGGGGGGAGGCGCCGCGCACGCGTCGGGCGCGCAGCGTCGGGTTCAATAGCCGGCGTCGCGGTCCACGAGCTGCGTCAGTGGCGCACCCTCGACGAAGCGGCGGAGATTCTCGACCAGCAGCGCGGCCACCATCTGGTCGCGTTCCGGATGCAGCCCGCCGATATGCGGCAGGACGACGATCTTCTCCTCGCCCCAGAAAGGATGGTCGGCCGGCAGAGGTTCGGTCCGGAAGACGTCGAGCACCGCGCCCGCGATGGTGCCGGCCCGCACCGCGGTGACCAGGTCATCATCCCTGATCAGCGCACCGCGGCCGAAATTCAGCAGCCAAGCCGTCGATTTCATCGCTGCGAGCCGCGACGCGTCGATGAAGTTCTCCGTCGCCGGTGTGGCGGGCAGCAGCAGCACGACGAAGTCGCTCGCGGCCAGGACCTTGTCCGCCTCCTCGGGCGGGTAGACGCGGTCGACATGCGGCAGGTCGGCGGGATTGCGGCGCGTGCCGATCACATGCATCTCGAGCGCCTCGGCCTTGCGCGCGAGTTCCGCGCCGATCGCGCCGAGCCCCAGGATGCCCAGTGTCTTGCCCGCCAGCGTCGAGGACACCCGCCGCGTCCAGCGATGCGCCGCGTTGTCGCCGACGATGGCCGCATAGGGCTTGGTGATGTGGAACAGCGCGCCGAGGATGTTCTCCGGCATCTGGACCCGATGTGTGCCGCGCGCGCAGGACAGGGAAAGGCCGGGCTTCAGATCGGGCCGTGCCAGCCAATGCTCGACGCCCGCCGTCAGGGCCTGCACGAAGCGCAGCTTCGGCATGCGGTCCAGCATGCCCGGCGGCGGACCCCAGGAGAGCAAGGCCTCGGTCTCGGCCAGCAGCGCATCGCTGGGCGTATCGGCGCGCGGGACCACCTCGATCCGCAGGCGGTTGCCGATGCCCGCGGCTTCGATCGCCGCGGCATAGGGACCGGCTCCGTCAGTCCACAGCAGCACCAATGGCTTCGTCATCCTGCGTCCCTCCACCTCTTCGGCAGAAGGGTGGGACAGCATGCGGCGGACGTCCAGATGATCGGCATGCCGGAGAGGGGCTTTGCTTCCCTCTCCGATCCGCTTTCGCGCGGGCGGGTCGCTAGCCCGCGCCGCGTTCCGCGACTTTGCTACGCCGCCGGGGCGCGCAGTTCCGCCGCGACGGCCTGCTGCATCTCCGCCACCCGCAGGATGCGGATGGCGCGCCGGTCGCGTGCCAGCCAGCCTTCGCGCGTCATGTCGGACAGCTCGCGCGACACGACCTCGCGCCGCGCCCCGATGCGGGCGGCAAGCTCGTGATGCGGCGGCGGCGGCGAGACCACGCGTTCGCCAGGGGCGGTCGCACGCGGGCGCGACAGGCGCAGAAGCTCCGAGAACAGCCGCAGCCGCACCGGCAGCGCCTCGCGCTCCAGGGTGCGTTCGGTCTGCAGTCGCAGCTTGGCGGAGAGCGTCTTGAGCAGCGCGTGGCAGGCGCCCGGGTTGGCGAAGACGAAATCGAGGAAGGTCTTCGCCGGAATGATGCAAAGCCGGGAGCGCGCCACCGCCGTGACATTCGCCGCGCGCGGCGCGCCATCGATGGCGGAGAGCTCGCCGAAGAACTCGCCGGTGCCGAATTCGTTCAGCAGCACTTCGCGTCCGGAGGCAGCGCGGAGCTGCACGCGCACGCTGCCGGTGGCGACGAAGAAGATGTCGGTGGAAGGCTCGTCGTCATCGACCACGACCTGGCCGGGCTCGACGGTCCGCCAGCGTGCGGTGGCGGCGACCTTCGACAGGGCAGCAGGGTCTGCCTCGCGAAAGAAAGGCAGGTCGGAAAGGGATGGCGCGCGAGCGGGCGTCGGCTCAGCCATGGGGGGGCGTAGCCAGGCGAGATGCGGGAAGACGGAATCCGAGGTCGCGCGCATGGTCAGCCTCCTGCGCGGCACCATTGCGGTACCGACACGCGGAGACTGCGGCGCCGCGGCCGCCCGGGCGAGTGATGCGGGTCACCGTCCGGGCCGATGCGGCGGCGGGCCTTGCTGCCCACCGTCCAAAACCGTGCCGCGTCACGCCGTACTCGGCGGCCATCGCCCAGTCCTCCGAATGTGATCTGGATCACATCCTGGCACTTCCAGGCCGCACTGCAAAATTCCGTTGCGTTGCCGCACGGCGCTGCAACTCGTGGGAATGCGTCCCGCGATGCATTCCCTTACTCGAATCAGGCCTTCACGATCAGCGCGTCCACCGCGACCGCGTCCGATCCCGCGACGATGATCGGGTTTACGTCAAGTTCGGCGATTCGCCCGCGCTGATCGGCGACGAATTCCGACAACCGCGCGACGATATCTGCCAGGCGATCGAGATCGGCCGGCGGCGCGCCGCGGAAACCCTCGAGCGCGGCCCGGCCGCGCAGGGATTCGAGCATGGCGCGCCCTTCGCCTGGCGTGATGGGCGCGAGGGCGAGCGCCGAATCGCGCATCAGTTCCACCAGCACCCCGCCGAGGCCGGCGACGATCAGCGGACCCATCAGCGGATCGACCCGGCCGCCGACCATGACCTCAACGCCGGGCTTCGCCATGGGTTGAACAAGAACGCCGTTGATACGCGCGTCAGGTGCGTGGTGCTTCGCATTCGCCATCACGGCGCGATAGGCATCGCGCACCTCGGCGGCGTCCTTCAGCTTCAGCCGGATGACGCCCGCCTCGGTCTTGTGCGGCAGGTCGGGACTTTCGACCTTCATCGCCACGGGGAAGCCGAAGGCCTCGGCCGCGGCGACCGCGTCATCCTCGGTCTGGGTCAGCGTCTCCGGCACCACGGGCACGCCATAGGCAGCAAGAACGGCCTTGGCTTCGCGTTCGGTGAGCGCGCGGTCCTGCGCGGCCGCGATGAGCGCCGCGGCCTCATCCGCCGCTTCGGGACGGGACACGCGTGAGAGGCGGCGCGGCCCGGAGGCACGCCGCGCTTCGCGCGCATTCCAATGCGCGATCGCGGCAAAGCAGCGATCCATCGAGCGGAACAGGCCGATGCGCGGGTTCTGCTCTGCTTCGCGCGACCCGAAGCCTTCCAGCCATTCCGTCGTCCAGACGACGCAGATCGGCTTGTCGTGCTTCTCGGCGATGGCGGCGAGTTCGCCAGGACGCTTGGCGGAAAGCTCGGTCGAATAGATCTGTGCGTAGATCAGCGCGCCGTAATGGTCCTCGCCCAGCATGGCGGACGCGCAGGCCGTGAGGCTTTCGGGGTCGTTCGCGACCTGGGCGGTGACGTCGCAGGGGTTTCGGGCCGAACCGAAATCCGGAATGCGCGCTTCGAGGATCTCGCGCACCGGCGGGCTGGGCTGGGGCAGGGCGACGTCGTGGATCTCGGCCTTGTCGGCCGACATGATGGCCGCGCCGCCCGAAACGGCGACGACCGCGACGCCACGCGCGCGCGGCGGCGGCGCCTTGGCGAGGAAGGCTGCGGTTTCCACCAGCGCCTCGAAATCCTTCACCACCACGGCGCCGGCGCGCTGGAACGCCGCGAGATAGGCCGCGTTCTCGCCGGCGAGTGAGCCGGTGTGGGACATGGCGGCAGCAGCGCCCGCCTCGCCGGTGCCGAGCTTGAAGACCACCAGCGGCTTGTTCGCCGCATCCGCGACCTCGGCCGCCTGGATGAAGCGCATCGGGTCGGGCATGCCTTCGAAGACGCAGGCGATGGCACGGCAGGACGGATCATCGGCGAGGAAGGAGACGCAATCCGCCACGTCCACGTCCGAGGAATTGCCCGTGGTCAGCAGATGGCTGACGGAGACGCCGCGCATCACCGACTGCGCGAGCGAGAAGCCGAGTGCGCCCGACTGGCTGACCAGTCCGATCCCATGCGGCAGCGGCGTCTCCATCGGCGGCGGCACCATGAAGGTGACGCCGGCCCTGGACGCGAAGTTCAGCATGCCGATGCAGTTCGGCCCGACGATGCGCATGCCCGCATCGCGCCCGATTTGCGCGAGGCGCTTCTGCGCGGCGATGTCAGCGTCCCGGCCCGTCTCGGAATAGCCCGAGGCGTAGAGCATGATGCCGCCGACGCCAGCCTTGGCGCAGTCGATCGCGATGTCCTCCACCGCATCCTTGGCGACGACGAGGATGCAGCAATCCGGCACCTCGGGCAGGGCGGCGATGGAGGGGAAGCAGCGGCGCTCGCCGATGGTCTCGTAGCGCGAATTCACCAGGTAGAGGCGGCCGGTATAGTCCTTCAGCGCCTGGACGGTGCGGTCGGCGAAGGAACCGGCCCGGGGGCTCGCGCCGATCACGGCGATCGAGGCCGGATTGAACAGGCGGGCCATGTCGCCGTGGCGATAGACGGCGCGGCTCGTGACGGTCATGCGGACGAATTCCCCTGGCTTCTTCCCGGCACGTGGCGGCCGGTGAAGGAAGCCTAGGCGGTGATTCGCGGCGCGTCACCCCCGCGGCGGCGCATCCGCGGAAGCCAGCACGGCATTGGCATAGCGATGATCGCCGGTGATCTCGCGCCCCACCCAGGCGGGCAGACCGACCGGATGGTCGGGCGAGGGCAGCTCGACCTCGGCGATGATCAGGCCGGCGAGGGGACCCTCGAAGACGTCGACCTCCCATACCAGGCCGCCATGCGGCACGTCGTGCCGGGTCTTCGCGATGCGCCGGCCCACGCAGAGTGCGGCCAGCATCTCCTCGGCCTCGGCGACCGGCAGGTCGTATTCGAACTCCGGGCGCGACAGGCCGCCGCGGCCCTTGATGGTGAGGCGCGCCGCGCCGTCCACGACGCGCAGGCGCACGGCGACGCCATCCTCGCGCGCCAGGTAGCCCTGGCGCAGCCGGCGCGTGCGGGTCACGCCGCCGCGCCAGTCATCGTTGCTGACGAGGAAGCGGCGTTCGATCTCGATGGCCATGACCGGTCACTTCATGAGGATGTAGCTGCCCGGCGCGGGGCAGAGCGGTGGCAGGCCGCGTTCAGGCGCGCCGAGGCCGGGCGGTGCGACCAGCCCCTCGCTGCCGGCCCTGGCCAGCCAATCAGCCCAGGCAGGCCACCAGGACCCATCCTGGCGTGGGGCGATGGCCGCCCAGGAATCAGGGTCGAGATACCGCTCGCCATGGGTGCGCGTCATGATCCGGAACTGCCGCCCCTGCTTGCCCGGCGGGCTGACGATGCCGGCATTGTGGCCGCCCGAGGTCAGCGCGAAGGTGACATCCGTGTCGCTGAACAGGGAGATCTTGTAGACCGAGCGCCAGGGCGCGATGTGGTCCTTCACCGTGCCCACGGCGAAGATCGGCGCCGGGATATCCGACAGCGCGATGACGCGCCCTTCCACCGCGAAGCGCCCCGCGGTCAGCCGGTTCTCGAGGAACAGGCCGCGCAGGTATTCGCCATGCATGCGCGCGGGCATGCGCGTCTGGTCGCTGTTCCAGGCAAAGAGGTCGTTCATGGGCACGCGTTCGCCGAGCACGTAGTCGCGCATCATGCGTGACCAGATCAGGTCGTTCGCGCGCAGGAGCTGGAAGGCGCCCGACATCTGCTGCGTGTCGAGGTAGCCGCGGTCCCACATCATGTCCTCGAGGAAGGCGACCTGGCTCTCATCGACGAAGAGCATCAGCTCGCCGGCCTCGGCGAAATCCGTCTGCGCGGCGAGCAGCGTCATGGAGGCGAGGCGCTCATCCCCATCGCGCGCCATGGTCGCCGCCGCGATCGACAGGATCGTGCCGCCGAGGCAGTAGCCGCAGGCGTGGATCTTCCGCTCCGGCACGATGGTCGAGACGGCGTTCATCGCGGCCATCACGCCCTCGCGCCGATAGTCGTCGAGGCTGATGTCGCGGTCATCCGCATCCGGATTGCGCCAGGACACCATGAAGACGGTGAAGCCCTGCGCGACCAGCCAGCGGACCAGCGAATCCTCGGGCATCAGGTCGAGGATATAGTACTTCATGATCCAGGCCGGGACGATCAGCACCGGTTCCGCATGCACCTGCGGCGTGGCCGGTTCGTACTGGATCAGCTCCATCAGGTGGTTGCGGAAGACGACGCGCCCCGGGGTGATCGCGACCTCATGCCCGGGGCGGAACTGCTCGGCGCCCGGGGGCGCGGCGCCGGAGATCATGCGTTCCAGGTCGTCGAGCCAGTTATGCGCGCCGCGCAGCAGGTTGAGCCCGCCCTCCGCGATGGTGTGCTGCGCGATGGCCGGATTGGCCCAGGGCAGGTTCGACGGCGCGAGGACATCGACCAGCTGGCGCATCATGAAGGCCACCTGGTCGGCATGGGCGTGTTCGAGGCCGGGCACGTCGCGCGTGGTCGCCTGCCACCATTCCTCGACCATCCGGTGGGCCTGGACCATCGCGTTGAAGGGGAAGGCCTGCCAGGCGGGATCGGTGAAGCGCCCGTCGCCATTGCCGGGCGGGAGCAGCGGCGGCGCGTCGCGCCGGGACGCCGCCTGCCGCAGCCACAGCAGCCAGCGCATGCCCTGGATCCAGGCCTGCGCGGCGAGTTCCATCCGCTTGCCCGGTGCGCGGGCGAGGTGCACCGCCCAGTCGTGCCAGGCCCCCCCGATGGCGGTGGGGGAGAGGCCCTGGGTGAGCCGTGCCTCCGCCGCCCGCAGGGCACGGTCGAGGGTGCGGTAACTGGGCACGGGCGGGACGGGCAGGGCCACCGGGTCGGGGGCCGGGGGCGCGGAGGGAACCGCCGCGCCCTGGGTACGGGGAGGTCGGGACATGCGACCTTCTAGCCCAACCGATCGGGCGATAGTGTTGCGGTTGCGCAATTCCGCCGGCCGATCAGCCGGCGCGCGCGGCCTCGGCCAGGTAGTCGATGGCGGCCTGCGTCCCGCCCGGCGCATGCGGCACGCCGGCGAGACGCAGCGAGGCTTCGACCGTGGCGAGCGTGCCGAGGATCATCGGCTCGTTCAGGTCGCCGAGATGGCCGATGCGGAAGACCTTGCCGCCGAGCTTGTTGAGCCCGCCGCCGAGCGAGACATTGAAGGTGCCGAGCGCGATGCGGCGCACCGCTTCCGAATCATGGCCCTCGGGCATCAGCACGGCGGTGACGGAGTTGGAGTAACGCTCGGGATTCTCGCAGAACAGCGAGGGGCCGTCGTTGCCAGACCAATGGCGCACACAGCGGCGCACAGCCTCGGCGAGGCGCGCATGGCGGGCGAAGACGGCGTCGAGGCCTTCATCCTCGAGCAGGCGGATCGATTCCTGCAGGCCGTAGAAGAGAGAGGTCGGCACCGTGCCGATGAACGACTTGTGCCGCCGCGCCAGCATGTTGGTCCAGTGGAGGTAGGATTTCGGCAGCCCGGACGCCTTGTGGGCTTCCATTGCCTTGGGCGAGACGCCGGTGAAGGACAGGCCCGTGGGCAGCATCAGCCCCTTCTGGCTGCCGCCCACCGCGACATCCACGCCCCATTCGTCCATCCGGAAATCGATGGAGCCGAGCGAGGAGATGGTGTCCACCAGCAGCAGCGCCGGATGGCCGGTGGCTTCGAGTGCCGCGCGCACATCGGTCAGCGGCAGTTCCATGCCCGTCGCAGTCTCGTTCTGGACGGCGCAGACCGCCTTGATGGCGTGCGTGGCATCATCCGCCAGCATGGCGCGCAGCGCGGCGATGTCGGCGCCGACGCGCCAATCGGCGGGCAGGGTACGGATCCGCAACCCGAAATCCTGCGCCATCTTCCCCCAGGATTCCGAGAAATGGCCGGTCTCGATCATCAGCAGCGTGTCGCCGGGGGAGAAGAGATTCACCAGCGCCGCTTCCCAGGCCGCATGGCCCGAGCCGGTGTAGAGGAAGATGTCGTGCTGGGTCTTCAGGATGCGCTTCAGCCCCGCGACGCAATCGTCATAGACGCCCAGGAAGGCCGGATCGTTGAAGTCGATGCTGACATGCGCGACGGCCTTGAGGATGGAATCCGGGATGTTGGTCGGTCCCGGATTGGCGAAGAACTGGCGGCCGCGGGCGATGCGGGGCTTCACATCCATCGTGTCGTTTCCTCCGTTGCGCGCGATGGCCGGCGACGCGGGCCGCGCGGTCAGACAATGCGTCAGCGCGCCAACTCGCGCGCCATGGTTTCGAGGCCCGCGAGCGTCAGCGGGTACATCCGGTTCTCCATCAGCCGCTGCATGATCCCGATGGATTGCGTGTAGCGCCAATGGTCCTGCTGCACGGGGTTCAGCCAGGCAGCCTTGCGGAAATGCCGCGTCAGACGGGACATCCAGACCTGCCCCGCTTCCTCATTCCAGTGTTCGACCGACCCGCCGGGCTGGATGATCTCATAGGGGCTCATCGTCGCATCGCCGACGATCACGACGCGCCAGTCGGGGCCGTAGGTGCGCAGCATCTCGAAAGTCGGGCGCTCCGTCTCCCGCCGGCGACGGTTGGTGCGCCAGACGCGTTCGTACAGGCAGTTGTGGAAGTACCAGAATTCCAGGTGCTTGAATTCCGACCGCGCGGCGGTGAACAGCTCCTGGCAGATGCGGATATGGTCGTCCATCGACCCGCCGATATCCATCAGCAGCAGGACCTTCACCGCATTGTGGCGCTCGGGGACCATATGCAGGTCAAGCGAGCCGCCATTCTTCGCCGTCGCGCCGATGGTCCCGGGGATGTCGAGTTCCGTCGCGGCACCCGTGCGCGCGAAGCGGCGCAGGCGGCGCAGCGCCACCTTCATGTTGCGCGAGGACAGCGCCTCGTCTTCGTCCAGGTCGCGGAAGTTGCGCTGGTCCCAGACCTTCACCGCGCGGCGATGACGCGATTCCGCCTGGCCGATGCGCACGCCTTCGGGGTTGTAGCCATAGGCGCCGAAGGGCGAGGTCCCCGCCGTGCCGATCCATTTCGATCCACCCTGGTGGCGGCCCTTCTGTTCCTCAAGCCGCTTCTTCAGCGTCTCCATCAGCGTGTCGAAATCGCCGAGCGCCTTGATCTGCTCCATCTCCTCGGGCGTCAGGATCTTCTCGGCGAGCTTGCGCAGCCATTCGACGGGGAGTTCGCGCGGCGCTTCGCCTTCCGGTGTCTCCAGGCCCTTGAAGACCTCCCCGAACACACGGTCGAAGCGGTCGAGATGGCGTTCGTCCTTCACCAGCGCGGCGCGCGACAGGTGGTAGAAATCGTCCACGCTGAACCCGGCCACGCCCGCCTTCATCGCCCGCAGCAGCGCGAGGTACTCCGTGATGGAGGCCGGGACGCCGGCGGCGCGCAGGGCGAGGATGAAGGGGGCGAACATCGCGCTACCCGCCGCGCCGCCGCGCGAGGAAGGCCAGTCGCTCGAACAGGTGCACGTCCTGTTCGTTCTTCAGCAGCGCGCCGTACAGCGGCGGGATCGCCGTCTTGGTGTCGGACGACCGCAGCGCCTCGGGCGGCATGTCCTCGATGGTCAGCAGCTTCAGCCAGTCGAGCAGTTCCGACGTCGCCGGCTTCTTCTTCAACCCGTCCACCTCGCGGATGTCGAAGAAGACGTTCAGCGCCTCGCGCAGCAGGTCGCGGCGGATGTCGGGGAAATGGGCGCGGACGATCATCTCCATCGTCTCGCGGTCCGGGAAGCGGATGTAGTGGAAGAAGCAGCGGCGCAGGAAGGCGTCCGGCAGTT
>JAYSDS010000131.1:0-13090 GCA_041914265.1 Roseomonas sp.
GGCGCCCCCCCCGCCCCCCCGCCCCCGGGGGGGGGGCCGGCCGCGGGGCGCGGCGGGGGGGGGGGGGGGGGGGGGGGGGCCCGCCCCCCCCCCCCCCCCCCCCCCCAGTCATCCAGCCAGATGCGGCAAAGGGCACGCTCCCCACGATCAGCGCCCGCCATATTGCACTGCCGCAAAGCGCGGTCGGATGCGATGCTGTGCAATAATGCGCCACAGCCAGGCACCGACATGACACGACCCTCTGCGCGATCGCTTTTCCTTCTGCTGCTCCTCCTCCTCGCCGCCGGTGCCGCGTTCGCGGCGTGGCAGGCCCTGCGTCCCGCCCCGCTGCCACCCGGCTTCGCGCGCGGCAATGGACGGATCGAGGGGGTGGAGCTCGACGTCGCCACGAAGATCGCGGGGCGCATTGCCGACATCCTGGTGAATGAAGGCGACATGGTCGCCGAGGGCCAGGTCGTCGCGCGCATGGACACCGCGACGCTCGAAGCGCAGCTCCGCGAGGCACGGGCGCAGCTTCAGCGTGCCCAGATCGCCATCGACACGGCCAACGCCCTCGTCACCCAACGCCAGGCCGAGAAGACCGCGGCCGAGGCGGTGGTCGCCCAGCGCGACGCGCAGGTCACCGCCGCGCAGCGCCGCCTCGCGCGCACCGAGGAACTCGCGGCGCGCGGCAATGCCCCGATCCAGACGCTGGACGATGACCGCGCGACCTATGAGGGCGCGCGGGCCGCACAGGCCGCCGCCCGCGCCCAGGTCGCCGCCTCCGATGCCGCGATCGGGTCCGCCCGGTCTCTGGTGGTGGACGCTCAGGCCGCCGTGGAGGCCGCGCAGGCGTCCATCCAGCGCATCCAGGTCGATATCGACGACAGCGCGCTGAAGGCCCCGCGCGCGGGCCGCGTGCAGTTCCGCATCGCCCAGCCGGGCGAGGTGCTCGCCGCCGGTGGCCGCGTGTTGAACCTGGTGGATCTCACCGACGTCTACATGACCTTCTTCCTGCCCACCGAGCAGGCCGGGCGCGTGGCAATCGGCGCCGAGGCGCGCATCATCCTCGACGCCGCGCCGCAATACGTCGTTCCGGCGACGGTCTCGCTGGTCTCGGATGTCGCGCAGTTCACGCCGCGCACGGTGGAGACGGAGGAGGAACGCCTCAAGCTGGTCTTCCGCATCCGTGCGCGCATCGATCCCGCGCTGCTGCGCGAGCATGTCACCCAGGTGAAGACCGGCTTGCCGGGCGTCACCTATGTCCGGCTGGACCGCAACGCCGAATGGCCGGCGAACCTGCAGGTGCGGCTGCCGCAATGACGGCGCCCATCGCCCGGCTTGAGGGCGTCGGGCTGCGCTATGGCCGCACCGTCGCGCTCGACGATGTCACGCTCGACATCCCCGCCGGCATCATGGCCGGGCTGATCGGCCCGGATGGCGTGGGCAAGTCGTCCCTGCTCGCCCTCGTCTCCGGCGCGCGCGCAGTCCAGCAGGGGCGCGTCACCGTGCTCGGCGGCGACATGGCCGATGTGCGGCACCGCGACGCCGCCGGGCCGCGCATCGCCTACATGCCGCAGGGGCTGGGGAAGAACCTCTATCCGACGCTCTCGGTCTTCGAGAACATCGACTTCTTCGGCCGGCTGTTCAGCCAGGATCGCGCCGAGCGCGAGCGGCGCATCGCGGAGCTGGTCGCGGCGACCGGCCTCGCCCCCTTCACCGACCGCCCTGCGGGCAAGCTCTCGGGCGGGATGAAGCAGAAGCTCAGCCTCTGCTGCGCGCTGATCCACGACCCCGAGTTGCTGATCCTCGACGAACCCACCACCGGCGTCGATCCGCTGTCGCGCCGGCAATTCTGGGAGCTGATCGAGCGCATCCGCGGCGAGCGCCCGGGCATGAGCGTGCTGGTCGCCACCGCCTATATGGAGGAAGCCGCACGCTTCGACTGGCTCGCCGCGATGGATGATGGCCGCGTGCTCGCCACCGGCACGCCGGCGGCATTGCTGTCGCGCACCGGCACCGACACGCTGGAGGCGGCCTTCGTCGCCCTGCTGCCGGAGGCGAAGCGCGCCGGCCACGAGCCGGTGCGCATCACCCCCTTCGCCTCGCCCGATGGCGAAGGCCCCGCCATCGAGGCGCGCGGCCTGACCATGCGCTTCGGCGACTTCACCGCCGTCGACCACGCCAGCTTCCGCATCCGCCGCGGCGAGATCTTCGGCTTCCTCGGCTCCAATGGCTGCGGCAAGACGACGACGATGAAGATGCTGACCGGGCTGCTGCCGGCGAGCGAGGGCGAGGCCTTCCTCTTCGGCGAACCGGTCGATGCGACGAATCTCGAGACGCGCCGGCGCGTCGGCTACATGTCGCAGGCCTTCTCGCTCTACACCGAGCTCACGGTGCGGCAGAACCTGGTGCTGCATGCGAAGCTGTTCGGCCTGCCATCCGCGACGATCCCGGAGCGCGTGGCGGCCATGGCGGACCGCTTCGGGCTCGACGCGATCATGGACACGCTGCCCGATGCGCTGCCGCTCGGGCAACGGCAGCGCCTCTCGCTGGCGGTGGCGCTGATCCATGGGCCGGAGATGCTGATCCTCGACGAGCCGACCTCGGGCGTGGACCCGGTCGCGCGCGACGAGTTCTGGCGCATCCTGATCGAGCTCGCCCGCCGCGACCGCGTGACGATCTTCATCTCGACCCACTTCATGAACGAGGCGGAACGCTGCGACCGCATCTCGCTGATGCATGCGGGCCGCGTGCTGGTCAGCGACACGCCGGGCGCGATCGTCGCGCAATCGGGTGCGGCGAGCCTGGAGGACGCCTTCATCCATTACCTGGAGAAGGCCGCGGGCCCGGCATCGCCGCCCGCCGCGGCCCCGGTCGCGGCGGCCCCGGCCGGCGAGGCGCATCCGCAGCGCCGCGTCTTCGACATCCGCCGCCTGGTCTCCTATTCGCGGCGGGAGGCGATCGAGCTGCGCCGCGACCCCGTGCGCGCGACCATGGCGCTGCTGGGTTCCATGATCCTCATGATCATCATGGGCTATGGCATCAGCCTCGATGTCGAGAACCTGACCTACGCCGTGCTCGACCGGGACCAGACGACGACGAGCCAGGACTACGCGCTCAACATCGCCGGCTCGCGCTACTTCACCGAACGCCGTCCGATCACCGACCATGCCGATCTCGACCGCCGGATGGAGGCCGGCGAGATCACCCTCGCCATCGAGATCCCACCCGGCTTCGGGCGCGACGTCGCGCGCGGCCGCCCGGTCGAGGTCGGCGCCTGGATCGACGGATCCATGCCTTCCCGCGCGCAGACCGTCCGCGCCTATGTCAGCGCGATGCACCAGCAATGGGTGACCGAACGCGCGGCGCGCGGCACCTCGGGCAGCGCGGCGACGCCCTTCAGCATCGAGACGCGCTACCGCTACAACCCCGATGTCCGCAGCCTGGTCGCCATGGTGCCGGGGACCATCGCGATCATGCTGATGCTCATCCCGGCGATGCTCACCGCGCTGTCGGTGGTGCGGGAGAAGGAGCTCGGCTCCATCGTCAACTTCTACGTCACGCCGGTGACGCGGGTGGAATTCCTCATCGGCAAGCAGCTCCCCTACCTGCTGCTCGGCATGCTGAACTACCTGCTGATGGTGCTGCTGGCGGTGACGCTGTTCGACGTGCCGCTCAAGGGCAGCTTCTGGGCGCTGACCGCGGGCACGGCGCTGTACCTCTGCGCGGCGACGGCGCTCGGCCTGCTCGCCTCGACCTTCCTGCGCAGCCAGGTGGCGGCGACCTTCGGCACGGCGCTGATGACCATCATCCCGGCCGTGCAGTTCTCCGGCGTGATCAATCCGGTCTCGTCCCTCGAAGGCTTCGGCGCCGTCGTCGGCCAGATCTACCCGACCGCGCATTTCCTGACGATCGCGCGCGGCACCTTCTCGAAGGCACTCGGCTTCGCGGATCTGCAGGCGCCCTTCCTCGGCCTTGCCCTCGCCGGGCCGGTGCTGATCGGCCTCGCCGCGCTGCTGCTGCGCAAGCAGGAGAAATAGGATGCGCGTGTCCCACATCGCGACGCTCGGCGTGAAGGAACTGCGCTCGCTGGCACGCGACCCGGTGATGGTGATCCTGATCCTCTATTCCTTCACCCTGTCGATCTATTCCGCCGCGACGGCGCTGCCCGAGACACTCTCCCGCGCCGCCATCGCCATCGTGGACGAGGATCGCTCCCCCGTCGCGCAGCGCATCATCGACGCCTTCCAGCCGCCCTATTTCGTCCCGCCGGTGATGATCACCCAGGCCGAGATGGACCGGCGCATGGATGACGGGCGCGACACCTTCGCCATCGACATCCCGCCGCATTTCCAGCGCGATCTGCTGGCCGGCCGCCAGCCCGCCATCCAGCTCAACGTCGATGCGACGCAGATGAGCCAGGCTTTCACCGGCAGCGGCTATGTCCAGACCATCATCAGCGAGGAGGTGATCTCCTTCCTCCAGCGCTACCGGTCGGTGGACATTCCCGCGATCGGCCTCGCGCTGCGCGCCCGCTTCAACCCGGTGCTCGAGGAAGCCTGGTTCGGCGCGGTGATGGAGGTGATCAACGTGATCACCATGCTCTCCATCGTCCTCGCCGGCGCGGCGCTGATCCGCGAACGCGAGCACGGCACGATCGAACACCTGCTGGTCATGCCCGTCACGCCCTTCGAGATCATGACCGCGAAGGTCTGGTCCATGGCGGTGGTGGTGCTGGCGGCGACCGCGCTGTCCATGGCGGTGGTGGTGCAGTGGGCGCTCGGCGTGCCGATCCTGGGCTCGGTGCCGCTCTTCCTCGCCGGTGCGGCGATGCACGTCTTCGCCTGCACGGCGCTTGGCATCGCGCTTGGCACGGTCGCGCGCTCCATGCCGCAATTCGCGCTGCTGATGATCCTGGTGCTGCTGCCGCTGCGCATGCTCTCGGGCGCCGTGACCCCGCGCGAGAGCATGCCCCAGATGGTGCAATGGATCATGGAGGCCGCGCCGACGACGCATTTCGTGATGCTCGCCCAGGGCATCCTGTATCGCGGAGCAGGGTTCGACGTGGTCTGGCCGCAATTCGCCGCGCTGGCCGTGATCGGCATGGCGCTCTTCGCCTTCGCCGCCGCGCGGTTCCGCGCGACGATCGGGCAGATGGCCTAGAACAGATCCTGTCCGGATGATCTCATCCGGACAGGTGAAGATGCTCGCAAAAACGAACATCCAGAGCTTTGGAGGTGAACGCAAGTTCACCGGAAATGCTCTAGCCGCACTCCTCGCTCACGCCAGGCGCCGGCCAGGCTGCCGGCGCGCTGCCGTCAGCTCTCCGGCTTCACGGTACCGCGCGCCAGGCCGTGCTGCTTGCTCGGCGCGGCGCGATCGAGATCGAGCGGACCGGCAAGCTGCTGCAGGGCGAGCGTGATGCGTCGCAGCAGCGTCTCCTCGGCGCCGGGCATGCCCTCCTCGACCGCGACGGAGACATCCACCGCGTCATAGGCCCAACGCTCCAGGATCCCGATCTTCTCGGCCACGCTGAAACCGCCATGGGCCAGCACTGCCTCCGGCGAGGCGAACACCGCGGCGGGGTCGCTCAGGGCCTTGTCCCTGTCGAAGCCGGTGGGCTCGCTTGCGGTCATGACCATCCCTTCCTCGCGTCGGATCGTCACCCGGATATGGGCATCGTCCCCCGCCCCGTCAGCGGCCCGGCGACGGCGGATGACGGCATGCCCACGCCACACGCCGATGTGAGCACTTGCGTCGGCACGATCATCTATAACGATATCGAAATTGATCTCCTGCCGGGTGCCCGCAATCGCCTCGCAACCTTGCGATGGCAGACGGAGGATGATCCGTGATGACGCTGCAGACGATTCTCGACGCGCCCATCCGCTGGCACGATGCCGCCACGGATCCCGACCTCGCACGCCTGCTGGAAGACCTGCAGGCCAATATCCTGAAGGGACATGGCCGGCATCATGCGGGCCACGTCTTCCTCAGCTTCGCCGGCATGGCGCCGGACGCCGTGGCGGGCGTGCTCCGCCGGCTCGGCCAGCACTGCACCAGCGCCTACAACCAACTGCGCCGGAACCGCCGCTACCCGCCCTATCTCGATGGCGGCACGGTGATGTGCGTCTTCCTCAGCGCGGGCGGCTACCGCGCCCTCGGGCCGCACGCCATGCTGCCGCCCGGGCCTGCCTTCGCGGCCGGGATGGCGGCGCGGCGGCAGACGCTCGCGGACCCGCCACGCAGCGTCTGGCAGCCGGTCGGCTGGCGGGAGGGATTGCCCGCCGTCGACGCGATGGTGCTGGTCGCCGATGCCGACCAGGCGCGCGTCACCGCGGCGCTGGAAGCCGTGGAGGGCTGGCTGAACGGCACCGGCGTCCGCATCCTGGTGGTCGAGCGCGGCGACCAGCAGACGAAGGTCTTCAACGACGCCAACGGGGCGGAGGGGGTCGAGCATTTCGGCTATGTCGACGGCCGCAGCCAGCCGCTGTTCCTCGAGGAGGACCTGGACCAGGAAGCGCAGGCGCAATGGAGCGCCCGCTTCAAGCCGTCCCAGTTCATCGTCGCCGATCCCAATGGCCGGCATCCGCTCGCGGCGGGCAGCTACTTCGTCTTCCGCAAGCTCGAGCAGAATGTCCGCGGCTTCAAGCAGGCCGAGCGCAACCTGGCCGCCGCCCTTGGCCTGGCGGGTGAGGATGAGGAGCGCGCCGGCGCCATGGTGGTCGGGCGCTTCGAGGACGGCACGCCGCTGCTGCTGCATCCCGACGCGACCAAGGCGAAGCCGCCCAACGACTTCGCCTATGGCGCCGATATCGACGGCCTGCGCTGCCCCTTCCATGCGCATATCCGCAAGACCAATCCGCGCGGCGACGTGAAGCGGCAATTCCAGCTCCCCGACGATTCCGGCGACCGCAACCCCATCATGGCGCGGCGCGGCATCACCTATGGGCCGCGGCGCCGCACGGCGAACGGGAAGGATTTCGCGGAGCCGGAGGGACAAGAGCCGATGCGCGACGTCGGCCTGCTGTTCATGGCCTACATGGCGAGCATCGAGGCGCAGTTCGAATTCACCCAGCAGAGTTGGGCGGACAATGCCAGCTTCGTGCGGCCCGCCACCGGCATCGATCCGATCATCGGCCAGAGCGCCAATGCGGCCGAGGCGGAACACATCTATCTCGACGGCTGGACACCGGGTGCGCAGGCGAAGCAGCACGGCTTCGCCGGCTTCGTGACCATGAAAGGCGGCGAGTACTTCTTCGCCCCGTCGCTCTCCTTCCTGCGCAGCGTCGGCGCCTGAAGGGGGCGGGGTCCGCGGAGAGGGGCGGCGCCCCCTCTCCCGCCAGCCTCGTGCCTCCGTCAGGGCGGCAGGCTGCGCTCGCCCTCGCCCAGGGATTTCTGCATCTGCACCACATCGACCCAACGGCCGAACTTCATCCCCACCGCCTTCAGCACGCCGATCTTGCGAAAGCCCAGGGAGAGATGCAGGCCGATGGAGCCGATATTCTCGGAATCGCCGATCACCGCGATCATCTGGCGGATGCCGCGCGCCTCGGCATGGGCGAGCAGCGCGGCGACCAGCGCCTTGCCCACGCCCTGACCGCGGATGTCGTCCCGGACATAGATCGAATCCTCGGCGGTGAAGCGATAGGCCGACCGCTCGCGGAAGGGCGCGTAGTAGCCGTAGCCGAGCACCTGGCCGGCCTCGTCCGCCGCCGTCAGCCAGGCACAGCCGGCCTCCTGCACCTTGGCGATGCGCGCAGCCATGTCGGCCTCATCCGGCGGCTCCTCCTCGAAGGTGCCGGTGCCGTGGCGGACGTGATGGGCATAGATCGCGGTGATGGCCGGAATGTCGGCCGTGGTCGCCTCGCGCAGTTCCATGGTCAGGTCGCGAGTCCCGCCGCCTCGGCCACCTGCTCGGCGAGCGCGAGCAGCGCGCGGTCGCGCCCCGGCGCCGCGACGAGCGACAGCCCGACAGGCGCGCCGGCAACGCGGCCGGCGGGAATCGTGACCTCGGGAAGGCCGCACAGGCCCGCGATGGCGGTGACCCCCATGCTCCTCTCCCGCACCGCGTTCTGTTCGGCCTGGCTCGCGGTCACCAACGGCGCCGGCAGCGGCGAGGTCGGATAGACCAGCACCGCGCCGCCGCGCAGCAGCCCCCGCAACCGGGCCTGCAGCAGGCGACGGAAGGCCCGTCCCTCCGCGGCCTTGGCCGGGTCCATCGCCTTGGCGGCGGCGAAGCGCTCGCCCACGCCGGGCCCGAATTGCGGGCTGTTCGCCTCGACCCAGGGACCCAGGCTGGTCCAGGCCTCCACCGCCTGGGCGCAGCGGAAGGACTCGTACACCTTGTCGAGCCCCTCGGGGGCCAGGGTGATGGTCAGCGGGGATCCCAGCACGCGCTCCACAGCACAGAGGCCAGGGGCGAGCGCGGCCGCCGTGGCGGGTTCGGCATTCAGCCAGGCGTCCTGGACCTTCAGCACCGGGCCGAGCGCCCCCTCCCCGCCCGGCGGCAGCAGCACCTCGCCGGCTCGGCGCAGCAGCGAGGCTCTGGCGGCGAACCAGCCCGCCGTATCGAAGGCTGGCCCCAGCGGGCAGGCGCCGGTCAGGCTGACCGCGCCCCAGGTCGGCCGGATGCCATAGATGCCGCAATAGGAGGCCGGGATGCGCACCGACCCGCCAGTGTCCGAGCCCATGGCGATGTCGACCAGCCCGGCCGCCACGGCCGCCGCCGAGCCGCAGGAGGAACCGCCCGGAAAGCGGTCCGGCGCCGCCGGATTGGTCGGTGTGCCGTACCAGACATTCTCCCCGGTCAGGCCAAAGGCGAGTTCGACGGTCTTGGTCTTGCCGGCGAGCCGTGCCCCGGCTTCGAGCAACGCGGTGACGACCGCGGCATCGCCGGTCGCCGGCGCATGGGTGCGCGCCCAGTCGGGATTGCCATAGCCGGTGATGTCGCCCGCGGTGTCATAAAGATCCTTCACCGCGAAGCTCAGGCCGGAGAGAGGCCCCTCGGCCGCCCCCGGGCGCGACCTTCGCGGGCCCGGGACAAAGGCCCCGACGGGATCATCAGTCATCAGTTCTGCTCCGGCGCATCCAGGCCCAAGGGTGGAACAGCAGGGGCGCCATGACAACTGATACGGGCGGTTGTACTCCGCGGTTCGTGACCTACGATTACGCGCGTTCACTTGCCCATGGATAAGTGATTTGCTGCGTTCGACCTGCACGTAGGGGAAGCATGCCCGGGCGGCGCCGTAACGCCGCCCGGGAGTAATATTAGCGTGCGCGCAGAAATTCAGGCACGCGCAGCAGGATGAACTCGTTGTCGTCCGCCCGCGTCAGATGGCGGCCGGCGCTGAAGGGCAGGTTGTTGTCGTTGGCGACGATGATGTGATCGGCATCGACCATCGCCACATCCTCGATCGTGAAGAAGGGGAAGGCGAAGCGATCATTCGGCGCGCCGGCCGGACGGTCGCCGCGCTGGCGGGCGAGGTTGTCCGGGTCGCGGATCGCCAGCAGGTCGATATGGCCGATCTTGCGCACGAAGCCCTCGGCATCGACGTCGCCGAGATCGACCAGGTAGACGCGCTTGTGCCGCGCCGGGGCCGGGAAGCAGGGGCGCTCGGCGGTGCTCTGCTGGCCCTGCGCGCAGGCGAGGCCGACATCGCCCTCGCCGTTGTCGCGCTCGATGATCAGGGCGCGGCGGTCGTCGATCATGTTGAAGTCGCCGATCGCGGTCGCCCCGGCTTCGAGGCGGTAGCGCATGGTCCGCCCCGTCCAGGCGGCGCGCGCCGTGTCGAATTCCAGGATGCGCAGGAAGGCGCCTTCCGGCTGGTCCGAATTCGGCGCGTAGAGCGGCTGTTCGAGCAGCGCGTAAAGCCGCGACCCGTCCGGCGCCGCCGCCATGCCCTCATACCCGCCGGAGCGGCGCACGCGGAACGGCACGCCCTGGGTCGGCACGGCCGGCACCGAGAAGGCGGGGTTGTCCGGCGAGCGCAGCGGCTGCCCGTCCAACATCGTCTCGACCACACGCTGCACGCGGCCCTGCGCATCGACATGGACCAGGAAGGGCCCGAACTCCTCGCCGATCCAGAACGAACCGTCCGGCATCGGCTGGATGCTCTCCGGGTCGAAATCCGCGCCGGTCAGGTAACGGCTCGCCGTCGCATCCGTCACGATGGCGAAGGGGATCACCCGATTCGGGTCGGACAGGAAGATGGTGCGTTCCACCGCCACCTGGCCGGTGCGGAAATCGGGCCGCACCTTGTGGAACATCAGCAGCGCGTCGGGGCTGTTGCGGCGGTTGCCGAAGCCGTTGTCGGTCAGCACCCAATAGGCACCGGGCTCGCCCGTGACGGGCTTGATGCCCGAAAAGCCCTGGACCGGCTGGCCGTTGAAGGGCAGCGACAGGCCGGTGCGGCGGTTGCCATAGGCCGGGCCGACATCGGCCGGGGCGCTGCCCACCTGTTCGTTGCGGAGGTTGCCCGCGCCGGTAAAGCGGCCGGAAACGGCGAATCCCGGCGGCGCATCCTCGGGCGGCGGGGTGAAGGTAGCGGCCGGCAGCACGGCATGGCCGGCGAGCGTCGCTTCGAAACGCTGGTCGGCGAGCGCCGGCCCGGCGGCGAGCAGGACGGTGGCGAGAAGAAGTCTGCGCATGGAAACCCCGATTCAGTGCGGATGGCCGGGGGGTTAGCGCGGACGGATTGCATCTCCGTTGCGGCCCGGTTTCAGTGCCGGGACATCCGATGCCGCAGGCGGCCTTCCACACCGGGCCGACGACGAGATGCGTGCCAATTCACATAAACGTGGTCGCATCGTGACCAGTTCTGGTGATGCCATGTAGGTCTTGCGATGGAACAAATGCCCCGAAAGCGCCGGCCGCGAGCTCGGCGCCGCTCTTCGGGAGAGTCTCTATCATGACCGAATCCGACGCTGGACGCCGCGCCGCGCTCGGCACCCTTCCTCTCCTGGCGGCGGGGGTGGGCGTGCTGGCGGCGGGCTGCACGGTGGCGCAGATACCCTTCCCGAACCTGACCGAGGCGGAAGAGCACCTCGCCGCAGCGCTCGAGGCCCTGCACCGCGCCCCTGACCGCTTCGGCGGGCACAAGGCCGAGGCCATCCGGCTGATCCACGGCGCGTTGAACGAGATCGAGCTCGCCCGCGTCGCCTTCCGTTGACCTGAACAACCCCGGAGCCCTCCATGAAACCCCTGACGCTGTCCCTGGTCGCCGCCGCGGCCGGCCTTCTCGTCGGCGCCGCGCCCGCTCGCGCGGCGCCGCTGTCGCCGGCCCTCGACCTCCCTGCCGCCACGGCCGCCATCCCCGTCGCCGAAGGCTGCGGACCGGGGCGTTGGCGCGGCCCCTGGGGCGGCTGCCGCGGCCCCGGCTGGGGCCCGGGCCCAGGCTACTACTATGGCGCACCGCCGCCGCCGGCCACCTGGAACGGCTGCCCGCCGGGCTTCTGGCGCGGCCCCTGGGGCCATTGCCGCGACACCCCCTATCACGGCCGCCTGCCCGGCGGCGGCTGGCAGTGACCCTCTCGCGCAACCCGTTGCTGGACCTGATCCCGATGAAGCCGATTCTCACCCTCGCGGTCGCGGCCGCGCTGGCCGTCGCCACCCCGTTCCACCCTGCCCAGGCGCAACAGGCGCCCGCCGCCGCGCCGGCCATCCCGGACTACACCCCGGAGGACGCGCGGGCGGTGCTGAACGCCCGTCTCGCCGCACTGAAGGCGGTGATCGCCCTGACGCCCGAGCAGGAACGCCTGTGGGCGCCGGTCGAGGCCGCCATCCGCGACATCGTGCGTGACGCCGCCAACCGCCGCGCCGCGCGCTTCGCCGCCCAGCCGCCGACGCATTTCCTCGACGTCCTCGGCGCCATCGCCGATGCCGAGGAAGCGCGCGGCCGCGACCTGCGCCGCTTCGTGGACGCCGCCAAGCCGCTGGTCGCCTCGCTGACCGAGGCGCAGCGCCGGCGTGTCCCCGCCTTTCTCGGCATGACGGACCACAGCGGGCCGGCGCAGAGCAGCGGACAGCTCTGGCTGTTCGAGGAAGAGGAAGGCTGATACCGGCGGGCCTTTCGGCCAACCGGCATCAGTGCCGTTGTCTCGCGCGCGGCCAACCACCAGCCCCGCGCGCCGTACCGTCCGGAAACCGGAAATGCGCCATGCGGCGCATTTCCCCGCCCGGCACCGGTCAGGTCAGGTCAGGTCAGGTTCAGCAATGCCGCCTTGGTGCCGAGCGCAGCCAGCATGGCCATGACCAATGCCGGCCCGACGCCGAGGCGTTGCGCGATGGCGAAGACGATGGTGCCGAGGATGAAGGCCCAGCTCACGATCTCGCCGAGGCTTGGATCGGACATGGCGCTGTCTCCGCGCTTGGACGTTTCCTGGACGTCATATAGCGGAAATATCTGCGCCATGCCACGATTTCAGCGCATCGCGCCCTTCAGCACCTCCCCCACCTCATCGAGGATCAGCGGATCGTCGATGGTCGGCGGGACCACGTATTGCTCCCCATCCGCGATCTTGCGCAGCGTCGCGCGCAGGATCTTCCCCGACCGCGTCTTGGGCAGGCGGGCGACGATGCGGGCCTCCTTGAACGCCGCGACGGGGCCGATGCGATCGCGCACCATGGCGACGAGTTCGGGGGCGATCTCCGCCTCCCCGCGCGCGACGCCCGATTTCAGCACGACGAGGCCGAGCGGCACCTGGCCCTTCAGCGTGTCGCGCACGCCGACCACCGCGCATTCGGCGATGTCCGGATGGGCGGCGAGCACCTCCTCCATCGCGCCGGTGGACAGGCGGTGGCCGGCGACGTTGATGATGTCGTCCGTGCGGCTCATCACCGAGACATAGCCTTCCGCATCGATCATCCCGGCATCGGCGGTGCTGTAGTAGCCGGGATGGGCCGCGAGGTAGGCGTCGCGGAAGCGCTGGTCGGCGTTGAACAGCGTCGGCAGGCAGGAAGGCGGCAACGGCAGGCGGATGGCGAGGCTCCCGATCTGCCCGCGCGGCACTTCCTGGTTCGCCTCGTCCAGCACGACCAGGTCGTAGCCCGGCGCGGGCTTGCCGCCCGAAACCGGCTTGGTCGGGAACAGGCCGAGGCCGCGGAAAT
>JAYSDS010000131.1:13100-16904 GCA_041914265.1 Roseomonas sp.
GGTGATGGTCCAGCCCGTCTCGGTCTGCCACCAATGGTCCACCACGGGTTTGCCCAGCAACCGCTCGGACCAGGTGATGGTGTCCGGATCGCAGCGCTCCCCGGCGAGATACAGCGCCTCCAGCCGCGACAGGTCGTGCTTCGCCAGGAAGACGCCTTCCGGATCTTCCTTCTTGATCGCGCGGATCGCGGTGGGCGCGGTGAACAGCACCTTCACCGCATGCTGCGCGCAGACCCGCCAGAAGGTGCCGGCATCGGGCGTGCCGACCGGCTTGCCCTCGAAGATCAGCGTGGTGCAGCCGGCGAGCAGCGGCGCGTAGACGATGTAGGAATGCCCGACCACCCAGCCGACATCGGAGGCGGCCCAGAAAACATCGCCGGCGCCCACGCCATAGACCATCGACATCGACTGGTGCAGCGCGACGGCATGCCCGCCATTGTCGCGCAGGATGCCCTTGGGCGCGCCCGTCGTGCCGGAGGTGTAGAGGATGTAGAGCGGATCGGTCGCCGCGACACTGACGCAGGGATGCGGCGTCGCTTCCGCCATCGCCGTATGCAGGTCCGCATCGCGCCCCGGCGTCAGCGGACAGGGATGTTCCGGCCGCTGGAGGATCAGCACCGCGTCGGGCTTGTGCGGCGACAGCCCGATCGCCGCATCGAGCAGCGGCTTGTACTTCACCACCCGGCCCGGTTCGAGCCCGCAGGACGCTGTGACGATCGCCTTCGGCTTCGCATCGGCGATGCGCGTGGCGAGCTCGGCCGCCGCGAAGCCGCCGAACACCACCGAATGCACAGCGCCCAGCCGCGCGCAGGCGAGCATGGCGATCGCCGCTTCCGGCACCATCGGCATATAGATGATGACGCGGTCGCCCTTGCCGACGCCGCGCCCGGCGAGCGCCCCGGCCAGCCGCGCCACGCGGTCGAGCAGGTCGGCATAGGTGATGGTCTCGGTGCGCCCGGTCATCGGGCTGTCCCAGATGATCGCCGGCTGCGCGCCGCGCCCGGCCGCGACGTGCCGGTCCACCGCGTTGAAGCAGGTGTTCAGCATCCCGCCCGGAAACCAGCGGCCATAGACGCCGAGAGACGAATCGAAGCTCCGCGCCGGCGGAACGTCCCAGGCGATGCCGCGCGCGGCGTCCGCCCACCAGCCTTCGGGATCGTGGCGCCAGGCCGCATAGGTGGCGTCATAACCGGACATTCGTGACCTCCCTCGCCTTCTTGGCCGGGAGCCTGGACCCCCGGCCTCGGCGCAGGCAAGTGGCCGAACCGGTCCCGCAACGCCTTGCGGTGAGTCAAGAACGGCGCGGCGAACCCGTTCCGCCGGCGGATCATGCAACGAATGATTGCACTTCCATGCCGCTTCACTACCTTCCGGCCATTCGGGCCACGATCCCGGCCCGCCGCGGGGATTCCATGAACCGTTCAGCACTGTCGCTGGCCCGGCCGGATCAGGAGCGGCTGGCGCCCATTGTCGCCATGGCCGAGATCCTCGACAGCCTCCACATCGGACTCTGCCTGTTCGATGCCGAGGACCGCGCGCTGCTGTGGAACCGGAGCTTCCTCCGCCTCTTTCCCGAACATGACGGCTTCGTCTCGGTCGGCGAGCCCTATGCCGAGAACCTGCGCCGCTTCTACCGCTCGCGCCTGAGCCCGGCCGAGATGGGCGCCATCGACCAGTGCATCGCGGAGGGCATCGCCCGCCACCGCATGCAGACCCAGCCCTTCGTCTTCGAGCATCGCGGCCACTGGGTGCGCGTGGCGAGCCAGCCCGTGCCCGGCCTCGGCCGCATGCGCGTCTGGACGCCGATCGCCGCCCCCGACACGCCGGAGGCGCTGCCCGAGCAGGGCGACGAAGGCGACGGGCGCAGCACCCTCGGCCCGGATGGGCGGATCGCCGGCTGCAATGCGCGATTCGCGAGCTTCTTCGGCCTCGTCTCCCCGGCCGAGGCGGTTGGCCGCAGCCATGCGGCGCTCGTCACCGCGGCCTGGAGCAGGGCCGGCGGCGTGCCGCCCGACGTGCTGCAGACCCTGGCCGAAGGCGAACGCTTCACCGGCGTGCCCTTCGAATTGGCGCTGCCCGGCGATCGCTGGCTGCGCGTGCTGCAGAACCGGCTCGCCGATGGCCGCGTGGTGGGCAGCTTCGCCGACATCTCCGCGATGAAGAAGCTGCAGGCAGAGCTGCGCACGGCGCGGGAGGCCGCCGACCGGGCGAACCGCGCCAAGGATGCGCTGCTGGCCACGGTGAGCCACGAGTTGCGCACGCCGCTCAACGGCATCCTCGGCGTGTTGTCGGTGCTCGAATCCCAGCCCCTGCCCGAGGCCACGTCACGGCATGTCGGCGTGGCGCTGAATTCGGCGCGCGGGCTGCTGCACCTGGTCGACGACATCCTCTCCTTTTCGCGGCGCGAGGGCACCGCCACGACGACGGCCTCCGAACCGATCGACCCGGCCCGGATGGTACGGGAGGTCGTGCAGCTCCTCAGCCCGCAGGTGCAGGCCAAGGGGATCGGGCTGCGTGCCCTGGTCGCGGCCGACGTGCCGGGCATGGTGGAAGCGGACGCGGCCAGGCTGCGCCAGGTGCTGATCAACCTGGCCGGCAATGCCGTGAAGTTCACCGAACGCGGGGAGGTGACGCTGCAGCTCGCCCGCGCGGGCCGCGCCGCCGATGGCCGGGCGATGCTCTCCTTCACCGTGTCCGATACCGGCATCGGCATCCCGGCGCGCGCGCTGGAGGCGATCTTCGAACCGCATGTCCAGGCCGATCCGGAGATCGCCCGGCGCTATGGCGGCTCCGGCCTCGGCCTGTCGATCTGCCGGACCCTGGTGCAGGCGATGGGCGGCGAGATCACCGTGACCAGCACGCTCGGCCAGGGAAGCTGGTTCAGCGTCGTCCTGCCCTGCCGCGAGTTGGCCCCGGCCGCCCCGCCGCCCGCGGACGCCCTGCCGAGCCTGCCCACGCTGCGCGTGCTGGTGGTGGACGACCAGGCGGTGAACCGGGAGGTCGCGCGCATCCTGCTCGAACGGCTCGGCCAGTCCGTCACCCTCGCCGGACGCGACGAGGAAGCGCTGCACGCCATCGAGGAACCCTTCGACCTGCTGCTGCTCGACCTTGAAATGCCGGGGCTGGGCGGGATCGGGCTGCTGCAGGCACTGCGCGCGGCGGCACCCCACGATCGGCCGATGCACGCCGTCGCCCTGACCGGCCATGCGGGGGAGGAACATCGCACGCTCTGCGCCGAGGCCGGCTTCGACGGCTTCCTGACCAAGCCGCTCTGCCTGCGCGACCTGGCCGACATGATCGTGGACGTGCTCGGCGCCGCCGACACGCAGGACGATCCGCAGATCGATGAAGCGGCACTCGACCTGCTCGCCCAGGTGCTCCCGCCCCCCGCGCTGGAACAGTTGATCGGCCAGTTCGAGGCCGAGGGCGAAGCCATGCTGCGCAGCATGACCCAGCCCGGCGCGCCGAACGGGCGCGACGCGGCGCTGCGGTTGCGCGAGGTGGCGCTCAATCTCGGGGCGATGCGCGTCGCCACCATGGCCAAGGCGTTCAACGCGGCCATGCCGGCCGACGCGCCGGCGCGCCTCGCCGCGCTGCGCGTGATGCTGGACCGGAGCAGCGGCGCGCTGCGGAAGAGGTTGGCGCAGCGGCAGACGAACCTGGCGTGAGGGGATTGGGCGGAGATGAGTTCTGCCCTGCCCCGGATCCCAGCCCGCCAACGGCCTCGGGCCTTCCTGGGTACCCGGCTGCTTCCGCTGTGGGATCGAGAGGGGCTTTGCCCCTCTCGAACTCTCCCCAGCAAAG
>JAYSDS010000132.1:0-16594 GCA_041914265.1 Roseomonas sp.
GGGGCCCCCCGCGCCGGGGGCCGGCGGCCCTGGAGCCCCCCCACCGGGGGGGGCGGCGGCTGGGTGGTGGGACCCGCCCTCTTCCGATCTTCACCAGCGGACCAGGCCAGCCATCAGGAAGGCCCTTGGAAACCAATACCTGGCGCTGCGCAGCACTGGGAAGAAAAGCAACGAAACCCGCATTTGCGCCCAGCACGCGCAAAGGGGAATTGGCATGCCCGCTGTGCCGATCGCCAACTCCCCGCGGTCCTGTAGACCCCTGGCGGAGTGGTTCGGACGGGCAGCGCCCCTCCGATCACGCCTGCCGGGACCCTTGCCGCTGCAGTCCTACGACGCGGTGCTGGCGTCGGCCGGCAGCGCTTCCATTATCCGCTCCCGTGGCAGCTCGAACCACAGGCAGGGTTCCTCCCGCCCGCGCGAAGGGCACCAGATCCGCCCTTCGCCCATCGGTGCCATGCCGAGCAGACGCACCACGGCGAGCGATGCCGGATTGTCCGCCTGCACCGCGGCGCGGAGCCGCACGACATCCATCAGGGCGAAGGCCTCCCGCACCGCGCACGGCACCGCTTCGCGCATGTAGCCCTGGCCCTGATAGGCTTCCCCAAGCCAATAGGTGATCAGCGCCGTCTCATTGTCCCCCGGCGCGCGGGAGATGCTGATCCAGCCCAGCACCGCGCCATCCGCGCGGCGTTCAACCACCAGTGGCAGGGATCGCCGCTCGGCCGCCGCCATGCGCACGCCGGCGATGCGGTCGGCCGCCATGACCGGCGTATAGGGCACCGGCCAGGAGGCAAGGCGGCGGCTGATCGCGTCGCTCATCATGACGGAGAGCGCCGCAGCGTCCTCCGGCTCGGCGCAGCGAAGGCGCAGCCGTCTTGTATCTACAGGCGGAAGAGATGGTGTGCCTACAACCATGGCGCTACGATGCCCGGTTGCGCAGAAAAGTGCCAGCACGCCATGGTTGCAGCGTCGGGAGACACTCCTGGAGGCGCGGTTTGCCGCCAGACTCAAGTTTACGTGTGGTTTCTTCTACCAGTTCCCGCCCGAGGCGTCATGGTCCAAGGGCTTTCGCCGCGGCTTCGCCGGACAGCGCGGCCGCTTCAATGGTCGCGGGCAGGCCGGGCCAGGTCCAATCGCCGGCCAGCGCCAGGTTGCGCAGCGGGCGCCTCGGCGCGTGCGGCGGAAAGCCGACCTCATGGCGCGGCGTGGCCCGCCGTTCCGTCACGGCGCGGCAGGGGGGCGGGGTTTCGGGCCAGGGGCCGGGCAGGGCGAAGGCGCGCGCCACCGCCCGGATCTCCGCCCAGGCGCGCGGGGCGAGGGTCCCGATATCCTCCTCGCGTTGCGCATCCGCCGCGCTGACCGTGACGCCGATGCCCGAGGGGCGCAGCAGCAGCCACTGCACCAGCCCGCCCAGCACGCCGATGAAGCGCGGCGGATCGGCCCCGGGATGCGCGAAGTGCAGGTTCAGGATCGGCGCGTGGCGCTCCGGCACGCGCAGTCCGGGCATCAGCCGCGCCGTTTCCCAGGGCGGCAAGGCGAGGATGACCGCGTCGCCGTCTTCCAGCGTGAGCGTCTCCTCGCCCAGATGCAGGGCGATGGCGCGGCTTTCGATGACGGTCAGCGCGCGCAGCCGGGCGCCGAGGCGGATGGCGACGCCCGCCGCGCGGAGCGTGGCGAGCGCCGGTTCGACCAGGTCAGGCCCCAACCCCGCCCGCGCGACGAGGAGCCGCCCGGCACTCGCCCCGCCCAGCCGCCGCAACACCTGGCCGAGGCGGGCGGAGGAAGCCTCCGCGACGGGCGTGTTCAGCGTGGCGACGGTCAGCGGCTCCACGAAGCCGCGCAACAGGGCCGGGTGCTTCGCCATGGCCTCGGCGACCGGGCGATCGGTGATGCCGCTTGCCATGCCGAGCAACGCCATGATGCCACCGAAGCTCAGCCCCGGCGGGCGCAGGGCCGGGTTGCGCCAGGCCGCAGGCGTCGGCGCGATGCGTCGCACCGTGCCTTCGGCCAGATCCATGACCGGCAGGCCCTCGGGTTCCGGTTCGATCCAGCGGTCGCGCGCGCCGATCGCGTCGACGAAGCGCAGCGCGGCGCGGTTCGCGCCCATCAGAGCATGGGTGCCGTTGTCGGTGCCGTCGGGCAGGGCGCGGCAGCGGCCGCCGGCAGCGGGTGTCGCCTCATGCAACACGACCGCGCGGCCGGCGCGCGCCAGGGTGAGGGCGGCCACCAGCCCGGCGATCCCCGCACCGACGACGTGCACTTTCATCGCGCGCCCGCCAGGGCGAAGGCCGCCATGCGGAACTTCTCAGCACGGCTCAGCCGCTGGCAGCGGCGCGGCGCGACGAAGCCGCGCGCCATCAGCCGGTCGAGCAGGCGGCGATACCCCCACATCATGACGCGGGCGGGCAGCAGCGCGCGGCGGTCGAGGTCACGCAACGCCACCTCCGCCCGCGCGAAGCCCTCGCTGGCCTGCGCTGCGAGGTCGTGTGCCGCCGCGGCGAAACCCGGCATCGCGACGACGCACGAGGCGGGGCCATCGCCGACGCCATGGCGCGCGAGCAGGTCAAGCGGCAGATAGAGGCGCTCGCGCGCCGCATCCTCATCGAGGTCGCGCAGGATGTTCACCAGTTGCAGCGTGCGGCCCAGGGCCGTCCCGAAGGCCTCGGCCTCCGGCGCCCCGAAGATGCGCACCGCCATCGCCCCCACGCTGCCCGCCACGCGCCTGCAATAGAGGTCGAGCGCCGCGACGTCAGCCATCCGCACGGCCGGTTCGGCATCGGCTTCCATCCCGTCGATCAGCGCCTCGCATTCCGCGACCGGGAGGGCGTAGCGGTCCCGGGCACGGGCCAGCTCGCGCGACAGGGCGCAGTCGGGATGAGCGAGCTTGGATCGCCAATCCGTCAGGAAGCGCCGCTTCTCGAACGGCGGCATGGCGCCATCGGCGATGTCGTCCACCGCGCGGCAGAAGGCGTGGACGGCCCAGAGCGCCCGGCGGCGCTCCCCGCGCAGCATGGCCATGCCCGTGGCGAAGGAGGATCGCGCCGCGGCGACGCGCCGGCGCACCAGCACCGCATCAGATGGACCGAGGCACGGTGCCGCCACGCCGGCTCGCAGCACATCGAGCCGTGTCAGGCCGATGCGGCCGGTGACGGGATCGCCCCGGCGCAGTCGGTCATGCAGACGCCGCGCGAGGCCGAGCGTCACCGTGGCCTCCATGGCCAGCCGCCGCGAGTCCAGCAGCCGCGGCAGTGCCGCCGCGGCGTCGAGCCGTTCCGCCACGCGATCCAGCGCGGCATCGAGCACGGCGCGGCGACGCGATGCGTTGCGCAGTGCGAAAAACGCAGCCTCGCCGCCGGCGCAGGCGATCCAGGGTTCCGGCAGGTAGAGGCGGCCAAGGGCCGCATGATCCTGCGCCAGGTCCTGGAGGTGGTTCAGCACCTGCAATGCCGTGCAGAGCGCGTCGGCGGCCTCGATCGCCCGCGCATCCGTCTCGCCATGCAGGCGCAGCAGCATGCGCCCGGCCGGCTGCGCGGATCGCGCGCAATAGGCCTCGAGCGCCGCCCAATCTGCGTAGCGCAATGGGCTGACATCCTGCCGGAAGGCGGCAAGCATCGCCCGTGCTTCGTCCGTGCCGACGCCGGTTTCGTGCAGGGCGCGCGCTGTGGGTTCGGTTGTGTCGGGGTCATCCAGCGCGCGTTCCAGCGCATCGAGGCGCTGCAGCTTTTCCCGTGCATCGAGCGCCGGGGCATCGGTGACGTCATCGGCCATGCGTGCGAAGCGATAGAAGGCGAGCACCTTCGGGCGGATGGCACGGGCCAGCAGTAGCGAGGCGACGGGGAAGTTCTCGGTGGTGGCGTCACGCGTGCCGGTCATGCGGGTGCATCGGAGAGGGGCGCCGCCCCTCTCCGAACCTCACCCCGCCAGAGGCCGAAAGGCCTCTGGACACCTCGATTTGGCGTCGGGCGCGGCGGACCGTTCGCGCGTGTCTCGGTCGTCAGATGCCCGATACCTCGGAATACGCTGCGCAACGCGCCCTTCCCATTGCTTCCGCCCGGAATGCCGGGCGCCAAAGGGAGGTTTCCAAAGGCCTTTCGGCCTTTGGTGGGGTGAGGTTCGGAGAGGGGCAAAGCCCCTCTCCGACAACCCGCGTCACGCAGCAAGCGCCCCTTCGATCTCCGCGATCCGCCCGCCGCTGCGCGGCAGCAGCCGCCGCAGGTAGAACTCCGCCAACTCGCCATAGTGCGCGCTGTCCTCCGCCGCTGCCCGCGCCAGCATCCAGCCGCCGATCAGCCAGCCGGCCGCTTCCAGATACGGCACGGCGATGGATTGCGCGGCGTCCGCGTCGCGGCCCTGGGTGTCCAGCACCAGGGCCGTGGCCGCTTCCAGCCGTTCCGCCGCGGCGCGCAGCCGGGCATCGGGGTTGCGTTTCACCTCGGCGAGGAGGCTGCGCATCTCCGCCCCGCCATCCTTCGCGACCTTGCGGACCAGCAGGTCGATCGCCTGGATGCCGTTGGTGCCTTCGTAGATCGGCGCGATGCGCGCGTCGCGGAGGATGCGGGCGGCGCCCGTCTCCTCGATGAAGCCCATGCCGCCATGCACCTGCACGCCGGTCGAGGCCGTCTCCACGCCGCGATCGGTGGCCCAGGCCTTGAGGATCGGCGTCAGCAGGGCGAGCCGTGCCTGGGCGGCCTCGTCGCCGAACATCGCATGGCGATCGACGCAGATGGCGGTTTCCAATGCCATCAGCCGCCCGGCCAGCGTCACCGCGCGCATCTCCATCAGCATGCGCTGCACGTCGGGGTGTTCGGCGATGGGCTTGCCGCCGCCCTGGACACGGTCGGCGGCATAGGCCTCGGCCAGGCGCAGGGAGGCCGCGCCATGCGCCACGCCCTGGGTGCCGACGCCGAGACGCGCGTTGTTCATCATCGCGAACATGGCGTTGAGGCCGCGATGCGGCTCACCGACGAGCTCGGCCTCGGCGCCTTCGAACAGCATGACGCAGGTGGGCGAGCCATGGATGCCGAGCTTGTGCTCGATGCCGCCGCAGCGCAGCTCGTTGCGGCTGCCATCCTCCTTCAGCTTGGTCGCGACAAAGAGGCTGATCCCGCGCGAGCCGGGCGGCGCATCGGGCAGGCGGGCGAGCACCAGGTAGACGATGTTGTCGGTGCAGTCGTGTTCGCCCCAGGTGATGAAGATCTTCTGCCCATGCAGGGCGTACCTGCCATTCCCCAGCGGTTCGGCGCGGGTGCGCAGCACGCCGAGGTCGCTGCCGGCATTGGGTTCCGTGAGGCACATCGCCCCGGTCCATTCGCCGCTGACCATCTTCGGCAGCCACTTCGCGGCCTGGTCCGGGGTGGCGTAGTGAACGAGGCATTCGATCGCCCCGGCGGTCAGCAGCGGGCCGAGCATGAAGGAGGTATCGGCCGCCATGCCGAGTTCGACCATCGCCGTCCACAGCGCGGCGGGCAGACCCTGCCCGCCCTGCGCCTCGGGGGCCGAGAGCGACTGCCAGCCGCCTTCCACCCATTTGGCGTAGGCGGCGGGGTAGCTCGGCGGCGTCTTCACGAGACCGTTCGCATAGGTCGCGCCGGCCCGGTCGGCGGCGAGCGCATCGGGCTGCAGCACCTCGGTGCAGAAGCGGTCGGCCTCGGTGATGATCTGGGCGATGTCGTCGGCGCCGAGCGGCGCGCCGGCCTTCTCGGTCAGGGCCGGCAGGCCGACCACGCGGGTCAGGCCGAAGATGAGGTCGGTGGCAGCCGTGGAGGTCATGCGGGAACGCCTTGCAGGGCAGGAAGGAGACCGGGGGCGGGCGGAGCCTCGCCGGCGGCCCAGGGAATGAGCGCCGGCAGCAGTGCCGGGTCGGAAGCCGCCGCGGCGACGGCCATGCCGAGCAGCGGCGCGAATTTGAAGCCGTGGCCCGAGAACCCGGACATCACCAGGCAGCGCGGTGAGAGCGGTTCGACGACGAAGCGTTCGGCATCCTCGACGTCGTAGTAGCAGGCGCGCGCGCCGATGATGCGGTAATCGCCCATGTCGCGCAGGCGCGGCCGGGCATAGGCGAGGATTTCCTCGACCTCCGCCGGCGTCGCGTCGCGCGGGTCGGTCGCGGGATCGCCGCTGCGGGAGAAGCGGTGGTCGCCGATCTTGAGCGGCGTACCCTCCACCGGCGGCACGGCATAGAAGCCGCCATCCCCGGCGAGGTCGAGCAGCATCGGCGCCGTCGCCCAGGCGGGGCGGTGCCGCGGCGGGGGTTCGAGCCGCACGATGATCTGGCGCGACGCGACGACGCGCGGTGCAAGCGCGGCGGGCAGCAGGCGGGGCGCCCAGGGGCCGGCGGCGACGATCAGGAGGTCGGCGCTGCGCGTGCTGCCGTCCGCGAGGTGCAGCGTGGCGCGTTCGGCATCCACATCGACCGCGTGGGCCCGTTCGACGGCGATGCCCTGCGCCAGGAGGAAGCGCGCGAGGCCGGCGACGATCCGCTCGGCCAACAGCACGCCGCCCGGCTTCATATGGAAGGCGGCGCCGATCCCGGCCTCGGTGAAGATCGGGAAGCGGGTGGCGACCTCGGTGGCGGTCAGCTCGGTGAAGGGCAGGCCATCGGCGGCGAGCGCCGCGCGGCTCTCACCGAGCCAGCCGGAGGCGCTGGTGGAGACGGCGAGCACGCCGGTCGGCACGTGCAGCACCTCGCCCAGGTCGCGCCAGAGCATGTCCCAGGCGGCATAGGCCGGATCGACCATCCGCATGTAGCCGGCCTGGCCGCCATAGGCATGGCGGATCAAACGGTGGTGATCGACTGAGGCGCCGAGCGGGTTCGGGACCGGCCCCTGTTCCACGATGCGGACGACGAAGCCCTGGCGCACGAGGGCCCAGGCAGCGGACAGGCCCATGATGCCGGCGCCGAGGACAAGGGCGGTGCGTCGTGTTCCCATCCCGCCATCCTATGCCGTGCCTCAGCCCCGGTGTGAACCTTCCGCCGTCAGGGTGATGATCCCGGTCAAGGATTGGCCCGGCGCGAGCAACGCCAGCGGGCCGAGCACGGCAAGATCCGGCCGGTTCGGCGCGTCCGGCAGGTGGGAGGAGGGCTCGACGCAGAGCACCGCCTTGTCCGGCGGGGCATAGACTTGGAGGTTGGTCGCCAGCGCGCCGGTCGTGGCCATGGTCAGGGTCAGTTCCGGCCAGGTGATGGTCGCGCGGCCATCCCAGCCGGCGAAATGGGTGTCGAGGCCGAGGAAGGCCTCCTCTCCGCCATCGAGGCCGTCCGATGCCGCCGCGGAGACCGGCAGGCAACGCGCATCATGCGTGCAGCGATGCGTCGCGCCGAAGGCCAGGCGCGTGCCCGGCGGGCGGACGAACCAGGGGTGCCAGCCGAAGCCGAAGGGCAGGGGCCCGTCGCCGCGATTGGTCACGCTGAGGTCGAGGGTCAGGGCCGCCGGCGTCAGGCGTGTCGCAAGCCGCGCATCGTAGCGGTATGGCGGGGCATCGACGGCCTGGGTCAGCAGCGCATGATCCGGCGCGGCCTCCGCCACCTCCCAGCTACGGTCGCGGGACAGGCCATGGATCGCGGTGTTGTCGGCCGGGCGATTGATGGGCAGGCGATGCGACAGAAGCCGCCCGCCATCCAGCCGGTTCGCCCAGGGGATCATCCAGAAAGCCCCGAAGGGGCCGCCGAGCCGGGCGCCCGCCGGCGCCGGCACCAGGATGTCATGGTCGCCATGGCGTAGCAGCGTCATGCCGCCGCCATCCTCGGGCGCGAGGTCCGCCACCCAGGCGCCGGCATGCAGCCGCAGCATCGCGCTCAGTCCTCCAGGCTGAAGGGATCGCGCGGGGAGGGCGTCCGCCGCGAATACTCCGACGCGGTATAGCCGCCGCCCTGGTAGCGCTCGGAGACGGGGTCGGCGGTGATGCCCTCCACCTCCGACCGCCAGGGCTCGGCGGAATCCTCGGGCGCCCAGCCGATGCGCCCGCGATGATCCTTGCCCCAGTAGGAGGCGGGATTGTCGGAACAGGCCCAGATCACCGCATGCCCGGCATGGATCGCGACGACGCAGCGTTCGACGAGGCGCGTGAGGTCGGCATAGGACAGCCAGGTGGACAGCATCCGGCGGTCGATCGGCTTCGGGAAGCAGGAGCCGATGCGCAGGTTGACGTTCTCGACGCCATGCTTGTCCCAGTACATGCGGCCCATCAGCTCGCCATAGGCCTTGGACAGGCCGTAATAGCTGTCGGGCCGGAAGGCGCAGTCGTAGTCGAGCGTCGGCTCGTTGCCCGTCGGCCGTTCGTGGAAGCCGATGGAGTGGTTGGAACTGGCAAAGACGACGCGCGCGCCTTCGCGACGCGCGGCTTCGTAGACGTGATACAGGCCGCGGATGTTCGGGCCGATGACCGTCTCGAAGGGCTGGTCGGTCGAGACGCCTCCGAAATGGAGGATGGCCCCGCAGCCCTCGGCCTGACGCAGCAGCGCGACGCCGTCATTGACGTCGGCCTTCACGAAGGTCGCGCCCGCCGGCAGCGGGTCGGGGAAGGGCGTGATGTCGGTCAGGCGCAGCGTCCAGCCCTTCTCGGCCAGCGTCTTCGCGAGATGCCGGCCGAGATTGCCGGAAGCGCCCGTCAGCAGCACGGGCTTCGATGGTGCGGTCATGGTCTCAGGCTCCGTAGCCGAGCAGCAGGCGCGGCAGGGTGAGGGAGATCGCCGGCCAATAAGTCGTGAAGGCGAGCGCGACAAGGATGGCACCCCAGAAGGGGATGATGGTGCGCATGATGTGCTCGATGCGGATGTTCCCGATGGCGCAGCCGACGAAGAGGACGGCGCCCACTGGCGGCGTGGTCAGGCCCAGGCCCAGATTCATCATCATCACCATGCCGAACTGCACCGGATCCATGCCGATCGCCATCACCACGGGCAGGAAGATCGGCGTGGTGATGAGGATCAGCGCCGCCATGTCCATCACGCAGCCGAGCACCAGCAGGCAGAGGTTGATCAGCAGCAGGATGACGATGGGGTTGTCGCTGATGGCGAGCATCCCTTCGGTGAGGATATCCGGCAGCCGGTACATCGCCAGCAGCCAGGCGAAGGCGGTCGCGGTGCCCACCAGCAGGAAGACAACTGCCGTGGTGCGCACGGAAGCGCGCACGGCGACGGTGAAATTCTCCCAGCTCAGGGCGCGATAGACTACCAGCGTGACGGCCAGTGCCCAGATCGCGCCGAAGGCCGCGCTTTCCGTCACGGTGAAGACGCCGGTCAGCACGCCGCCCAGGATGATGAAGGCGGTGAACAGCCCCGGCAACGCATCGACGAAGGACCAGGCCAGATGCCGGAAGCCCTTCCACGCATCGGCCGGATAGCCGCGCCGCACCGCCATCACATAGGCGGCGATGGCGAGGAACAGGCACATCAGGATGCCCGGCACGATGCCCGCGATGAATAGCGCCGAGACCGAGATGCCCCCGCCCGCCGCGAGCGAGTAGAGGATCATGTTGTGGCTCGGCGGGATCAGGATGCCGGCGATGGAGGAGGTCACCGTCAGCGATACGGCGTAGTCCACGCCGTACCCTTTCGACTTCATCGCCGGGATCAGGATGACGCCGGTCGCCGAGGTATCGGCCACCGCCGAACCCGAGATGCCGCCGAACAGCATGGAGGTCGAGACATCCACCATGCCGAGCCCGCCGCGCATCCAGCCCACGCAGGCGGATGCCAGGGCGACCAGACGCCGCGCGATGCCACCATGCAGCATGATCTCGCCGGCGAAGATGAAGAAGGGGATGGCGAGCAGCGCGAAGATGCTCATCCCTGACGCCATCTGCTGGAAGGCGACGGCGGGGTTCAGCCCTTCGTAGATGAAGCCCGCCACGGCGGCGATGCCGAGGCAGAAGGCCACTGGCACGCCGGCGACCACGCCGATGCCGAAGACCGCGAAGATCAGGAGAAGGCCAGGTTCCACGCGCGCCTCACTCCAGGAAGGCGGCGGTGACGCCGCGCTGTTCCGGACCTTCCTTGGACAGGATGTCCTTCAGCACCTGCTCGATGGCATAGAGCACCATCAGCGCGCCGCCCACGGTCAGCGGTACATAGGTCCAGCCCTGGCTGATGCCGAGCAACGGGATCTTGAAGGCCGCGACCATGTCGACGAGTTCCCAGGACCACACCGCCATGCCGAGGCCGAACAACCCCATCAGCGCGTCGCAACCCATCGCGATCCAGCGTTGCGCGCCGATCGGCAGCATCTCCCGCACGCCGAGCACCGAGAGATGGAAGCGTTCTCGCACCCCCACGGCGGCCACCGGCATCGCGATGGCGAGGATGGACAGCGTCGCCGCCCGCTCGATCCAGGTCGGCGTGTCGTTCAGCACGTAGCGCCCGAAGACCAGCCAGCCCATCATGGCGAGGAGGCCGACGAGCGCTGCGCCCGCCAGCCCCACCGTCAGCGCCGACAGGATGTCGAGCGCCCGGGAGAACGCCTTCACTGCAGCCCGCGGATCTGCTGCACCAGGGCAGCCAAGCGCGGGTCGGAGGCGTATTTCGCGTAGACCGGTTCCATCATCGCGGCCCAGGGCGTGCGGTCGTTGATCTCGATGACCGTCACGCCGGCGGCGACGACACGCTCGCGGGAGACACGCTCGCGCTCGGCCCAGGCGCGGCGCCGGATGGCGGCGGATTCGATCGCCGCGGCGCGCAGGATGCCGCGCTCCTGCTCGTTCAGCCGCTGCCAGCGCTGGCGGGACACGGCCAGCACCTCCGGCACGTTGGAGTGCTCGGTGGTGGAGTAGTAGCGCGCGACTTCGAAATGGCGCGTCGATTCATAGGACGGCCAGTTGTTCTCCGCCCCATCGATCACACCGGATTGCAGGGAGGTGAAGACCTCGCCGAAGGGCAGCGGCGTGGGGTTGGCCCCCAAGGCGCGCATCAGGTCGATCCATAGATCCGAGGTCTGCACGCGGATCTTCATCCCGCGCAGATCGGCGGGCGTACGCACCGGCCGCGTGGTGTAGAGGCTGCGCGCCCCTGCATCGTACCAGGCGAGTGCGATGATGCCGATGCGCTCGAGGTCGGCGGCGATCGCCTCGCCCGCCGGCCCGTCGATGGAGCGCTGCATGTGGCTCACGTCGCGGAACAGAAAGGGCAGCGTCACGACATTCGTCGTGGGCGCCAGGTTGTTGAAGGGCGAGAGGTTGAAATTGGCGAAGTCGATCGTGCCGAGGCGCATCTGCTGGATGGCTTCGTCCTGCTGGCCGAGCTGCGCGGAATGGAAGGTGCGCAGCCGCAGGCGGTTGTTCGTGCGTTCGCCCACCATCCGGGCGAAGGCGTCCATGCCGATGCCGTTGGGATAGTCTGCGGCGTGGATGTTCCAGCCTCGCCATTCCTGCGCGGCCGCCGGGGCGGGGGCGAGGCCAAGCATGCCGAGTGCGGCGGCGGCGACGGCAGCAAGCAGGGCGCGGCGGGGCCGCGTGGCTCTGGTTGTCATGGATGTCTCCTCGGACGGGGGCGGTTTGCCTGCCCCTCATGGCATCAACTGCAATAGCAGATGGCAGTCTGAGGCCCCCGCCGGCCCGCCGTCAACGTTCCTGAACCGGAATCCTCCAGCCGGCGAGGAGGCCGCGCAACCGTTCAAGCGACGCCTCACCGAGCGGCCAGGCGGCTGGTGGCCGTGCAGGCCCGACATCCTCGCCCATCAGCGCGAGCGATGCCTTCACCACCGAGACATTGGCGCCGTTCTGCTCCTCGGCGCGCAGTGCCTCGAAGGGCGCGATCTCGGCGATGAGCGCGTTCGTCGCCGCGACATCGCCCGCGCGGAGCGCGGCGAGGATCGCCACGGAACGCTGCGGGACGACGTTGATGAGCCCGGAGGTGAATCCCCGCGCGCCAAGCCCCGCCATGGCCGGGGCCCAGGGTTCCGCCAGGCCGCAGACGAACAGCACCTCCGGCGCCGCGCGCATGGCGCGTGCAAGGGCCATCATGTCCGCGCTCGCCCATTTCACGGCGACCACGCCGGGAATGGCGGTCAGCATCGCGATGGCGGCGTCGCCGATGCCGGCATTGCGCAGATAGAGCACCACGGGCAGACCCGCCGCCTCGGCGACGCGGCGGACATAGTCGGCGACGCCGCGCGGGCTGACGAAGGGATCGGGCGGCTGATGGACCATCACCGCATCGGCGCCATCCGCCTTCGCCCGCGCGGCGAGGCGCGTCGCCTCCACGATGCTGCGGCCGATGCCCGCGATCACGCGTGCGCGCCCCGCGATGATCGCCGGTACCTCGGCCTGCATGCGCTCGGCCTCGGCATAGGACAGGCCGTAGAATTCGGAGGTGTTGCCGTTGATCGTCAGCGCATCCACGCCGGCGGCGGCGCAGCGGGCGACGATGGGCGCGAGCCGCGCCGGTGCGATCCCGCCTGCCGCATCGAAGGGCGTGACGAGGATGCCGGAAATCCCGGCGAGCGCCTCCCGCAGCATCATGGCCGGCGCAGCCGGCGCTCGGGCGCGGGCAGCACCCCGTTGGTGACGAGCGATCGCAGGATGTGATGGCGCATGCGGGCCTCCGCCAGGGCCGGATCGCGCCGCTTCAGCGCGGCGACGATGCCCCGGTGTTCGATCAGCGCCTTGGGCAGGTCCCGCGGCGTGCTGCCCACCGCGCGGTGCCGCCCGAGATTGTCGTAGGCGCGCAGCGAGGCGAGCGAGCGGATGAGGAAGAGGTTGCCCGTCGCGCGATGGATCAGGGCGTGGAATTCCTCATTCGCCTCATCGATCGCATCGTGGTCGGCGGCCTCGGTCGCGGCCTTCATGCGCCGGAGGATGCCGGCGAGCGCGGCCAGGGCCTCCGCATCCATGCGTTCGGCGGCGAGCGCGGTCGCCACGCCTTCGAGCGCGGCGCGGATGCGCCCGAGCTCGCCAAGCTGCGCCGGCCCCATCTCCGCCACCACCGTGCCGCGGCGGGGCAGGGTGACGACCATCCCATCCTGTTCGAGCCGCCGCAGCGCCTCGCGCACCGGTTGGGCGGAGATGCCGAGCTCCCCGGCGATGCTGCGTTCCGAGATCTTCCGTCCCGCCGGCAGCATTCCCTGGACAATCGACTCGCGAAGGCGACGATACGCACGCTCGCCGAGGGAGAGCGTGTCCTCCTCGGCCAGCGGTACGAGGTGTCCCAGGGCAGTCCTGCCAGCGGCCATGGACAACTGCCATAGCAGTTGGCAGCTTGCACGGGAAGCGAAGAGGAGGAGCCGCCGCCATGCCCCGCAAGCGTCCCGAGGAATTGCGCAGCCACCGCTGGTTCGGCGTGGAGGATCTGCGCGCCTTCGGCCACCGCAGCCGCATGCTGCAGGCGGGCTATGCCGAGAGCGACTTCCGGGGCAAGCCGGTGATCGGCATCATCAACACCTGGTCGGAGCTGAGCCCCTGCCACTTCCACTTCCGCACGCGCGCGGAGGAAGTGAAGCGCGGCGTCTGGCAGGCGGGCGGCTTCCCGGTGGAACTGCCGGCGCATCCGGTCACGGAGCAGTACCAGAAGCCGACCTCCATGCTCTATCGCAACCTGCTCGCGATGGAGACGGAGGAACTGGCGCGGTCGCATCCCTGCGACGGGCTCGTGCTCCTCGGCGGCTGCGACAAGACACCGCCCGGCCTGATGATGGGCGCGATCAGCAGCGGATTGCCCTGCATCTTCGTCCCCGCCGGTCCGATGCTGCGCGGCAATTGGCGCGGCAAGACGCTGGGGTCGGGTTCGGATGTGTGGAAGTACCATGCCGAACTGCGTGCGGGGAACATCACGCCAGAGCAGTGGAAGGACATGGAAGGCGGCATCGCGCGGTCCTTCGGCACCTGCATGACGGCCGGCACAGCGGCGACGATGATGCTCGCAGTGGAAGCGCTTGGCTTCACCCTGCCTGGTGCGTCCTCGATCCCCGCGGCGGATTCCGCCCATCCGCGCATGGCGACGGAATCCGGCAAGCGCATCGTCGAGATGGTGTGGGAAGACCTGACGCCGCAGGCCATCATCACCGAGGGCAGCGTGGACAATGCCGTCACCACGACCATGGCCTTCGGCGGGTCGACCAACGCCATCCCCCACCTGATCGCCATGGCGCGGCGTGCGGGGGTGATGCTGGATCTTGAACGCTTCGACCGGCTGTCCGCGCGCGTGCCGCTTCTCGCCAATCTCCGCCCGAACGCCGGCGAGAAGCTCATGGAGGATTTCTTCTACGCCGGCGGTGCCCGCGCCTTCATGAAGCGCATCGCGGCGTATCTCGACCTGTCCGCGAAGACCGTCACCGGTCGGACAGTCGGCGAGAACATCGCCACGGCCGAGATCTTCGACGAGAGCGTGATCCTGCCGATCGACAAGCCCTTGCAGGCGGAAGGCGGTCTCGCGGTGCTGAAGGGTTCGCTCGCCCCCAATGGCGCGGTGATCAAGACCAGCGCGTCGGAACAGCGCCTGTTGCAGCACACCGGCCCGGCCGTGGTGTTCGAGAACTACGCGGATCTCAAGAAGCGGCTGGACGATCCCGATCTTGATGTCACTGCGGATTCCGTGCTGGTGCTGAAGCAGGCGGGGCCGCAGGGCGGGCCCGGCATGCCGGAATGGGGCATGCTGCCGCTGCCGCAGAAGCTGCTGAAGCAGGGCGTTCGCGACATGGTCCGGATCAGCGATGCCCGGATGTCCGGCACGTCCTATGGCACCTGCGTGCTCCACGTGGCGCCCGAAAGCCATGTCGGCGGGCCGCTCGCCTTCGTACAGGATGGCGACCTGATCCGGCTGGACGTCGCGAACCGCCGGCTCGACCTGCTGGTGGATGAAGCGGAGATGGAGCGCCGCCGCGCCGCCTGGACGCCGCCGCCACGGCGCTATGGGCGCGGCTGGACCTCGCTCTATCTCGACAACGTCACCCAGGCCGATGAGGGCTGTGACCTGCGCTTCCTGGAAGGCACGCTGCCGACGCCCGAGCCTGACATCTACTGACCGCGCAACGCGAAACGGGCGGGGGATCGCTCCCCCGCCCGTCTTCATGCGATCGAATGGGTCAGGCGTTGGCCGGGATCACCTGACGGCCCAGCAGCCGGTTCACGTCGAGGGCGAAGGCCCCCGCGCCAAGGCCGGCCTGCACCAGCAGCAGCGCGGTCCACAGCACCGGGAATTCCCAGCCGCCGCGCGGCGCGCCGAACATCCAGCCATTCGGGATGTGTTGCAGCGTCGCGCCGACCAGGATCGGCAGGGCGAGCAGGCTGACCACACGCACGCCGACGCCGAGGATGAGCGCGATGCCCGCCCCGATCTCGGCGGCGATGACGATGACGGCGAAGAACGGCGGATAGCCGAGCGAACCGAAGTAGCCCATCGTGCCGGCGACACCGAAGGTGCCGAGCTTGAGCACCGCGCCGTGGGCGAGGAACAGCAGGCCCAGGCTCACGCGGAGCAGGAAGGCCGCATAGGGGGTGGTGGTCTTCACGTCGGTCATTGTCGTGGTCCCTGTTTTTCAGAAGGCCCTGTGGCCTTTCGCTGATGGAACCATGCCCCGACGACCATCCCGGCTTCCAACGGGGCTTCGGAACGGTCATCATCACCAGCACGAATGGCGGACCTGGCAACCCTCGACCTGAACCTCCTGCGCGTCTTCGACGCGGTGGCCCGCGAACGGCATGTCACGCGCGCGGCGCAGCGGCTGAACCTGTCGCAGCCGGCGGTCTCGAACGCGCTCGCGCGACTGCGCGCCGCGCTCAACGACGAATTGTTCCTCCGCCGCCCCGGCGGGGTGGAGCCGACGGAACTGGCCATCGCCCTGGCCGGCCCGGTGGCCGAGGTGCTGGACCGGCTGCGCGACACCCTCGCGGCGCATGCTCCCTTCGATCCCGCGGTCTCCGACCGGGTCTTCGTCATCGCGCTGTCGGAATATGCCGAAGCCGTGCTGGCGCCGTTGCTCCTGGAACGGATGGCACGGGAGGCGCCAGGCTGCCTGCTCGCGATCCGCCACGCCGACCGCACCAATTGGCAGGAACTGCTTGAACGCGGGGAGGCGGAACTCGCCCTCGGCATGCTGCCCGAGCCGCCGGCGATCTACACCCGCATCCGCCTCCTGCCCGAAGCCTTCATGACGTTGATGCGCGAAGGCCATCCGCTGGCCAAGGGCGTCTTGACCGAAGACCGGCTGATTACCTTCCCCCATCTGCTGCACTCGCCCAACGGGTCGCGCGACGGGGCGCTGGACGTCGCACTGGCGGCGCGCGGAAAGAAGCGGCGCCTGGGGGCGGTGGTGGCGCATCTGTCCGCCGTGCCGGAGATCCTGAAGCGCACCGACATGGTGATGACGCTGTCCTCGCGCCTCGCACGGCTGCTGGCCGAGGCGCACGGGCTGGCGTTGCGCGAATCCCCCGTCGAGATCCGTCACACCAGGCTGTCGATGATCTTTCATCGACGACTGGAAAGCGACGGAGGCCATGCCTGGCTGCGGCGGCTGATCCTGTCCGTGGCGCGCGAGGTACCGGCGGTGGAAGCGGGCGGCGTGCCGCGCGGGGATGACGACTGACAGGGAAAGGCGCGTTGGAGGGGTTCTGGCCCATCGGCGCGAGTGGGGATGGAGAGGGGCGCTGCCCCTCTCCAAACCTCACC